>JAFGFF010000002.1 GCA_016931075.1 Pirellulales bacterium | reverse complement strand
GGGCCGACTACGGCGAGGGCAGTCCCGTGGCCAACGCCCAGGTCTACGTCTTCGATCCCGACGGTTTCAAGATCGGCTCGGCCAAGACGGACGACAAGGGAGAGTTCGCCTACACGGCCACGCGGCGATGCGATCACCGGTTCGTCGTCAACGCCGGCGGAGGGCATGGCGTCGAAAAGACCCTGCCCGAGGCGCGGTTGCCCCAGAGTCTTCCCGCCGAGCATAACCACGACGAGGAGCCGCCGGCCGACCACGACCATACAGCGGGCGATCACGATCATGAAGCGACCGTTAGTCCAGTGCACAATCATGACGAATCGGACCATGACGCCGCCGACGAGCAAGCCTGGCGAAAAGAGGTGTTGGATCAGTTAAGCCGGCTGCAAATCGAAGTACACAGCTTGGAAAGAGCGTCCAAGGTTCGCGATATTCTCGGCGGCATCGGCTACATCCTCGGCCTGGCCGGCATTTCTTTTTACTTTCTCGGTCGACGAAAAGAAAAGACCTGATCCAAGGCTCCCCTCTCCCTTTGGGAGAGGGTGGCGGCGCAGCCGCCGGGTGAGGGCGGGTGGGGAATAGTGGTTAGTGGTTAGTGGTTAGTGGCTAGGAACCGGGAACCGTCAGGACATCGGTGACATTTAAGGTTCAGAACATGGGTGGCACTGGCGTCTCGCCAGTGTTTGTCCCTAGGACACTGGCGAGACGCCAATGCCACCCACAAATCCAACTGTAATGAGGTACTAGTGCATTGTCAGAGCTAAGAATTGGGGTGCCACTGGCTCTGCCAGTGCCGTTGATGTGATGTACGTCCGAGAAATCACTGGCGGAGCCAGTGGCACCCAATCCCCAAATTAAGCGTTGACAAAGCACTAGCCACTGTTCAAAAGCCACTAACCACTCTTCATTCCCTCACCCCCGGCCCCTCTCCCAAAGGGAGAGGGGAGATATGAATCCCGAACCCCGAGCCCCGAGTCCCAAGCCCCCATGCTCAACCACGCAACCCCAAAACCGCTTCTCCTGCGCGTCGATCCGCGAGCCCGGCTCGTTGCGGCGGTGGTCTTTTCGGTGGTTGTGGCAGTCTGCAACCGGCCGGAGGTGTTGGGCGTGGCGTTGGCGGCCGGGTTGGTGGCCGTGTGGTTGGCGGGGCTGGGACCAGGGCATGTGGCGAGACGGTTGCTGCCGCTGAATGTGGTGATGCTTATGTTGCTGGTCATGCTGCCGCTGACCGCGCGGGGCGAGCCGATTATTCATGTCGGGCCGGTGGCAGTCGCGGGCCGAGGCGTCTGGCTGGCCGTGTCGATCGCCGTCAAGGGCAACGCCATCCTGCTGGCCGTCATGGCCTTGATCGGCACGTTGGAACTGCCCGAGCTGGGTCACGCCCTGGCCCATCTGCGTGCGCCGGACAAGCTGGTACACTTGTTGCTGTTCACGGTGCGTTACCTCGGGCTGCTCGAGCGCGAGGCGGCCCGGTTGCACGACGCGGCGCGGGTACGCGGGTTCCGACCCGGCTGCAACCGGCACACGTTCCGGACCTACGGCTACCTGGTCGGCATGTTGCTGGTCAACAGTGCCCGGCGGGGTGAGCGGATCGTCGACGCGATGAAATGCCGCGGCTTCCGAGGGCGGTTCTACCTCTTGGATCATTTCGCCTTTTCGAGGATCGACGTGCCGTTCGCCGTGGTGTCGAGCGTCTTGATGGTCGGTTTGATTCTGATGGAGTGGTCGTGAACGAGCCGGTGGTCCAACTCGACGCGATCGATTTCCAGTACGAGCCCGGGCGGCCCGTGCTGCAGGGATGCGACGTGCAATTGCTCCCGGGCCAACGGATCGGCATCGCCGGGCACAACGGCTGCGGGAAGACGACGCTCTTGCACCTGATCGTCGGGCTGCTCCGGCCCACGGCCGGCCGGGTGGTGATCTTCGGCCAAGAACGCCGTCGTGAGGCCGATTTTCATGAAGTGCGGCAACGGGTCGGCCTGCTGTTCGAGGACGCCGACGACCAGCTCTTCTGCCCCACCGTGGCCGAGGACGTCGCGTTCGGGCCGTTGAACCAGGGCAAGGCCCGCGGGGAGGTCCGGACGATCGTCGCCGAGACGCTCGGGCAACTCGGCCTGGCCGGATTCGAATCGCGCCTGACCCATCACCTCTCCGGCGGCGAGAAGCGTCTCGTCGCTTTGGCCACGGTGCTGGCCATGCGACCCGACGTGCTCCTGCTGGACGAGCCGACCACCGGCCTCGAGCCGGACACCGTTACCCGACTGGTCCAACTCCTCAACGGGTTGCCCCAAGCGATGCTCCTCATCTCTCACGACCCGGCCTTTCTCGAAGCGACGGCCCAACAACATCTTCGCCTCACCGACGGGCGGCTGGTGGACAGACCGTCACGAGACTGAGCAGGAAGCATGCCGTACGGCGTGGGTCTCTAATGAGTCGTTGACCTTATGCAACTCTGCCTCACGACGACACCCCTTCAGCTCTCGTTTCTGTTGCTGCAAGTTCGGGTATGGCCGCCTTCATCTGCCGAGAGGTCATCGCGTAATCTCACCGTGTCGCGCCCGCTGTCTCCTTCCGCCGTTCTTCGATGATGGCCCGTTCCAGCGCCATCGAGAGGCGGTTGTAACAGGCAGACTACAGGATGTATGTTCCTTGGCTTTAGATAGACTGGGGAGACAGGTCGAAGGGGAGATCTCTCCGTCAGGAAAACTCTTCGTTTGGTTGCTTCAGCACTTGAACCAGCCTTGTATTCAGGTATCGGAGTATAGTGCTTGCCGCACGATCAGGAGTCGGTCGGTGAACGGTTGTGCGAGGTGATCGCGCGGTCGCGGCAGGGAAACGGGGATATCCTGGACAACTCTGCCGGGGCGGCCTGAAAGAACGCAGATCCGACTAGCCAAGATGACGGCCTCGTCGATATTGTGCGTGACGAAGAGAACGCTCATGCTGGTCGTTTGCCACAGGTCGATGAGCAGTTGTTGCAGGTCCTTGCGAGTCGCGTCGTCCAACGCGCCGAACGGTTCGTCCATGAGCAGGACGCTCGGCTCGACGGCCAGGGCCTGGGCCAGGGCGACCCGTTGACGCATGCCGCCCGAGAGTTCGTGGGGATAGGCGCGCTCGAAATCGGCCAGGCCGACCCGCTGGAGCAGGTCCCGGGCACGCGCGTTGCGCCGGCGGCGCGGGACGCCTCGCATCTGGAGGCCGAAGGCGACGTTGGCCAGCAGCTTTCGCCAGGGGAAAAGCGTGTAGTGCTGGAACACGTAGGCCAGGCCGTCCTCGCGCCGGAACCCGGGGGCGAATCGGATCTCGCCGCCGTCGGGCGAATCGAGGCCGCCGAGGATGTTCAAGAGCGTGGTCTTGCCGCAGCCCGTCGGACCGATCAGGACGACGAACTCGCCCCGGCCGACCGACAGATCGACCGCGCGCAGGGCTTCGACCTTGTCGCCGGAGGTCGAGAAGAACGTCTTGTTCACCTGCCGCGCGATCAGGACTTGATCCGAGGTCGGGGAACTCTTGTTGGGATCGGTCGCGCTCATGGCGTCAGATTTCCTTCCCGTGCCAGCGGAGGAATGCCTGCATGGTCGCGCGCATCGTGAAGTTCAGCAGCGCGCCGATGACGCCGATGATGACCATCGAAGCGATCACCACGTCCATTGCGCACAAATCGGCGGCGTAGAGCAGCAGGTAGCCGATCCCGCTGTCGCTGCCCGGCAGCATCTCGGCCGCGATAATGACAAACCAGCACAGCCCGAGGCCCTGGCGAAAACCGGTGAGGATCATCGGCAACGAAGCGGGCAAGAAGACGTGCAGGAAGCGTTGCCAGGGACCGGCCCCGAGCATTCGGGCAAGGCTCAAGTAATTCCGGCGGACTCCGCGGACTCCGTCGAGCGTGCAGGTGAAGATCGGAAAGAACCCGCCCCAGAAGAGGATGAAAATCATTCCCAGTTGCACGTGGTCGAAAATCGTCCGGCTGTGGGCGACGCCGAACAACTGCGGCAAGGTCTGGAGTTTGAACACGGCGATGGCGAAGGGGAGCCAAGCGATCGGACAGAGAGGCCGGAGGATCTCGACCAGCGGCTCGAACAAGCCGCGCAAGGCCGAAACGCAGCCCAACCCCAGGCCGAGCGTGACGCCCAGCAGGGCTGCCAGGGTGAAACCGATCAACACGCGAACCAGGCTGATCAGCGTGTTGTCGGCCAGGGATCCCAGGCCGAAATGGTCGCGCAGCGGGTGCGCCAATTGATCGGCCACCCGGACCGGCGACGGATAGAGCCACGGCTGGTCGATCCACCTCGCTCCGAAGAACCAAGCGACCAGCAGCGCGGCCGGGACCATGGTCCAGCCCAGAATCGTGGCCCCGCGCGGGGTTCTAGGGCTTCTGGCCGGATCCTTTGGTGCGTCGCTTTCGGGCTTCTTCAAGAAACGAAAAATCATAGGCGACCGACGCTGCTTCGTTTTCTTCGAGTCCTTGGAGCTTGCCTTGGAAAACGCCAAGGTCGTTCATGGCCGCGAGCCAGACCCGCATGCACTCGCGCCAGGCGGCGTCTGGTTCGAGGGAGTAACCGCTGGTGGGGATGCTTGCCCTTTCGACGGTTTCACTCGTGCCGATCCAGCGGCAGGCGCTTTGGACGGCGGCGTCCTGGTCGTTGTTGATGGTTTCGTTCGCCGCGAGCAGCAGGGCCAGCAGATCGGCAACCGCCTCGTGTTTGTCTTCGACCGCCTTGATATTGGCTGCCACGCAGCAGCAGGGATGATTGCGAAAGCGGCCGGGCGGCAAGTCCTCCAGGTCGGAGACGATCTTGCCGATGTGCTTTTCGACGCCGATGGCCGGGAACGGGTTGTTGCCGACGTAGCCGTCCACAAGCCCTTCGGATAGTGAAACGTTCAACTTTCCGCCACCCTTGACGTTAATCATATACACTTGAACGTCCTTTTGGGAGGGATTCCCGCTAAATTGGATGCCTTCGTGCCGCAGGGCGTCTTCGAAGACGAGTTTGGCCACGGCCATCGGGCTCTTGTAGCCGATCCGCAGGGGTTTGGGGCTCGATTTGACCAGGGCGACGAACTCCTTCCAATTTTTCACCGGCAGGTCGGGCCGGACCACGAGCATGTCCCCCTTGGAATGCAACGGGGCGATGAGCCGAACGGGTGCGCCGCTATCGCGAGCCGCCAGCACGGCGGCCACGCCACCCAGCCCGACGTCGATCACGCCCTGCGCCAGTGCCGTGGGCATCTTGGCCCCGCCGCCGACCTGGACGATCTCCAAGTCGGCCACTTTTCGATCACCGTCGAACAGGGTGTAGCGTTTCTGGTCTTCCACCATTTCAAGTGAAAGGCCCGTCTCCTTTTCGTACTCGTCAGCGCGATCCAGGGCCACGAACAGAGCGGTGTGATGGTCGTGCCCCACATGGCCGACGCGAAGGGTGACAGGCGAGGGCCCCAAGGCATCCTCGGCCTTGTTCGACGGCGCGCGCGAATCGCGGCATCCGACGATACATGATAGAACAAACAGGACGACGACAAGAGACGTCTTTCCTTTCATTGCGCATTTCCTTGATTGAATGTCATGGCGGGAAAATCGGTCAGAACCGGTAGAAGAACTTCATGACCATGCCCACGTCGTCGCGATACGACATGGTCGAATCGGCATTGATCACGACTCCGAGTTTGAAAGACGCTCCCTTGGCATATTTCCAGATGACGCCCGGGACGACGTCGTGGCACTGCCCTTTGCCGTACTTATGGTAATAGTTGTACTCGACGGCCGGCCAGAGCTTCTTCCAGTGCGTCCAGATAATCGCTGAATTGATTTCAACACAATCGGAACCGTATCCGCAATTGATCGTATAGCCGGGATTGAAGTGCAAGCTGAGCTTATTGCGAAACGCCTTGGAAACCGTGGTCGTGAACCGGACCGATGTATCGTCGCAGCCGCACTTTTCGGAGGTGTCGCCGGTGGGGAAGAAAATCCACGTGTCGAAGGAGACCGCGGGCACATAAGGCGTTTCCTTGATCAGGGCCCACTTGTCGAACAGGAACACGTTTCCCAACTGATTGGTTTCCATGTGGTTGGCGCCGAGATGATAGCCGGTCCATACATACGGGACACCCAAAACGAGGTGGTGATTCTCGGCCCATCCGTATTTCGCGACGAACGTGTTCTGGAACCAGCGGTAGCTTTCGTCAGGACCGAAAGGTTGATACGCCCCGCCGACCCGTCTTGCGTCGTAATCAAAAGTCTGGAACTTCATGCAGAGCGAGAGGTGCCCTTTGCCGACCAGCTTTGCCGACCGCGTCTTGGTGAAGAAACTCATGGGATAGCTGTTCAGCCATGGATAGGGCTCTTTTGGCGAGGCCTTCTTGGGTAACAAGGGTGTGGTCGGATCGCCGAACTGGATCTCCTGAGCGAACAGGGAAGTCGCCATGTTTCCAAGAAGAAAGGTTGCCACTGAAATTAAAACCAGGAAGAACGGACGTCGCATGGCAAGTACTCCTTGAGACATGCCGGAAAGACGCTCGACGCAAAGCGCGAGGGCAAGCCTACGCCGCGAAGCGCGCGCAAGCATGGAAAAAAACGGCTATCGGCGGGCGGAGGCAACTCGATGCCACGCGCCTGCCATGACAGCCGCAGTCAAATCGGTCCCGCGGACGCCACGCCCGCAAAGTGAACCGGTTCATCTGCGCCGTATAGCGGAACGCATCCAGTTGTCTCCGTTGAGATGGGGGAAGGAAAATCGCCGACAAACACCGCAAGAAAGAACCTGCCCCATAGCATTCATTCTTCATCGGCCCAATTCAGGCCTCTGCTGAAAAAATCCGTCGTGAGGCGGGGCCTTGCCAACTCGTTCGGAGTCACTGCGAAAGGGGGGGTGGAGACGTCTCGTAGATGAGCTCTTAGTGATACGGATTGGGAAAGTCGTTCTTTTCGCGAACCGCCGCCATGCTTCTGACATGTAACTGGCGCGGTTCCCTACTTTTATTGATTCCTGCATAGTCAATGTTCGTGATTCACCGCCGATGGGCCGCTTCGCGGCCTTATCGGCTCCCCCGGTTAGCGGGAAACGTTCATTGGCAATGCAGACCTCAATAAAAGGTGGCAGGGCGTAGGGCAGGAGAATAAAGAGAAATAATGTCGAAAAGGGCACCGGCTTTCCCGAAGCGTGCTTTTCCCAGGCTTTCTACACTGCCCCCGTTGCCATCTTTTTCCGTCGTTCTTCGATGATGGTCCGTTCCAGAGCCGGCGAGAGGCGGTTGTAGCGAGCGAACTCCAAGGTGAAGGTGCCTTGGCCTTGAGTGAGGCTGCGGAGGCTGGTCGAGTAGCCGAACGTTTCGGCCAGGGGGACTTCGCCTTCGACGCGGACGGTGGGGCCGGTGATTTTCGCGCCCATCACCATGCCGCGGCGGCCGGTCAGGTCGCCGACCACGGCGCCTTGGAAGGTCGAGGGGCATTCGATCTCGATCTTCATAACCGGTTCCAACAGGACGGGCTTCGTGCGGGAAAAGAACTCGCGCATCGCGATCTGGGCGGCCGTCTGGAAGGCCAGGTCAGAGCTGTCGACTTCATGGAATGAACCGTCGTCCAGGTGGACGGCCAGGCCCACGACGGGGAATCCGGCCACGGGCCCTTTGCGCAACAGGCTGCGAAAACCCTTTTCGACGGCTGGGATGTATTGCTTCGGGATGCGTCCGCCGGTGACGTGCTCTTCGAAGAGGAACGGCTCTTCGGCGTCCTCGGGCAAGGGTTCGAACCGGCCGATGATGTGGGCGTATTGGCCGGAGCCGCCGGTCTGTTTGCGGTGGCGAACCTCGAACTTGGCCGGTTGGGTCGGCGCTTCGCGGTAGCTCACCTTGGGCTGGCCGACCTCAACGTCGACGCGGTATTCGCGCTGGATCCGCTGGACGTAGATCTGCAAGTGCAGCTCGCCCATCCCGCCGATCAGGGTCTCGCCGGTCTCTTCGTCGTTGGTCACGCGGAACGTCGGGTCCTCGCGTCGGAACCGCTGCAGGGCCTTGGCCAGGCGTCCGGCCCCTTCGCGGTCCATCGGGGCGACGGCCATCTGAATGACCGGCTCGGGCACGTGCATGTTTTGGAGCAGGGCGTAGTTGCGCTGGGCGCAGTACGTATCGCCGCTGGCCGTGTCGAGCCCCATCACGGCCACGATGTCGCCAGCCGAGGCTTCGGATAGCTCTTCACGCTGGTCGGCGTGCATCCGGACCATCCGCCCGAGGCGTTCCTGCCGCCCGGTGCGCTGGTTGTAGTACGATTGACCCTTGGCCAGCGTGCCCTGGTAGATCCGCATGAACGTGAGCGTTCCGTGCGGGTCCTCGACGATTTTGAACGCCATCGCCACGGCCGGCTGGTTGGGATCGGCTTGCAGGACGATCTCTTCGGCCGGATCGTCTGCGCCGTGGGCCGTCGTCGGGCAGTCCAAGGGCGAGGGCAGGTAATCGACCACGGCGTCCAACAGCGGCTGCACGCCCTTGTTGCGATAGGCCGTGCCCATCAGGACCGGCGTGATCTGCTGGGCGAGCGTCGCCTTGCGGATGACCTGCCGAACGAGCGTCTGCGGCACGGACTCCTCGGACAAGAGCGCTTCGAGCAGTTCGTCGCTGTACATGGACAGGTCTTCGAGCATGTGCCGGCGCGCGGCGGCGGCTTCGTCGACCATGTTGGCCGGGATGGCCTCGCGGCGGACTTTCTCGCCGTTGGGTCCGTCGAAATAGACGGCTTCTTCGGCGACCAGGTCGACGACGCCCTGGAAATCGGCCTCGGCGCCGATGGGCAGTTGGAGCAGGAGCGTCTCGCAGCCGAGCCGCTCTTGGAGTTGTTTGACGACGCCCAGCGGATCGGCCCCGGTACGGTCCATCTTGTTGATGAACGCCAGTCGGGGAATGCCGTAGCGCCGCATCTGACGGTCGATCGTGATCGATTGGGCCTGCACCCCGCCGACCGCGCACAGAAGCAGCACGGCCCCGTCCAGTACGCGGAGGCTTCGCTCGACCTCGATGGTGAAATCGACGTGGCCGGGCGTGTCGATCACGTTGATCCGCGAGCCTTGCCAGTCGACGCTGGTGGCCGCGCTGGTGATCGTGATGCCGCGCTCTTTTTCGAGTTCCATGTAGTCGAGCGTAGCGCCCTCGCCGCGGACCTCGCCCATTCGGTGAATTCGTCCGGCGTAGAACAAGATCCGCTCGCTGAGCGTGGTCTTGCCCGAGTCGATGTGAGCCGAGATGCCGATGTTTCGCAGTTGTCGGAGGTTCATCGTTCGTTTGCCGAGTGAGTCGCGTGGGTTGTTGGATTGTGTGTTGTGTTGTATTCGCCGGTTGTGCATCTCCCAGCCGGTGGAGCTAGGGGAAGACACACGATCGGTGGTCAAGGTTCTGGTGGCGGGCCTTCCAGCGGGGAAAGACCGCATGGAGTGAGCGTGTGCCAGGGTCCCGTGTCGGAAGGTCGGTTTCGCCGAGGCGGCCGACCCGGCGGAGCCTAGGCACCGACCTGCGGGAAAGGACTCCTGTCGCCGACCGCGCGCCGGTTGGGGCGCGATCGGCGACAGGAGTCGCCTCCCACAGGTGTTTGAATCCGGTGAGTGTTCATCACGTGAGTTTCCTATTCCTTTCCTTTCTTTTCGCCCGCTCGCGCAAGCGAATCTTGCAATACTAATCACGCATCCTCGTCTGGTCAAACGGTTTTCGGCACAAGAAGGGGGTGAGGTGGAGGATTTCCCGGTACGGTTCCGAAAACCGACGAGGAGAGAGCACGACCAAGCCGTATGAACGGAGGATCATTGCGAGATGCCCCGCGTGCGAGGGGTATGCGGTATGTTTCTCACCGTTGGTCCTTCGCCCATGGATCGCCCGTCCGGCGGAGCCAGGGGAGGAGTTCGTCGCGGATGAGGCGCTCGACTAGGTTCGGCCGGTCCTTGGCCAGGTTCTGGAGTTGGTAGGGATCGGCCACGTTGTTGTAGAGGCGAGTGATCTGCTTCTTGCCGGGCTGGCGTTCGAGGACCAAGGTGTGGGTGTGGGTGCGGACGCCGCGGCAGCCCAAGGCCGGGTATTCACACGGGATGCGGAGATAGAGCTGCGACGTGGGCCGGTCGCCTTGGCCCGTTCTTAGAAGTGACGCGCGGCTTGTGCCCTCGACGGTCGAGGGGATTTGGTCGCCAAGGCCCAGCAGGTCCAGAAGCGTCGGGTGCAAGTCGGGCACCGAGAAAAGCACATCGTCCCGCCGCGGTTTCAACGCGCCGGGCAGGCGGAACATCAGCGGGATGTGCATCGACTCTTCGTAAGCGACGTTCTTCGTGACCTGGTCGTGGATGCCCAGGCAGTCGCCGTGGTCGGAGGTGAAGACGACCAGCGTGTTGTCTTCCAAGCCGGCCGCCTTCAGAGCATCGAGGATCCGGCCGAACTGGGCGTCAATGCCGGTGATCATTGAGAAATAGTCGCGGATGTGCTTTCGATAGTGATCACCCCACTTGGTCCCAGCCGGCGGAATATTGGGCCGTGTTGCGAGTTGTTCGTCGGTCAGCTTTGCATAAGGGGCCAGGTACTCTTTCGGGTGCAAGTGGTAGGGCATGTGCGGCGGGTTCATCGACACGACCAGGGCGAACGGCCTGTCCGGGTCGCGCTGGCGGCCGTCCTTGTTCTGGATGTATTGGATCGCCAGGTCGGCCTCGTGCGTCGGGCCCCACTGGTCGACGTAGTGAAACCCGTCCCGGCCCGCGTCGTTGGACCAGTACAACGGGCGCAGGTGCATGTCGTACGTGTTGTAGGCGTACCAGCGATCGAAACCATGTCGCCGGCCAGGCGGGGTCCATTCGTTCCACGCCGAGCCGCGCCGGTTGTTCGAGCACTTGACGAACGGCTTGTGAGGCGCTTCGAGGTGCCACTTGCCCAGGTAGGCGGTCGCGTAGCCGTTGCCTTTTAATACATCGGACCAGCATCGGGTGTTGGTCTTCAGTTTGACTCCGTAGGGAGCTGTCTGGCTATTGCAGTTGTTGATCACGCCGTTACGGTGCGGATACTGGCCGGTCATCCACATCGCCCGAAAGGGACTGCAGATTGGATAGTTGCTGGCCGCGTGCGTGCAGACGACTGCTTCCTTGCTAAACCGGTCCAGATTGGGCGTGACGACCGGCTCTTCGCCCAGGAAGCCCATGGCCGAGCCCCGCATCTGGTCCACGATCACGAACAACAGGTTCGGCCGCTTGTCCGGTTCGTCGGCCTGGGCGAGGTTCGGCGCAATGACCGGCCCCACGGCAATCAAAAGCAGGATCGTCACGGCACGCGCAAGACCAAACGGGCAACGAACGACGGGCGTCATGGCAGGAACCTCTCGTCAAGAGGGAAGGCGGGGCAATCGGTCGTGCAACAGGTGGGCCGGGCACGACACGATGTTGTGCCCGGGCGGCACGCCTCCATTCTATCATGCCCCATTGGACCGGACAATCGGCCCGTGCTGGCTCGCCGTCACCGCAAGAAACGTCTATAATCAAGGTTGGCAATCCGTTTGGGAACTACTTCCCATCCAGAATGACAGAAAACGATCACTATGAGGAGCGACATGAATCCATCAAGACCCATTCGACCGTGGGCGACGGCCTGCCTTGCAATCACCGCCTTCATCCTGGGATCCGTGTTGGCCCAGGCCGAGGAAAAAAAGCCTGTTCGAATCGTCCTGATTGGTGATTCCACAGCCACTAATCACGCCGGCTGGGGCGGCGCGTTGAAAGGGTTCTTTTCCGACGATGTTAAAGTTATCAACTGGGCCAAAAGCGGACGCAGCTCGAAGAGCTACATGAACGAGGGCCACTTTAAGAAGGCACTGGCCGAGAAGCCAGACTATCTGTTCATTCAGTTCGGCCACAACGACTGCCCCGGCAAGGGCCCGAAACGCCAGACCGATCCAAAGACGACGTTCAAGGACAACTTGAAGATCTACGTCGCCGAAGCCCGAAAAATCGGGGCCAAGCCGATCCTGATCACGCCGATGACCCGGCGGAAGTTCGACGAGAACGGCAAGATCAAGTCCAGCCTGACTCCCTACGCGGCCGCCGTCCGCGAGGTCGGCAAGGAAACGAACACACCCGTAATCGACCTCCACCCGAAAAGCATCGCCCTGTTCGAACGCCTCGGCGACGTCGGCGGCGCCGAACTTCAGCCCAAGGGCGACCGGAGCCATTTCAACGCCAAAGGCGCCAAGGCCATCGCCGGGCTGATCGTCGAGGAGTTACCCCAGGCGGATCCGGAGCTGGCCAAGATGCTCAAGTGAGACGTCTGGCTCACAAGGGCCATCAGTCTCGCAAGGCATCCTGGTTCTGGCCGGTCAGAAAGTAGGAAAACAGCTCCGAGCGGGACGATACGCCGTAATGGCGGTGGATGGTCTTGAGGTAATCGTTGACGCTGTGAATGCTGATGCCCATCTTCGTGGCGATTTGCTTCGAAGAGTGGCCGTCCATCAAAAACATGAGCGTCTGGCGCTCGCGGGGCGCGAGGCTCTGCATGGTGACGCCTTCGTCGGGCGGAACCAGGGCGGTCCGGAGCCAATCGGCCTCGGTCAACAAAAGGTGGGCAAGACGGCGTTCTCGCTCGTTGAACGGCTGTTGATCGTGGGTACGGTGCAAGCCTACCGAAAGGACAATCGGCACGCCTTCGAGCTTCAGCGGACAAAGCGAGTACATGCAGTGGTCCAGATTGGCCGGCGCGCGATGTTGTCGGTAGTGCAGGCTTTCGTACCACTCCTCGTCGCTGAGTAATTGCTGTCTCGTTCTTGTGATGTGACTTAACGAACTCGAACGCGACTCCTGTACTAGCCGCGGCATGTTCGGTTCATACGCGCTGGGATCCGTCGAGGAGCGGTAAAAATCCTCCCGAATATTTTCCGGCAAATTCGTCAGGTTAGCGATGAACACAGGCCGTTGTTCACCTGGTGTCGCGCGTGCGATCAGCCATGTCCAATAGGGTGCGCCGACCAACTCGCACAGCCCGTCCATCATCGCTCGAATGCAGGCCGCCGGCGGCTCGCGCATGGCGGCCGTCCGAGCCACTAGCCGGATCACCTGGCGGACGTCGTTCTCGGTAAAGACCGGCTCGTCAGCCGGCGAATGCTCCTGAAACATGGAGGCGTCTCCCGAACATGGACCGCACCAGGACGTGCTCGCCGCACCATCCCCTAACAGCGGGTCGAGGTAACGGATTTCTAACGGGGGGGACGCATGGCATTCTACAGAGTCAACAGGGGCCATCGCAAGCTTCCGGCGGAAAAACCTTACCCCAACAAAGAACACTAGTGAACAAACTTCACGGTTTCTCGCTAGATAGAGGGGTACCTGGCGAACCCCCGTGATGTCTGCCTAACCACCAAGTTCTTGGGGGCCATTTTGGAGGGGATTCAGGCAACAATATCCGTTGTTTTCAATGCTTGGCGGGGTGGGGATTCAGGGGCAGCTTGCTTTTCTGTCTCTGTGTTTTGAGGTCAGCAGTGCCAGAGCACGCTTGCCAAGCTGTCGGGGAGCCGATCAGGCCGTTTAGCGGCCTCTAGACAGACGAGCTGGCACGTTGATATTGCAGGCTTCAATCGTCTCCGAACGCGGAAGCCGGGGCATCGGCGCCAAACCGGCTCCGATGCCCCGGTGGAGCGGTCGCCGGCTCTCTCCAGGCAAGGGACCGTCGGAATACTGTCAGCGTATGATGGTTAGTCGATCCGACGGAGATCGACCAGTTCGTCCAGAAGTTGGTCTGTGGCGCTGACCACCTGAAGATTGACCCGGAACTGGGTCGAGGCCGACATCATGTCGAGTTGATTCAGGCCGATGTCCGTGTTGGATAGCTCGACCGCGCCGGAGAGGACCGAGCCGCGGCCGTCGCTGCCTGGGCTGCCGATCACGGCCAGTCCCGAGTTGGGGCCCTCGGCGAACCGCGTTCCGCCTTGCTGCTCGAGGCCTGAGGGATTGGCAAACGTGGCCGTGGCGATCTGGCCCAGTTCGCGGATCGAGCCGTCGGAGAACCGGCCCTCGATCTGGCCGTCTTGCGAGATGGAGAAGCCCGTCATGTGGGCCGTGCCGCCGTCGTCCGTTTCGACCTGTAAAGTGGTCGGAATTCGAACCGGTCCGAGTTGGCTCGAGTCGATCTCGAAATTCTCATTGACCGAATAGCCCAGCACCCGCAGGCCGTCGGACGTGACGACCTCGCCGGCCGCGTTGACGCCGAACTGGCCGTCGCGTGTGTAGAGCCGCTGTCCGTCGGATCCTTCGACGACAAAAAATCCATCGCCGTTAACGGCCAGGCTCAAAGGGTTGGAATTGAGCACGAGCGAGCCCTGACTGAAATCGGTGCTCCCGGCGACGACCCGAACGCCTCGGCCTGTCTGGACCGGATTCGAGCCGGCCGAACCGCCGCCGGCGGCCGCGCCGCGACTGGAGGTCTGAGGGCTTTGCGTGGCGAAGACGGGTCGGGACTGTTTGTAGCCGGCCGTTTGGGCGTTGGCCAGGTTGTTGCTCACAGCGGCCAAGAGACTCTCGGCCGCGGCCATGCCCGACAGCGCGGTGTGCAAAACCGACCCAAGCCCCATGCCTGCGATTGCCCTCCGGATGTGCCCTGCCTCTAAGGCCAAGTTGCCTTTGGCCGGGTGGACGCGACCTTCGTCGCAGCGAATACATAATGTGGCCTTGCACACCCCCAATTCAACTATAGCTCACCTCCAAGGCATCCTCGGGATTGTCCTGAAAAACCCTATTCGCGAGTCCGACAAAACGACGGGGAAAAGGGAACTTGTTGTCACGGAAAAACATGTAGATTTTGCCGGGCGCATGACGGGCAAATGACCAGGACGGCTCGAAATTTCTACGGTTATTGACGTTTCAACGTCCATTTCGACGGCAAGAAATTTGCAGACCTGTAGAGACGATGTGCGATGTGAATTCGGTTTGAGAGAAGAGACGAGACAGGCCGATGGGATTGCGAATTTTGACACAAACAGGCCTCTATGGAGGTCTGCATTGCCAATGAACGTTTCCCACTAACCGGGGGAGCCGATCAGGCCGCCAAGCGGCCCATCGGCGGTGAAGTACGAACATTGACTATGCAGGATTCAATAGGATACTTGCAGCAGCCCAAGAACAAACCGGGAGACGGAGGCCGGCAAAAAGAGACTCAACTGCGGCGATCCAAGGAACAATTGATCTCAGAGCCGGATCAGGGAGACGGCAACCTGGATCATGCGATCGTCGAGCATCAGGGCCTCTTCGTTTTTGTGCTCGAAGACGACCGAGAGGAATTGCAGCCCCGAGGCGTAGGCGATTTGGTAGTTGCTGCCCACGATCACCGAAGGAACGGTAACGTGGCTGAACGCCCAGGGAGTCTTGGCCAGGCCGCTCTTGATGCCGCCGCTGATGATGTTGGTCATCTCGCCGACGCCGTCGACCACTTGGGGCGTAAGGCGATCGAAGTGCTCCTGCAAGAGTCCGGCAACCGCCGCCCGGGCGACCTGCTCGGCCATGTTGACCGTGACGAAGCCCGAGACGTCGCCGTGCACGCCGATCAGCCCCGTGACGTTGCCCGGGTCGCGGACCGGCACCGTCGAGTAGCCGACGCATCTGGCCGTCGTGTCGCACATCGTCAGGCAACTCTCCACCGCGCTGACAATCGCGCGAAGGATGTCCGGATCGGCGGCGATATCGACGTTAGGCGCGGCGGCGGTAGCCATCAGGTACTCTCCGGGCTGGTTGTTCTTCGGCGGAGCTCGGGTGACGGTCCTGGCGTTGCCCAGTCGGGCGCAACGCCCTACGTAATCTATGGGTTACAAAAAGAGCCCAGGCCGCCTGGCGAACCGATTTCCCCGCCCACTTGGCGGAGGACGCCGCTACGATCCGCACAATCAGGCTGGGCCTGCCGGGGCCTGGCGCCGACCGGAGTGCCGGCCCACGAGCTTTGCAGGCAGGCCCCCTTGGGGGTACAATGCGGTCTTGAGGGGAGGTTCCCCGCAAGGAGTGCCGTTCCAGGGTGACGGGCGGCGCGGGGAGGGATCTGGACAGGGTCGGGTTGCCATGTTTCTACCCTACAAGACCGACGCGCCGATCTATCACTGGCCGTTTGGCACGGTTGGGCTGATCGCCGTCAACACGGTCCTCTTCTTCCACATCATGACCCAGCCCGATCCGTACGCGGCGATGGAGCCGTGGGCGCTCTGGTACGGCGATGGGCTGCATCCGGTGCAGTGGCTTTCGGCGAATTTTATGCACATAAGTTTCTCCCACCTTTTCGGCAACATGTTTGCCTTGTGGGGATTTGGGATCATTGTCGAGGGCAAGATCGGCTGGTGGCGATTCCTGCTGATCTATCTCGGGATGGGCATTGCCCAGTGCGCGTTGGAGCAGGTGCTCGTGCCGGGCACGATGGCCAACGCCTCGCTCGGCGCCTCGGGCGTCATCTTCGGCCTGATGGCCATGGCGCTCGTTTGGGCTCCGATGAACGAAGTCGGATGCTTCGTGTTCATCTGGTTCCGGCCGGTCCTCTTCGACCTGAACATCATCGCCTATTGTGCCCTGATGGGCAGCCTGCAGTTCATCTTCGCCCTGCTGTCGGGCATGTCCTACGGCAGCGAAGCGCTGCATCTGATCGGGGCCCTGTTCGGACTGGGCGTCGGCGTCGCCATGCTCAAACTCGACTGGGTCGATTGCGAGAACTGGGACCTCTTCTCCGTCTGGGCCGGGCGGAATCAGATGTCATTCGAGGAGCGCGATGCGTTGCGCGAGTCGATCCCAATCCGAGTGGACTACGCCGAACAACGCCGCGAAGCGGCCCTGGAGCAACACCGCGAGGCGGCCCTGGAGCAAGTGCGTCTGACGATCGCCGAGGGCCGTTATAAGCTGGCTCACACGGCCCACCGGAAGATGGCCGAGACGCATACCAACTGGCGTCTGCCCGAGGAGGATTTTCGCAAGATGATCGCCGGTTATCACCGCGCCGGCGAATACATCGAATCGGTGCCGCTGATGATTGAATACCTTCGCCACTACACCGAGCGCGCCCCGCTGGTCCGCCTGAAGCTGGCCGAGATTCTCGCCCGTCACGCCCGCCAACCGGCCCAAGCCCGGCGCGTCCTGGCCTCGATCCCCCGCGGCAGCCTCGACGCGGCCCACGCGAATCTCTTCGCCCAACTCGACCGCGAAACGGCCAATTCGTTGCAGACCTGACGACAGCCCCACGGTGCTCGGCGGATAACCTAGTGGTCCGTCTATCAAAAGATATCAGCCGGCGTCTCTAGCGAACCTTGCCTACAAGTCCCCCGACACAGGAGCCCAAAGGGCTCACACCTATCAGCCCAGGGCAACACCCTGGGGACCGGCTTGAGTCAACGAGTGTCGGTTTTTGCCGCCACCCGTCTCTTGATCGAAAGGCTACGGTTGGGTACCTTGCCGAATCCGCGGATGGTGATTCGGTCTTCGAAGACGTCGACGATCGCGTAGGCATTGCGTTTTGGGGCTTCGACCATGCCCTGGACGGTCACGTGGTGGATACCCTCGTCGTTGGTATAGCCGCCGCTGTGCTGGTGACCGGCAAGATAGGCCACGACACAGCCGGATTCGTTGATGATGGTCCGAAGCGGCTCCACCTTCTTCATGCGGTGTTGCGGGGCTGCTTTCTTCAACAAGGGAAAGTGATTGAAAACGATGACTCGCTCGCCGTTTCGTGTTGCCTTAGCCAACGTCACGCGAAGCCACTGGGTTTGGTCTTTCCCCAGCACTCCGTAGCCCGCAATGTTGCCGTCCAGTACCACGATGCGCCAGCCAGAGGCGCCTTGGGGCACGAAATCGTAATAGGGTTTAGCGAGTTCGAGTTTTTTCTGCAACACGTTTCGACCGGCCGTGAGGCAGTGGTTGCCGACCACGTGATAAAGCCGCGCGTCGAGCCGCGCAAACTCGGCTAGGACCCGGTCGAGGTCTTGTCGGGTTTTCTCAATGCTGTCGTTGCCGTCGATCACATCGCCTAATTGGATCACGAAATCCAAGTCGTGCCGATTCAGTTCGGCCACGCATTGCTTCAGACGCTCCAGCGACGTGCCGTAGCGTCGAGCCCCCCGATCCGGCTTGTCGCCATATTGCACATCCGCAAAAAGCCCGAACGTGAAGACGGGCGGTTGCCCGGCTGGACGAGGCTGGACCGAGGGTTGCGCCTCGGCCGCCTCTGCTGCGAATAGGACTTGCGGGACGGCTGTCACGATGACGATGCCGACGAATACCCACGTCCACCCGATCCGAGCAACGCGAAGCGAGAGGAATCTTGGGCACCGACGAAACGACGCTGCGGGATGGCTCATGGGTATGCTCATTCGATATTCATCGTTGCTTGAAAGAGCGATACGGCTCAGCGCCACTGGCTTTGTCTGTGCTGGCCGGGAATACTCAACGACTCTCCACAACAGTAGAACGGCAAGGCAAGGCAGCGGTCAAGGCGGGACGTTCGCGGTCCCTTCCAAAAGACGCAGGTCGGGAAAGTGCCAGGTGGAGATAGGCGAAGTCAGTAGCACCAGCCTCGACCCGGCCCACGCGAATCTTTTCGCCCAACTCGATCGTGAGACGGCCGTTCCTCTCCAAGCCTGATAGCCAGCTTCCGGGACTCTCGGGACTTCCACGACCGGCGTGTCGGCCGCTTGGGATGAGACCGGGCATTCCTTCGAGCAATCCAGGCGTGAGCCACAGCCCTGGCACTGGCGGCGGAGACAGCCGAAGGGGCACCTGGCAGGACCTTTTGGGGGGCTAATTACGAACGTCTCAAGCGGGCCAACTGGGGGCATCTGGGGGAAGTCCAGATGAGACTTCTCAGGACGGCCTAGGGCCGCTTCCGGAATCCGTGTTTTTCGTGTAGACTAGCGTGTGCGTCGCTCCGATTCACTGGGGTGAGGCGACTTCGTTCCGCTCCGGACAACGCCCTGGCGGGGCTCTTCTGCCGCCTCCGGAATAGGAACAAGTCGTTTTCCCGGCAGCGAACATGAAATGCTGCCACGCCCCGGTTGTGTCGCAAGTTGTTGATAAATAAGATTTTGGAGAGGTGGCTGAGTGGTCGAAAGCGCGGGTTTGCTAAATCCGTGAGGGTGTAAGCCCTCCGCAGGTTCGAATCCTGTCCTCTC
>JAFGFF010000143.1 GCA_016931075.1 Pirellulales bacterium | reverse complement strand
GGCCCGGTGACCGGCGCCTCGATGAACCCCGCCCGCTCCCTGGGCCCTGCCCTCGTCTCCGCCCACCTCACCTCCCTATGGCTCTACCTCACCGCCCCCTTTCTCGGCGCAGCGTTGGCCGTCCTGACCTGCCGCCTCATGCGGTTTGAGGGCTGCTGTGAAGACCAGTGCGCGGGCGACGACGCGTGAATTATTCTTCGGGAGCCATCCAAGTAAGCAAGGTGTTCTAAATACTGGCTGGCCCAGACAGCTTACTTGAGGGTGTGCTGCTGGACGAGCCGGCAGTGGCATAAGGTGTCGGGGGTGGGGTTGCGGACGTGGTTGCTACGCTCAAGGGGGCGAAATCTCGCAAGTGGGGTACGAAATTCCTGCCCGGTATTTGACAACCGCTCCTGGCCGTGATATAAGGGCCTTAATATGGGGGGATTCGAGTCCCTGTCACTTAGCTGCTCCTGAAGTTATCAAAACCTAGCGGATGGAGAAGCGAGGCTTCGCTTCCATTGCGCGGTGGGGGCTTATGGGAACTCGTGGAATCGCCACGGGACAGAATCGTTCAATCGTACTAGCCGTTGTCACCTCGACTACCATCCAATAGAAGGGAGAGCGAGATGTTCGGAAGACTTCAGGGGTTGGCCTATTGTGGCATCGTATTGTGCATTGCAGCGATGGCAGCCTCGCCAGCCTTCGCCGAACTCTTTGATCGCGGAATCCAGGTCGGAACTGGCGGCGTGGAGTACCATCTGATTTACGACGATACGCTGAACCTGACGTGGGTGGATTACACCTTCGGCTATACGGGCTTCGGCCATACCTCGTATAATCAGTCCCAATACGGGAAGGCCAAGGACTGGGCGGACACGCTGGCCATCGCCGTGGGCGATCAGGTCTTCGACGATTGGCGGCTGCCACAGGTGATCCCGGTATACGATCTCAACTATAAATACGACGGCTCGACGGACTACGGCTACAACATCACCCGAACTGGCAGCGAGCTGTCGCACCTGTATCACGTGACGCTGGGCAATCTCAGCAAGTACGCCACCGACGGAACCCCCCGAAGTCCCGGGACCTACGGCCTGCTGAACACGGGCCTGTTTCAGAACCTCGTGGGCACGCCGGGAGGATTCGGCTATTGGTCGCAATCGATCTACCCCGACGGCACGGGCAACCAGTTCGGGTCCCTGTTCTCGGAGGGTCTGCAGTGCCGGTTAAGCAACCAGTCTGGCAACCAGGAGTGGGGCATCGCGGTTCGCATCGGCGACGTTCCCGAACCGTCAACACTCACTCTGTTGGGGCTGGGCATGTTGGCAGTGGCGGTTCTGCGCCTTCGGCGGCGATAGCGCGTCGATCAGGCGGCGATCGACTCGACCGGCCTGGAGTCGCGCCATTGCAATAAAGGTGTACTGAATATCTACCGGCCAGAAGCCGGTAGTTATTCAATCCTTCCAGCAGACCTGCCCCCTTTTCTAGTCTCGACGACCATCTGATGGGGCAAGCGCCGTCTTGGCTCCTTGCGCGACTTTGATCTTGTCGCTTCGGGAGCGTATACTTGGTCGTGTCGGAAGGGGCCGGTTCTTGCCTCGATCCTCTCGATTGAAAGTCGACCATGAGACTCCTGCTGCCTTGCTTGTTGGTGTCGTGCGCCACGATCGTTCACGCGCAGTCGCCCGAGCGGTTCGGCGTGACCACGTTGACGCTGCCGGCGCTTCAACTGGATCCGGGGCCGTTTTACTGGTCGCGCATTCGGATGTGGCAGGGGATTCCGAGCATCGAGCGGACGGCGAAGGGCCGGCTCTGGGCGACCTGGTTTTGTGGGCCGCTTATCGAAGGAGCGCGAGGCTACGGGAACTACGCCGTGCTCGTGACGAGCGACGACGACGGGAAAACGTGGTCGAAGCCCGTGGCCGTGTATGACGCCACGCCGTTTTTCGGCGGGATCACGCTCGATCCTCATCTGTGGATCGATCCCACAGGCCGGATGTGGTGGTTTGTCAACCGCAATCTGGCCGTGCCGGATCCCAACGGCACGTTCTCGGTATGGGGTTTTTGCACGGACAACGCCGACGTCGCTTCGCCGACTTGGAAAGCGCCCGTGTTTGCCGGGTACGGCAGCGCGTTGAACAAGCCGCTCGTGCTGTCCGACGGCGAGTGGCTCCGGCCGGTGGACACTTTCGACAAGAAGGACCCGGAACGAACCCGATTCTACGTGTCGCGCGACCAGGGGAAGACTTTTCATTTTCTCTCGAAGACACCGATCGCCAGCGGGAGCTTTTCGGAACTGATGGCGGTCGAGCGACGAGACGGGAGCCTACTCGCCTTGTCGCGCACGACCTACGGCATCGCCCAGATCGAGTCTTTCGACCGGGGGGCGACCTGGAAGAACGACCGACCGTTGACCAAGGAGCGGGGCGTGAACGCGCGGTTTCATCTGCGCAAGCTGAAGTCGGGCTCGCTGCTGCTGGTGCTCAACGACCATCCTAAAACGCGCACGAATATGACCGCGATGCTCTCGGAAGACGAGGGAAAGACTTGGCCGCACAAGCTGCTTCTCGACGGCCGCGCCTTGGTCTCCTATCCCGACGCCGTCGAAGGGAACAACGGCTTTCTCTACGTCATCTACGACCGGGGCCGATACCGGAAAGGCGAACAGGAAATCCTGATGGCCAAGATCACCGAGGCCGACATCCAGGCAGGGAGGCTAGTCAGCCCGGGCAGCCGGCTCCAAGTCGTGGTCAACCGGCTGGCCGATCACGGCGGGGGCGTTCACGTGACAAACGAGACGCGGAGAATGCTCAAGGAGTATGAGAAGGCCCTGAAAGAAAAAGGGGTCGGAAGCTAAAGTGGTCAAAACTATTAATCGCCATAAATAGTTCTGCCCCCTTTTTGTTCCCACCGGGATTCTTGCCGGTTGACGCGTTCCGTGCCGCGTGTTCTAGTCGGCTCGCCAGAGAATTGCCCGCCTCGTGTTCAGTGCCAACTGATCCAGCAATCGGGCAACTCCCACTCGAGATCCTCCGCTTCTTCCGAGGTCACTCCCGTTCTATCGAGGTTCAACACCTGCAACTGAGTGAGCCCTTGAAGATGGACCAACCCTTCGCCGTCAACGTGGGGAGCATCCGTGATCGTGAGCGACCGCAGTTCCGTTAGCTTGGCCATAGAAGCCAGGTCGTCGCTACGCAGTTGAGGACAATCCAAGATCAAGACTTTCAGGTGCGGCAACTGGCTCACGAAGGCCAGTCGCGATTCCGGCAATTCCTTGCATCGAAAGTCGAGCTTCTCGAGTTCGCTCAGTCGTCCCACATCGCGCAGTCCTTCTTCGCTTATCCGGTTGCAGTTGACACCGAACAAACGCAGTTCGCGAAGTTCGACCAATGAGGCAAGCTGTCGATCAACGTTGCCAAAACACACGCTAACCGTCAACCCGTAGAGATGGGGCCACATCTGGTCGACGTCTGCGACGATATCCAGAATCTCATCATCACGGATGTTGATATCCGTGCTGCCGAAGCCCAAGTTGACCCCGATGACGTTGTTGAAGCTCTCCAGATGTCTCTTGCCCACGAGGCGTCCCAGCCACGTCGGTCCACGGTACTCCACACCGATGTCGCTGAGGGGATACTCCTTCAACTCCAGCCCGAGTTGCTTGGCCAGCACCATCTCGCGACGGAATTGGTTGTCCCGGCACTTCCACCACCCCAATACGCCGGCCAGGAGAAGCGTCGCCACCAGCATCTCACGAAGACTGAACTGCCAGACGCGGCGTCGGCGTCGGCGCCACCATTCGAATCCGGCACCCGCCACACACAAGATGGCCAGTGCGACCGCCAGGTCGCCAACAAGATGTAATAGTTCAAACCGGGTCTTGCCGGTGACTGCCCAATTCGAGGCCGTTGCCCAGGGCGCGTCGGTCCAATACGAAGGCAAGAACGGCCCAGGTTCCGGCGGTGCCTTGGGCCACGCGTAGTCGCGATATTGGACCATGAAATCCCACGGCCATCCGTGGCGACAGCGTATCACCAGGTCACCGTCCGGATCGCCCTCCGGTAATCGCGCCCCTCGAATCTCATAGGCCGGAATGCTGATGAGCACCAGCCCCAGGGCGACGACCAGAAGAACCAGCCAGGTGGAAAGATGCAGCCGGCGCCAAAGGCGGCGGGGGGTAGGGGACGAGGCGGTTGGGTCGGATGGTGGTTCGGGAGTCGGCATGGAGGCATTCTACCACAGCACGGGTCTACTCTCTACCACAGCACGGGGTTGCTCTGTTCATCCCTCGCCCCAATCCTTCACGCGGCTGTCCAATCGCCTTTGCGCCCGTCCCACGAAGGGTGGCCAAAAACGAGCCTCCCCGGCAGGGTAGAATACAAAGTTCGGCCCGTTTTTCTTGAAAACAAGAATCGAACGGCCGTTCTTGCCAATCATGCCCGGCGGGACTCGAACCTGCAGCCTGCGGATTAGAAGTGCAGCAAAAGGTAGCCTGACCGGTGCCTGACTGAGCCGATAGGCTTATTTTAGGGCACCGGTCGGATGCGTGAAAAGAGGGCGGAGGGCGGTTTTGGTACTGTTTGCAGGTACCATTTGCGGCATTGTCCAGACATTTCACCGCGCCATCGAAGAAAGGTATCCGTCGAAAGACGCTTCAAGGAGGCTACCGGCCATTGCTTTCTGAGAAATTGGCGATGGCCGCATGATACCCCATCATCGGGGAGGGCGCAATAGCGGTTCGGAAACCATGCTGTTATAACTGTTATGGAAATAGGCTTCGGGGCGGTTGGAGGATGAACCCGTGAACGGAATACTGCGCTATGTTGGCTTGGCGGCGATTTTGCTGGCAGCCACGGCAAGGTTGGATGCGGCGTCCGAGTCGAAGTTGCAGGATCTGGGCGGATCGCTCTATAGGCTGCAGGACACATGCAACGTCTATGTCCTGGTGCGCGATGGACACACGCTGATTGTCGATTTTGGCAGCGGCGCGGTATTGCCGGAGCTGCAGCGGCGGGGTTGGCAGTCGCCCGATTGGGTGCTGCACACCCACTACCACCGCGACCAGTGCCAGGGCGACCGGCTTTTGGCGGGAACAAAAACCAAAATTGCCGTGCCAGAGACGGAGAGAAAGTTCTTCGAAAAGGCCGAAGAGCATTGGCTGGGAGTAAAGACCTACCACAACTATCAATTCAAGCCCGACTTTCTGACTTCCACCTACAATATTCCCGTGGCGCGTGGCATGAAGCCGGGCGAGACGCTCGAGTGGCAGGGTCTCTCCATCAAGGCTATCGCCACCCCGGGGCACACCTTTGGTCATTTGGCCTATGCGGTGGAGTTGGCGGGCCGGCGGATTGTCTTCAGCGGCGACGTGGTGCATTCTCCGGGCAAGGTGTGGAATTTCCACACGCTGCAGTATCGCTACAACGACTGCGGCCGCAAAGGGCTGAGCAATCTCCGGAAGAGCCGCGACGCCATCATGGCGGAGAAGCCCGATCTTTTGGCGCCTTCGCATGGCATCGTCATGGAGCAACCAGCCGCAGCGTTGGACTCCATGCTCAACAATCTGAACGATGCGATTCAATGGATGGTCAACGGCAAATACCCGGCCCGGGAGGTGAAGGAACTGCCGCACCTGCGGCGGGTTATGGCGGTCGCCAATTCCTACCTGATCAGCAATGACGCCGGCGGCGTGTTTTTGGTGGACGCGGGAAACACCAATCCCCTCAAGGAAGTGGAAAAGGATCCCGCGCTCAAGCGAATCGAAGTCATTTGGGTCACTCACTATCACGGCGATCACGTGCAGGCGGTAAACAAGATACGCAAGCAGTATGGCAGCAAGTTTTATTGCCCGGCGATTCTGCGGGAAGTGATGGAGACGCCGGAGAACTTCAACATCCCCTGCCTGATTCCCTATCCCACGAAGGTCGATCGGGTGCTCCGCGACGGCGAGTCGTTTACGTGGAGCGGCATCCCGATGCAGAGTTTCTTTTTCCCCGGCCAGACCCATTTTCACGCGGGATTGCTGGCCGAAATCGACGGGAAGCGGGTGTTCTTTACCGGCGACAGTTTCGACGCTCCCGGGCATGGACACAATTATAACTGCCGCAACTTTATCGAGTTGGATCCGCATCGCGGCATCTTGCGCTGCGTTGATGTGCTGGAGCGGGTGAAACCGGACTACCTGGCCACCGGCCATTGGGGGATTTGGGATATCAGCCGCGATGATATCGCGACCCTGCGTCGCTGGGCCGAGGGGCTCAAACCGCGCTTCGCCCGTTTGATCGCCTGGGACGATCCCAACTTCGGCATGGATGAGAACTGGGTGTCGATCTATCCTTACAAGCAACAAGTGCAGGTGGGAAAGTCAACAACCGTGGAGGCGCGCATTCGCAATCACTCCGACGACAATACTACATTGACGCTGGAGCTGGTTCCGCCGCCGGGCATCGCGGTAAAGCAACCTAAAAAGCACGTGCGCATCGACCCCAAGCAGGATGCCGTAGTGGCTTTCCAAGTGGAGCTCGTCGGCGTCGGCGAAAAAAAGAGGTATGTCATTCCGCTCAATGTTACGCGCGACGGGCAGAACCTGGGGCAACTGAGCGAGTGCATTATCGATCCTGAGTTATAGGCCCGACATGGATCGTTGGACGGACCAGTTGGCCCGGCCGAGGCCGTTGACATCATCCGTAGACGCGGCGTCTCGCCAAGAGGTGTCTGTACAAACTCCCTTAACTCTGTGCTGGCGTATCAACGTTTGGTTCTGGGCGGATCACCTATCAGCCCCGCCCGTCCGGCCCCTTCGGCCCTTGGCAGCTCTACCCAGCCATCGCCAAGCTCGACGTCTCACCCCAATGGCAAGCCCTCTTCGGCGCCGGCCGTCCGCTGCTGACCACCTTCCCCGCCTACCTCCGCCTCATCGCCCCCACCGACCGCCCCCGCATCACCGCCGAAACGACCCACGCCTTCCTCCTCAGCCCTCCCACCCCCTGGCACTCCACCTTCCACCGCTCCGCCCGTCTCATCCTCGCCCACACCATCCCCCTCTCGCCCGGGCATGTTCTGGGAGTTGATATTGATATCACGGACGAGCCGCGCCCGTCGCTCCCGATCGATGTGACCAACTCCAGGTGTCAACCTTGGCGGCTGTGACTCAGGACGGTTAGTCCGACGCGTGCAAGGCAGTCGCCGAATGTCACGCAGATGCGGGCGACCTAGAGCAGTTGCACAACTTGCTTTTCCGCTTATCGGGGGACCGTGTAGGTTGCGGGTGGGCAGCAATGCGGGCAAATCAATCTGACAAGTCCGTCGTTTGATGGAACTTCGACGAAACGGATGAGATTGCGAGACCGACGAATGGTCAAGCTAACCTGCGCGGTGCTAACGGGCCACGGCATCGGTTTTGCCACGAAACTGGTCCGGTAGCACTGGGTCAGGTTGAGCAACTAGTTCGGCTTGGCGTCACATTCTAACATAGCCTCCTGCCGGCTAGCCAACGTTTTCAGATCAACGAATCGGTGTAGTTGGCAATTGAGCAACAGCTACGGGTGCTCAACACCACGCTCGAGATACCGAGACCACCAGTCGTCGTACGTATTCCGCCCCGTGATCCAGAATGGCCGAAACTCCGGAGCCAGAAGAGTAACAAAGTGATCCCGAAGCTCAACACGGACCCCAAGAAATCGCAGAAAATCGAGGACCGCACATTCATCGAATCGACCAAACTCGTCGCCTGATCACGCCGGTACATCAAGCCGCCTCCGCTCAGCCCAGCGATCCTTGCACTCTTCGTCGGTTAGTTCAGACTGCTTACGCATATATACCGGGTTCCGCACCAAGTCGGCAGCCAAATCCTTCTCTTCTAGGTGAGGAAACGCGATCGCCAGCAACTCCGGATCTCCTTCGCAGCTACGATCGGGAAACCATACTGTTCCATCATTTGGCTCTTCCACCTGTACAAAGTGGTCCAGCGCCTTGCCAGATTCGAAGAACTCATAGCCCCAGTAGTCGCCATCGTACACGAAGATTAGGAAGCCTATGCAATTCAGTCGTCGTGAGACTTCGAGTTGAGCTTCGCGGCGTACCGACCACTCCCACCCCCCGTCCAGCCACAGAACGGTCCAGTCCTGGTCCTTCTCGAAAAGGATAAACTTGAACAAGTCGTCGCCAGATTCAACGAGGTTCTTGCCAATCGATGCGTAAAACCCCTTATAGGCACCGTAAACGGCCCGCGCTTCGACCTGGTAATAGAGGTTCAAACGGAGCTTGAGTCCCATAGGAAAGTGGCTCGCCCGCGACTTGGATTTGGAGTGACTTGCCGAACGGTTAGCATCACGGGCCGGCCGCTGTGATGCCTCCATTAATAAACCGCACGGGTCGGCCGGTCCCGTGCATACAGTAGTTAGCGGTCATGCGCTTGCTGGCGATCAAGCTCCTTACGATACCAGTCTTGACGTGGACATTTTATCTCCGGATTGGCCACACGCAACCGTTGTAGCAGCATTTCCGCAATTTGCCATTGGGGTTCGGTAACATTCGCGTAAGGCCCCGGCCATGTATAACCAGATGAAAACTCGTGAATCATTTGGACTTCGTTATTGAGGACAAGCGCGACAGTTTCTTCATCAATTGTTGTAATGAGCTTGAAATCTTGCGACGGCTTTCTTTCCGGGCCAATCCCCATGAAACGACGTTGAGGAATTTGGGTTTGGCCCCATTGTTTGAGTTCGAAGTATATATACCCCGGCGGCTCGTAATGGAAGTCACCTTCCGCATACACGTTGATGGTCCGATGTCCGATTTGAAATGACGCGAGTTGCTCATGCGACCACAGGTATCCGAGCACCAGTATGAGCGCAAAGGCGAGCACAATACCGGGCAGCAGGTAAACGACGAATCCCTTCAATAGGCGTTTACTCAACACCTGCGGATTTCTTTCGGTAACTGTGGCCATCATATCATTCACAGGTACAGATGCCGCCTTACGGCTAACTTCTTATTCTGCTGAAGAAATCGACTTGCAAAAAGCGTCTCCGCATGGGCCTGCAGAAAATGGCTCCAGGTTCCTCGACCGCGTCGAGGCCCTGGCTCAAGGCCATTTTCCTTGATGTTCTTGACCGTCTGCCGTTTGACAAGCCGCAGCTTCCACCGGAAAATGGTGCTGTCCCACGGTCCACCCGACCTCCTGCCTGGGAGATGCGTCATGTCCCCGACCGGCTGCCTCCTCGTATTGCTCGCCGCGCTGGGCTCGGCTCCCAACACCGACGGCCGGCGCCCCTTCGCCATCGAAGTAGTCGACAGCCAGACCGGTCGCGGCGTTCCGCTGGTCGAATTGAGAACGGCCGGCGGTATCCGCTTCTTCACCGACAGCGCCGGCATTGTCGCCTTCGACGAGCCGGGCTTGATGGACCAGAAGGTCTTCTTTCACGTTTCCAGCCACGGCTATGAATACCCCAAGGACGGGTTTGGGTTCCGTGGCAAGGCACTCGAGGTGACGCCCGGCGGACGGGCTAGGATTGAAATCCGACGCGTGAACATCGCCCAACGGCTCTACCGCATCACCGGGGGAGGCATCTACCGTGATAGCGTCCTGGTTGGTCGCAAGGCGCCGCTTGCGCAACCTCTGCTTGACGGCCAGGTGCTCGGCTGCGACGGCACGATGCGTGCCGTGTTGGGTGGCCGCATCCATTGGTTCTGGGGCGACACGAACCGCCCGAGCTATCCGCTGGGCAATTTCAAAACAACCGGCGCTACGTCGCGACTGCCTAATGACGGGGGACTCGATCCGGCGGTGGGCGTCAATCTGGACTACTTCCTGGGCGAAGACGGCTTCGTGAAGAAGATGATCGCTGCCTCCGACCCGGGCCCCACTTGGATCAGTGGGACGGTGGTCCTGCGAGACACCAAGAGCGATAAGGAGCGCCTCTTTGCCCACTATGCGAACATCCGTGGCGGCGATAAGCCGTTGGAAACCTACGAAAAAGGGCTCGTCGAGTTTAACCCGGCGACCGAGACGTTCAAGAAGGTGGCCACGTTCCCGCTCGACGCCCCTTTTCCCGACGGTGCCCATACGCTTCTTCATGCCGAGGGCGATCGAACCTACATCTACTTCTGCGATCCGTTCCCCCGGTTTCGCGTCCTGGCCGACAGCCAACATCTGGCCCGGATCGAGACCTACGAAGGGTACACGTGTTTCGTGCAAGGCACGCGGAAGAAAGATCGTCAAATCGATCGCCGGCCCGACGGCTCAATCCGCTGGGCATGGAAGGCCAACACCGGCGTCCCCTCGCCGAAGGACATGGCCGCCGGGATCAAGGCCGGCGTCTTGCCGACCGGCGGGACCCCCTGGATGCTCCGCGATGCCGAGACCGGCGCGCCGGTCATTGCCCACCGTGGCTCGATCGCCCGGAACGCCTATCGCCGCCGCTGGATCATGATCTTCTGCGAGGTCGGCGGCACGTCGATGCTCGGCGAGATCTGGTACGCCGAAGCCGACCACCTCACCGGCCCCTGGCAACACGTCCGCAAGATCGTGACCCACGACCGGTACAGTTTCTACAACCCGGTGCACCACCCCTTCTTCGACAAGGACGGGGGCCGGCAGGTCTTTTTCGAAGGCACCTACACCCACACCTTCTCCGGCAACCCCGACGCGACACCCCGCTATGACTACAACCAGATCATGTATCTGTTGGAACTTGACGATCCCCGCCTGAAACTATCGCCGCGAAACACCTCGGCCGATTGACAAGACCGATTTGGAGACGGTGTTGTCTTGTGACCCGAGAATTCTCCATCCTAATCCCACCTAGGTGATGCCATGTCCAAAACAACCCTCCTTATCGTGATGGCCGGGTTCCTCTTGGTCCCGGTCAAGGCCTCGGCAGCGCCAGTCGAGTTCCTCGTCGCTCCGAATGGCAATGATATATGGTCGGGCAGCATTGAAACCCCGAATGCTCAGGGCAGCGATGGCCCGCTGGCGACGATGGCCGGGGCGAGAGACACGGTGCGAAAGTGGAAGCAGGAAAACGAACTGCCGGAGGGCGGGATCAGGGTTGTTGTCCGGGGCGGAACGTACACACTTGACCGGCCGCTGGGCTTCTCGGCCGACGACTCGGGCACGAAGGACCGGCCGATCGTCTATCAAGCCAAGCCGGGCGAAACCGTCCGGCTGCTCGGGGGCCGGGTCGTGACCAAATGGCGGCCGGTGACCGATCAGCAGGTGCGGGCAAAGCTCGATCCGGTGGCCCGCAACCAGGTGCGGCAGGCCGATTTGAAGGGCCTGGGCATCACCGATTTCGGCTCGCCGCTGGGCGGGGGCATCGAACTCTTCTTTGACAACAAGCCCATGACCGTCGCCAGGTGGCCCAACCAGGGTTTCGTCCGTGTCGTCGACGTGCTCGGCAAGACGCAACGCAACGTTCGCAGCAAGAAGGGATGCGTCGAAGGGGTTTTCGCGTACGAGGGCGACCGGCCGTCGCGGTGGGGCGACGAACCGAACGGCTGCGTCCACGGCTATTGGTTTTGGGACTGGGCCGACGAGCGACACGCGATCATATCGATTGACCCCGAACACCACCGCCTCGAAGTCGCTCCGCCCTTCCACAACTACGGCTATCGCAAGGGCCAATGGTTCTATGCGTTCAACCTCCAGTCCGAACTCGATCAGCCGGGCGAGTGGTATCTCGACCGGCAGCATGGCATCCTTTACTTCTGGCCGCCGACGCCCATCGAACAGGGCGAGGCGATTGTCTCGGTGCTGCCGACCATTGTGACGATGAACGACATCTCACACGTGACGCTACGAGGGTTCATCGTTGAGGGTGCCCGGGGCGATGCCATTGCCATTTCCGGTGGCGAGGAGGGCCGGATCGTCGGCTGCACGATTCGCAACGTCGGCGGCTGGGCAGTGCGGGTCGCCGGAGGCCGACAGCACAGCGTCGTCGGCTGCGATATGTACCAGATGGGCCGTGGCGGGATCGCGCTGTCGGGCGGCGATCGGACCACGCTTACCCCGGCCGGGCATGTGGCCGACAATAACCACATCCACCACTACGCCCGGACAAAACGGGTTTACCAGCCCGGCATCACGCTGCAAGGCGTCGGCAACCGGGCCTCGCACAACCTGATCCACGACGCGCCCCACATGGGCATGGGCTTCGGGGGCAACAATCACCGGATCGAACTGAACGAAATCCACCACGTCTGCCAGGAATCGAACGACGCCGGGGCCATCTACACCGGCCGCAACTGGACCATGCGCGGCACCGTCATTCGGCACAACTACCTGCACGACATCAGTGGGTTCGAGGGCCGAGGGTGCATGGGCATCTACCTCGACGACATGTTCTGCGGTACGGAGATCTCCGGCAATGTCTTCTACCGCGTCACCCGGGCTGCGTTCATCGGCGGCGGACGTGATTGCCTCGTGGCAAACAACCTGTTTGTCGATTGCCGGCCTGCGCTGCACGTCGACGCCCGGGCACTGGGCTGGGCCCATGATCATTCGGACCGTTGGATCCAGGAGGGGCGCGAGAAAGGCACGCTGTCGGGCATCCGCTTCGCCAAGCCACCCTACAGCACGCGCTACCCCGGGCTGGCCGACATGTTGGATGACGAACCGGCCGCCCCCAAGGGCAATCGGGTAGTGCACAACGTCTCGGTCGGCGGCAAGTGGGACGGTGTCCACGGGAACGCCCGAAAGTACCTGACGTTGAAGGACAATCTGGTCGATGTCGACCCGCATTTCACCACGCCCGACCGACTCGGCGAAGGCAAGCACCCCCGCCCGACCGATTTTGCGCTGAAGACCGACTCACCGGCTTGGTCGGTCGGATTCCAAACGCTGCCGCTGGAGAAGATCGGTCTTTACGAGGACGACGCCCGGGCGAGTTGGCCGGCGGCAATGAGCACTGGACCGTCCTGTATAAAAAAGAATGCCAAGCGAAAATCGCGATGATTGAAGCATGCAATCGCTGTTGTGGAGAGTTTGAAATGCCAAATGTGACGAGGCTTCTTCGAAACCGAGTACCCGCTGTTTAACAGGCGACGCCGAGAGCCAACCCTCTCGGTTTTTTTACATTGAAGCGTGCCGGCCAAATACTCTGGGGTATCCGTTCGGTCAAACACACTCTCGGCACTCACGTTGTTGTTTGGTGGTGGTGGTGCCAAAAAACACCCCTTCTTTGTACAAAAGTGCCTCGATACGTGGGCTCCGCCCCTCAGGCACCCCCTCTGGAAGGACCCGCGCGCTAACAGGCAGATAGGTGGGATGGCCGCCGGGACGTTCCGACCCGACGGACACAAGGAGACCCGATGCGCGGGGAAGTTGGCTCACCGAGTCGGTGTGGGCAAGACTGAGGCACAAGGTGTCAAAGAGCCGGGCACCGCGGGAAGCGGCAAAAAAGGCGTTCCTGGGCCAGCGGCTGTTGCCTAATTGCTAACGAGAACACCCAATTGCCTCGATGAGTCTCTGGTGGGATCTCTTCATGTGAATGTGTTTTCTAGCCAGTAGCACATAAGTAGCACGGCGTTTCTTCGCCCAGTAAAACAACAAAAGAGGCCCGACGTAACACGTTGTCACATCGGGCCTTGTGTGTCGGGGCGACTGGATTCGAACCAGCGACCTTCTGACCCCCAGTCAGACGCGCTATCCAGGCTGCGCCACGCCCCGTAGTGGGCTGGGTAGGGCAAAGGGGACACCCACACGGCCCAGGAATCTATAAGTATGACGGATTCGGACCGGTTTGACAATGGCAGGCGGCCAGGCGGAGGGGGCGTCAGGGGGGGCGGGATTGGGGATTGGGGGCGAGGGACGGGAGATATTCATGATGACCGGGATGCCGCGATTTCTTACCGGTGCTTGACGTGGGTCAAAGTGTCGGGGCTGGGCCGGGCATAGGATGATAGTGGAGACCCAATTCCAACAGGCTAACACAGACAGAAACGGCAAGATGGTTAAACGAAACATCATCCAGATTGATCGGGAGAAATGCGACGGCTGTGGGCTGTGTGTGTCGGCCTGTGCCGAGGGGGCCATCCAGATCCGCGGCGGCAAGGCGGAGTTGGTCAGCGACACCTACTGCGACGGCCTGGGGGCCTGCCTGGGCGAGTGCCCTCGGGGGGCCCTGACCGTCGTCCAGCGCGAGGCCGAGGCCTTCGATCAGAAGGCAACCGAACGTCATGTGGCCGGCCAGACAGCCGAACCGAAACTCTTGCCCACATTGCCTTGCGGCTGCCCAGGCACGAATGTCCAGACGTTCTCCCCCGCCCCGTCCGTTCGGTCGGTCGACGCAACCTCCTCGTGCGGCAAAAGCACGTCGGCCCTGGGCCATTGGCCGGTTCAGCTACACCTGGTCCCGCCCGGGGCGTCCTTTCTCCGCGAGGCCGACCTGCTGCTGGTGGCCGACTGCGTGCCGTTTGCCCTGGCCGACTTCCACGAGCGCCTCCTCCGCGATCGGGTCGTCGTGATCGGCTGCCCCAAGCTCGACGACGCCGCAGCCTACGTCGACCGCCTGGCGGCCATCCTTACCGAGTCTCCACCCCGTCGGCTCACCGTGGTCCACATGGAAGTCCCCTGCTGCACGGGTCTAGTCAAGATTGCCCGCGAGGCCCTGAACCGCTCCAGGCGCGATATCCCACTGGACGAGCTAACCGTCTCGGTCCGAGGCGAGGTGATCGACTGAGAGTTGAAACAGCAGAAAAAATATCAGGCCGGCAAAACTGATTTGGAGGGCCACGCTCTGTCGTGGCCAGGCACACTGAAAAAGTGGCCACAACGGAGCGTGGCCCTCCTGGTGGTAGCCAATTCCATGAAGCCCAGAGGCCTTTGGGACAGTCCTTCAATAATGTTTCTTAGCCATCTCGGTCACGCGCGTGATGAACTCGGTCTTCGCCTTGGTGTAGGCGACTCGATCATTCGCATGAGCGGCGGCTAGCCTGAGTTTGAGCGCGCCGTACTCTTGGGCCACGTCGGGGTGTGCGATCAGGTAGTCTCGAAAGAGAAGCCGGTCCCAGTGCTCGAAATGGGCCTCGACCAGGTGGAGGTGATGGGTCCGGGTGCCCTGAGCATTGCGTTTAATGAACCAGGCGTAGAACGGGGGCGTGTCGTCGCCCCAGGTCGGCCGCCAGAAGTAGTCGTAGTCCTGCGGTTCGAGAATCGGCGGGACCAGACGCTTCGTTTCGTCAAGCGACGTCACCTCGATCAGCATGTCGACGATCGGCTTAGCCGCCAGGCCTGGCACGGCCGTGCTGCCGAAGTGCTCGATCCGCCCAACGAGCCCCGGCGGCAGGCAAGCGAGTAGATGCTCCTTCTCTTGCTGGAACATCTCGGGCCACCTCGGGTCGTAGGGCACGACGGCCACGTCCTCCTTCACTACCCGGGCGAGCTTTTCTTCGAACGATTCCATTTTCTATTCCAAGGCCATAATGTCCCACCACATGGGGGGTTCGCAATACCGATTCGAGACACCGTCCATTATGCCCTCATATAAAAGGCATCCGCCAGCCGACCCCCAATTCCCCCGAGTCCCGAGTCCCGAGCCCCCAGTCCCGAGTCCCCAGTCCCGAGCCCCCAGTCCCCTTTCCACGGATTTCATCAATTTCCCCTATTGGCGGGCCGATGAATACTGTTATAGTAGTGTCAACACTTGGAGGCCAACCGTGCAAATTCGGGTGGAAACGTCGTCCGGGATGCCGATCACGCGGCAGATTGCTGCGCAGATCAGGGCCCAATGCGCCAGCGGAGTGCTCCAGCCCGGCCAGAGGCTGCCCTCGGTACGTGCCCTGGCGGCCGAGTTGGCCGTGAACCAGAACACGATCCTCCGGGTGTACGAGCGGTTGACGGCCGAGGGCCTTCTCGAACGCCGGCACGGCGATGGAACGTTCGTGGCCGATGACGTCCCGTCGGGTCAGATGCAGGCACAGCGGCAAGTGCTTCGCCAGCAGATCGCCCGGACGGCCGAACTGGCCAAAACGCTTGGCGTGGACCGGCAGGAGTTGATCGAGTTGCTCAACGAGGCGTTGGACATACCGCCTGATGCTGTTTCGTAGACACGTAGTCAAAAGGAACCTTTGCGATGAGCGATCCGGCGATTGAACTGAGCGGCATTACGAAGTGCTACGACGGAAAGGCCGTGCTCGCGGGCCTGGACCTCAGCGTGCCGAAGGGATCGGTCGTGGGCCTGTTGGGCACGAACGGCGCGGGCAAGACCACACTGATCAAGTGCGCGTTGGGGCTGATCCGGCCGCAGGGTGGAAAAGCCCGGCTGCTGGACGAGGACGCCTGGACGCTCAGCGCGGAGGCCAAAACACGCCTGGGCTACGTGCCGCAGGTGGTCAACCTATACTCGTGGATGAAGGTCCATCACCTGATCGACTACACGGCCGCCTTCTATCCCAACTGGAACCATAGCCTCGTCGCGCGGCTGACGAAAGAGTGGGCGATTCCGTTGGACGACCGCGTCGGACCGCTGTCGGTCGGTCAGGCGCAGAAGGTGGCGATCCTCCTGGCGTTGGGGCACGAGCCGGAACTGCTCGTGTTGGACGAACCGGCGGCGAGTCTCGATCCGCTGGCCCGGCGACAGTTTCTGCAGATGATCATCGACCTGGCCGAACCGGGCCGGCGCACGGTCCTCTTCTCGACCCACATCACCTCCGACCTCGAACGCGTCGCCGATCGCGTGGCCATCTTGAAGTCAGGCCGCATCGCCTGGCACGGGCTGCTCGAGGACCTGAAAAGCCAAACGCATCTCAATCTCGAAGAGAGTTTCTTGGAGATGCACCATGCAGAACCGGTCTGATTTCCTTGCTCGCCTTGATGGGGTAAATCCCCGGAAAAATTGCATTTTGGAGATGCATCATGCCTAACGCCTATAAACAGGTTGCCTTGACCTATCTCCGACGTCCGTTCTCGTCGTGGATTGGCGTTTGCATGTTCATCGGGGCACTGGGCATGATTCCGATGGGAATCGTATGTCTCCTCGAGGGCGGCCGCGGACGACCACCAGCGCCGGCGTTTTTCCCCGTGGTCATGCTGTTCCTATTCCTGTACTGGTCATTGGCCATGCATATGAAAGACCAGTTCGCCGACTCACGCGCGCGGCTGACGCCCGGCTTTCGCCGTGTGCATGTTGTGGTAGCGGGTACGGCCATCCTGGTTTGTGTTGTGCTCTTGCCTGGGGTGGTCGCGTTGGCGGGGGGCCTGCGCTCGGTCGGGCTGGTGGCCCTGTCGGTCTTGTTCTTCGACGCCGTTTTGTGGCAGGTCGTGTCCAACTCTTCCTGGATCGCATTGGTGCTGCTGGCCGGCTGGGCTGGAGCGATGACCGATCCGATAAGAGCCGCGCTGGGGGACTTCATTTCGGGCAAGCTGGAGCTTCAGGCCGTGGTGTTGCTCTTGGCCGGTGTGGTGATCGCCGGACAGACGATGCTGCGGCTAGTGCGACTCACCGAGGACGATCCGAAAAGATACCGCCGGATCCAATGGGATAACCTCGGAAGGATCCGCCTAGCCGGTCACGCCTGGCAGGACGACACGTCCCTACGGCAACGGTTCCGGAATAGGGCGATCGATCAAGGACTTCGCGTGCTCACCCGACATGCCCTCGCCGCGCCGACCTCGTGGTGGTCGCGGGTGCGACGCTGGCCAATTGGCGCTGTCACGCCGCTGTCCATCTGGAGCCAGAGCTTATTCATGTTCATCGTCCTCCAGATCATGACTTGGTTCATTCCCGACTTGCCCGGTGAAGAGAACGAAGGCAAAATGATCACCCTCCTTCCGATGTTGATTATGGTGTTCCTGATCCCGTCATTCTCGCTATTTGGGATGCTTTCTACACGAAGGCCCCTGATGGGGCGTGAATTGCTCCTGCCCGTGACGCGACGGGACTACGTGCGGCAGTTGGGAGGGGCGGCCTTGGTCAATTTTCTCCAGATCTGGGTCACCGTGACCGTCACCATGGTTGTCTGGTGGCTACTCAACAGGTGGCGAGCGCCACTGGAAAGTGGTGTGATCATACATTTGCTCTTCTATTCCGTGGTGGTGCAGGTCCTGGCGTTCGGCCTTGTCGTCTGGGCGACCAGTCTCCGCTCGCGAGTAAGCGCCTATGCGACCTTGATCGTCGCGATCGCGGGGTCGCAGTTCGTCGGAATGGTGTGTCTGATGTCACCCCAAGATCTGCCGGAATACGCCTTGCCGCTGATCGGCGCGACGCTGGCTGTCATCGGACTGGTGTTCCTCTGGCACGGCCATCACCGCTGGCTGGCGGCCGACTTCGACTAGTAGCCTGTTGAAAAAGAGGATCGGGTGCCATGCCCAGACGTCGTATCAACGACGGATGGGCATGTCCTTGGGACAGCCTCGCCAACATGCCCATCCGCCGCCAAGGCGGTCGTCTGGGCATGGCACCCGACCCCATCCCCATGACCCGATCGGCTACTTCTCCGCTTTCGGAACGGCGGCCTGCCAGCCGGCGTGGAGTCGCTTGGTTAGCACCGTTACTTGGTCGGTGTACTCAGGACGATCGGCCAGATTGACCGTCTCGCCCGGATCGGTCTGGTAGTCGTACAGCTCGTAGACAGGCTTCTTCAATCGTGGACCGGTCCATTCGGTCAGGCGGTATCGGTCGGTCCGGATGCTGTGGCCCATCGAGGCCTTGGGGTCGTACAGCGGCCGGGGGTGCTGGGTGAAAGCGGCCGTTTTCCAGGGTCGGTCGGGCTTCTCCAAGACTGGGGCGAAGCTGGCGCCTTGAAGCCCTTCAGTCGGCGGCACGCCGCAGACGTCGCAAAGCGTCGGGTAGAGGTCGACCAGTTCGACCATCGCATCGGTCCGCTTGCCGGCGGATTTCATGCCGGGCACGGAGACGATCAGCGGCACCCGGGCCGAGGCCTCGAAGTTCGTGTTCTTGCCCCAGAGGCCGTTGTGCGACAGATGATAGCCATGGTCGCCCCAGAGGACGATCACCGTCTTGTCACGCAAGCCTAGCCGATCGAGCTGCTCGAAAATCCGCCCGATCTGGGCGTCGACGTAGCTGACACACGCGTTGTAGGCCAGGATGACCTCCCGCTGCGTCTTCTCGGGCACGGGTCCCGACTTGGGGAACCCGTGGTAGTTGCGGACTTCCTTCGAATCGTTGTGGGCCAATGCGGGGACGTCCTCGGGAAGATGACTATTCTTGGGCAAAACGATGTCGTCGAGCTTATACAGATCGAAGTACTTCTTCGGCGCCACGTATGGCGCATGCGGCTTGAAGAAACCAACTCCGAGAAAGAACGGGCGATCCTTGACCTTCCGCAGCACTTCGATCGCCTTGTCGGCCACCTGGCCGTCCATCAGCGCGCTGTCGGGCACGTCAGGCGCTTCCCAGACCAGGCCCCGGTACATCTTCCGCTTCATCAACTCGGCGACCGACCGCTTCGACTTCTTGATCTCCTTCGCGTAGAGCCGCTTGATCACCTCGACGCCCTCGGGCGAGGCGTATTGCACATGCGGCGGCCGCCACTCGGGCACGGTCCACGACACGGGGTCGGTGTGCTTCTCGCTCCGCAGCGTGCCGTGGAAGATCTTGCCCAGCGACTGGGTGTGATAGCCGTGCAGCTTGAACTGCTGCGGCAGCGTCACCACGTCGGGCAGGGCCTCGCGGAAGTGCTTCTTGTTGCCGAACACGGTCGTCGTGTCGGGCCGGCGACTGGTCAACAGCGAACACCGCGACGGGTTGCACGCCGCCATCTGGCAATACGCCCGGCGAAACACGAGCCCCTCGGCGGCGAGCCGGTCGATGTTGGGTGTCTTGACGTTCGGCTCCCCATAGCAGGCCAACCGCGGCCGAAGATCGTCCACCGCGATAAACAGCACGTTCAGCCGCGGGGCCTTCTCCTCCGCACGGCAGGGCGCGACGATTGGGACGATGTCGCCTAGTAAACCACCAAGGACGAAGAGTAAGGTCGTATGAAAATACCGATTCGCAATCATGGTTCGAATTTCCTGAAAGAAGCTAACCCAAATCGTGCGACACCAATGCCCTAATGGGATCTGGTGGATTACCTATGAGAAACGATATTTCCATTTTCATGATACTGTTGTGACCTTTGCTGTCGTATGCCTGTCGAATATTTGGCTCGGTCATCGCCTGCTGTCTGGCGGCCAACTCCGACTCAGGCACAATTACTACCTGGTAGTCAAGCACCATGGACGGATGCAAAGGCATGGCATGATTGCTATAGATGTCGTCGGAAAGAACAGTTCGCCCCCGGATATCCCACCAATTTCGGTTGTTATTGTCACGAAGATGGGTATAAAACCCTCGCCTTCAGGTGAATCCTTTAGGTTCTTCTGTTAGCAAGGAAAAACGTCATTGTGGGAAATGTTAGCCACCCCATCTGTTGGGCGAGTTGACGTTGTATTTGACTGGGCCGTGAGCGTAGGACTTCAGTCCGTAGCTCACATAAGGCCCAACGAACCTACCGGCTTACAGCCGGTAGTCGTTCAGTTCTTGATAGTGCAATGGGGCAGCATTTCGCGCAACTTATTGATGCAAGGGCCTGTGACGCCAGTTTCTTTGAGGTTCAAGTCTTTAAGCTGACTCAATTCATGTAGCGACGCCAGCCCTGCATCGGTAATTGGGGTTTGGCTGAGGTTCAAACTAGTGAGATGACGTAGATGTCGAAGACAACTTATTAATTCCATATCGGAGATTTCAGCGTCAGAAAGGTCCAAGTGTTGAAGTTGATTGCCATTTTCAAGAATATGGGAGAGGTAATAAAAAATCATCGCGTCACTACAATGCGACAGGTCCAAGGACTGAAGCTTCTGGAAGAATGGCAAATCGCGACATCTCCAGACTCCATTGCCAGTCCCAATGCTTCTAAGAGATAGATGTCTCTGTTCAGCACTGCACGCCAGGCGAAGAAGCGATTCCGTACAGTCATCTTTTAGGCGGATCAGTTCTCCTTTTAGTTTATCATGATGGCTCCGACAGGTGAATCGGATGGCAAAGAGTATCGCCCCGACAAGGAGCATATAAAACGCATCATCAGTTGTAGATCTCGTGATATCAAGATGTGATGGTTGGTCAATTACGCCTTGCTGGACACCGAAGTAAATAATGAAAATGCAAAGCGATATTGAGATCAAAAATAATGCCGTAGCAGATAGAAAGAAATCAAGCATTCCGTCGAAGAGGATTCTCCAACTTTGTCGCATGATCCGGTTCGCATGCATCGCTTTGTATGAATGATTATTATCAATGTTCTTCATGGCGTCACTTTCTTTCGAATAGGGTGTATGCTAGAGAAAAGTCTCGAATTGCGATACTCACGATTCAACTCTCCACGCTCCGTGCAAGATTTGTGTGTGAACAGAAGCGTGAATTGGAAATCTGTTTGTCAACTATCTACAATCTATATTGCTCTAGCTATTCAGCTATGCTTCATCTGTAGCAATCGTCCTCTGGGCTGATATTGCGATGGTGTTATTGACCTTCGCAAAAGTAGTGACACCATCAGATTTGAAGTTTTGTGTGTTTAAGAAAGGCGGGGAGGAGGTTTTGATTGCGGCG
>JAFGFF010000142.1 GCA_016931075.1 Pirellulales bacterium | reverse complement strand
TGCGTTCTGCCAATCCGATACACCACGGACCGCTCGAAGCTTTTTGGGTCACACGGCCAGAGGCCGTGGATTTACAAGCCGATTAAATCTCAAGGAGCATGACCATGGAGTTTGCCAAATTTGAGGCAGTCTCGATTCGCAACCACCCTGATTTGAACGAACGTTGGGTCCAAGACCGCATTGCTGACGACCCATCCATTCTCGGCTTGGGGGATATCGTCCTCAAGGACCGAGAACGGATTCAACCAAGGGCGGGACGGCTGGACTTGCTCCTGCAGGATGCCGAGTCGAGCCGCCGGTACGAAGTGGAAATCCAACTTGGCACCACAGATGAGAGTCACATCATCAGAACCATCGAGTACTGGGACATAGAGCGAAAGCGATACCCCCAATACGAACATACTGCCGTTATCGTCGCCGAAGACATCACAAGCCGGTTTCTGAACGTCATCAGTCTCTTCAACGGGATGATCCCTCTCATCGCCATTCAGATGAAAGCACTGCGTGCGGGTAATCAAATCGGCTTGGTTTTCACCACTGTAGTTGATCAGCTTGTGCTCGGTCTTGTGGGTGAGGACGAGGAAGGTCAAGAACCAACAGATCGCGCCTATTGGGAGGCTCGCGGATCCAAGAAGACGGTCGCTATGGCTGACCAACTGCTGGAGATTGCCAAGGCGCACGATCCGACACTGGGGCTCAAGTACAACAAGTTCTACATTGGCCTTGCCAAGGACGGACAACCCTGCAATTTCATTGTCTTACGCCCTAAGAAAGGGTTCATACGGTTTGAGCCGCGCTTGAAGAACTCACCTGAAACTCAAGAACGCTTGGAAGCCGCGGGCCTTGATGTGATGGACTATGATAGTCGCTGGGGCCGATACCGTATCCGCCTTCAACCCGGTCAGGTGGAAACGAACAGAGATATTCTGAAAGAGGTTATCGCCGAAGCGTATGCTGCCAGCGGACAAGAGTGAAAGTGGGGCGGTACATTGGTCTGGATCAGATGGATCACTCACGAAAAGTAACCGTAGGCGATCCCGCCAATCACCCTACTCGTACGCGAGGCAGCCACCTGGAATTGGGAGATGATCAAGTGCATATGGAGAACTTTGTTTCGCGAGAACGCCACTGGCGTGCAAAGGGTATGGAATCAGGACGTGCATTTGCTGCGGCAAGAATCCAAATGGTGATTGATCAGTGGCCAACGAGTTGGGCAGATGACGAGCTTCGGTTTCTTTTCTTTGGTGATTTCCAGCCCCCTGAGCACCCACTGAGATTTCCCGCACCCGTCGATCAAGACAACGAGCGTATATGGGGTTGTGGGGATACAGGCAAATGAGGACATGGCATCTGTTACCCCCCCTTTCCTCCCCACGAGGTTCAACGCCGGTCGTCAAAGCATCTCTTCGAGGATTTCGGCGGCGGACTGGACGAGGTTGGGGCAGACTTCGCGGAAGAGCTTCTTCTCGATGGCGCTTTCCATGCCTTCATGGGTGCTGATGTCCACGCCCAGCAACTCCTTGCAGAGGGGCGAGCCGTGCTGCTCGCGGAACTTGGAGGTAAACTGCCTGACGGCCTTATAGACGTTCTCCCGGCTGCCCAGCTTGTCGCAGTCGCCCTTGGTGTGTCTAAGCCCCAGGACCATCACCGCGCCGGTGACGGCACCGCAGGTTTCGCCCATGCGCATACCGGCGGCAAAGCCCGCGCCCAGCCGCATCGCCTCCGTGCGTGAGAGCCCAAGGTCCGGTCCGTAGGTAGCCAGAATCGCCTGCGCGCAGGCACTGCCGTTCTTGAAACAATCGACCGCTTCGTTGACGTGGCTCATGTTGCACCTCCCGGCCCGAAGGCCGACCATCGCACACGGTTTCTCCGTATGATTCTAAAGCCGGCCGGCCCGTGACGACAACTCCTTTTCCGACGATACGCAGCTTCGCCGCACGTTGACACAACCGCCGAGCCCGACTACTATCGTGGCAATGAAGGATGACAAGGAACAAGTCGTGATTCTCGGCCTGGAAACGAGCTGCGACGAGACGGCGGCGGCCGTCGTGACCGACGGGCGTCAGGTCAAGTCGTCCGTGGTCGCCTCACAGACCAAGCTGCACGAAAAATACGGCGGCGTGGTCCCCGAAATCGCTTCGCGGGCCCACATCGAGAAGATCTACCCCGTTATTCAAGAGGCGCTGGATCAGGCCGGGGTGGGCCGGGACGACATCGATGCGGTGGCCATCGCCAACCAGCCCGGCCTCACGATTGCGCTGGTCGTCGGCGTCACGGCCGCCAAGACACTCAGCTTCATGTGGGGCAAGCCCCTGATTGCGATCAACCATCTGCACGCCCACCTGCAGTCGGCCCTGCTCGGCGCCGAGAAGCTGGAATTGCCCGCCGTGGCGCTGATCGTCTCGGGCGGACACACGTGCCTGTACGAGTGCGATTCGCCGCTGGAGCTGAAGTTGCTGGGTTCGACCATCGACGACGCTGCCGGCGAGGCCTTCGACAAGGTCGCGACCATCCTGAACCTGCCCTATCCCGGCGGCCCGAGCATCGAACGCCTCGCTCGAAAGGGCGACCCCAAAGCCATAGATTTTCCCCGTTCCCTGCTGGGCAAAGGTTCGCTGGATTTTTCTTTCAGCGGGATCAAAACGGCGGTGCTCTATCACTGCCGCGGCCAGGATATGAAGGGTCAGAACCGGGTCGATTCGATGAACGAGCAGGAAGTCGCCGACATTGCCGCCTCGTTCCAGGCGGCCGTCATCGACGTGCTCGTGAAGAAGACCCGGCGCGCCGCCGACCAGATCGGGGCCCGGACGGTCCTGCTGGGCGGGGGCGTCGCGGCCAACGGCACGCTCCGCGAGGCCATCGAGCACATGTGCGCCGGCAGCCGCCCGCCCCGAGCGCTACTGGTGGCCCCAAAACGGTATTGCACGGACAACGCGGTTATGGTAGCCTCTTTGGCTTATCACAAGTATAAGGCCGGGTTGTTCGCCGACTTGACACTCGAACCGAAGGCCACTGGTTGACGGAATCACCCGTGACAGAGCCATGATGTACTGTTTGGAGAGAACCAGCCATTCAGCCCGAACAACTGAGACAACTGCTGGAAGAGGTCAAGCACGGCCGGATTGACATCGACGAGGCGATGGAGAAGCTGCGCCATCTGCCCTTTGAGGACCTGGGTTTCGCCCGGATCGACCACCACCGCCAACTGCGGCGCGGCTTCCCCGAGGTGATCTTTTGCCCGGGTAAGACGATCGAGCAGATCATCCGCATCTTCGAATCGCTGGCGACGCGCGGCAACAACGTCCTGGCGACGCGGGCCGAGCCCGAGGTCTTCGAGGCGCTGTCGGCAACGGGCAAGTTTCCGGGGGTTCGGTACGAAGAGTTGGCCCGGGCCATCGTGTTGGAGCAAAGCGAGTTGGCGCCGGCCAAAACCGTGCTTCCCATCGTGACGGCCGGCACGGCCGATATGCCGGTCGCCATGGAGGCCAAAGTCACCGCCGAGATCATGGGCCAGCCGACCGAACTGATCTGCGACGTCGGTGTCGCCGGGTTGCACCGCTTGCTGGGCTACGTGCCCCGATTGCAGAAGGCCAACATCCTCATCGTCGTCGCCGGCATGGAGGGCGCGCTGGCCAGTGTCGTCGGAGGCCTGGTGAGTTGTCCCGTCATCGCGGTGCCGACCAGCGTGGGGTATGGCTCGAGTTTTCATGGGCTTTCCGCCCTGCTGACCATGCTCAATAGCTGCGCCTCGGGGATCACCGTGGTCAACATCGACAACGGATTCTCGGCGGCGGTCACTGCCACCCTGATCAACAGAAAAGTCGAAGCGAACCCATAGCGTATGGAAATCGTCCGCGACATTCCCGGACTTGCAGCTCGACCCGCCGACGGGCACAAGGGCACGTTCGGCAAGGTGTGCATTGTCGCCGGCAGCGTGGGCATGAGCGGCGCCGCGGCGCTGGCCGGTCGTGCGGCCCTGCGGGCCGGGGCGGGCCTGGTGCGAGTGGCGACCGCGCGTAGCGCCCTGCCGACCGTCGCTTCCATCGAGCCATGCTACACCACGATCCCGCTGGCCGACGACAGCGCCGGGCGCATCTCGGCCGCGGCGCTCGGTGACATCCTCGACGCGGTCGAGGAAAACGACGCCACGGCCATCGGCCCCGGCCTTGGCCAAAGCGCAGGCCTGCGCTTGATCGTGGAAACGCTCATCAGACAAGACGGCCTGCGCCTGCTGATCGACGGGGACGGGCTGAACAATCTGAGCAAGCTCCCGGGCTGGCCGCAAAAGCGCAAAGCCCGCGTGATTTTGACGCCGCACCCGGGCGAAATGCAGCGACTCTGGTCGGGCCTGTTCCGCGGAACCATGCCGCAAGACCGCCAGCAGACGGCCGTGAAGGTCGCCTCGGCTACCGGTGCGGTGGTCGCACTGAAAGGCGCCGGCACCGTCGTGGCCGACGGGCAACGCGTGTATGTCAACACAACGGGGAATCCCGGCATGGCCACCGCCGGTTCCGG
>JAFGFF010000141.1 GCA_016931075.1 Pirellulales bacterium | reverse complement strand
GCGGAACCGGCTGCCCGGCACGCGAAATCCCTTTAATTGGCCGGAGTCAAAACAGCGGATGATGGTCTGCTGGCTGACTTTGCAGATTTTGGCGGCTTCGCCTGTGGTGAATACGGTTTTGGTCGCCATGGTTGGTTAACCGTCCTCCTCCTAGCCACAACATCGGCCAGTCTCGGCGAGACCCGACGGCACAGCCCGGTAAGCCGTCCGACGTGTCTCTGGTCCTCCGTGTAGTGATCGAGAATAACTAGCCAAGAGCCCGCGGACGCCCGCAAACTCTTTACCTTCCGAGACTGCATATAAACAGCAATCCCATCCGGTTCTGCCGACTTTACCGAATCTGCCAGCAGGGGTCAATTATAGCTATCTTCCCGGCAGTGTCAATATGGGTATGCGTTTTTCAAACTCTTCGATGGCATAGGGTTAGGGCGAATCCGAACCGGCTGAGAAACGCCCAGATCTTCACTACAGAATGGATTCCGTCGCGATGAGGAAGGCTACCAGAATGGCCCAATTCCCCCCAAGGCGTCGCTGGCCTAGGACGAGCGAACCTGCCCAAAGGACGCAAACTCGCCAGGCAGAACGCTTTGCATCACGACTGAGCGGTTCCCGAACGACGTCCCAAGTGGACCGTCAGCACGGCCAGGTCGGCCGGCGTGATCCCGCTGATCCGGCCTGCCTGGGCCAGGTTCGTCGGACGGACTCCGGCCAGCTTCTCTCGGGCTTCCATCCGCAGATGCGGCACCATGGCATAGTCCAGGTCTTCGGGAATCCGGTGCTCGGCCAGCCGACGGCTCCGAGCGATTTCGGCATCCTGACGGACCAGATAGCCGGCGTATTTTGTGTCGTAGACGATCTGCCGAGCCACTTCCTCGGGCACGTCGTCCAAGGCCGGCAGTCGGGCGACCACCTCCGCCCAAGTCGTTTCCGGACGACGCAGCCACTTGGCCAGCGACGCGCCGTCGATGTGCGTTTTTTCGAGCAGTCTGATTGCCTCGGAAATGTGAGTTTCCTTGCGGCACACTCGCTCGTGTCGATCACGACCGGCAAGCCCCAGGGCGAAGCCCACCGGGGTCAGTCGTCGGTCGGCGTTGTCCTGCCGCAGCCGCAGGCGGTGTTCGGCCCGGCTGGTAAACATGCGATAGGGCTCGTCGACGCCCCGGGTGACCAAGTCGTCGACCATCACGCCCAGATAGGCCTCTTCGCGACCCGGCACGAAGGGCTCCTTGCCCTCCAGGGCCAGCGCGGCGTTGGTTCCGGCCAATAGCCCGAGTCCGCCGGCCTCTTCGTAGCCCGTGGTGCCGTTGATTTGTCCGGCCAGATAGAGCCCGGCGACCCGTTTCGTCTCCAGCGACGGTTTCAACTGGATCGGCGGGATGTAGTCGTACTCGATCGCATAGCCGTAGCGAAGAATCCGAGCCTTTTCGAGGCCCGGAATCTGCTGGACCATCTCGTCCTGGACCTCGCGTGGCAAGCTGGTCGCCAGGCCGTTGACATAGACTTCGTCGGTCGTTCGGCCCTCAGGCTCGAGGAACAACTGGTGGCGCGGCTTCTCGGCAAACCGGACGATTTTCGTCTCGACCGAGGGGCAGTAGCGAGGCCCGGTCGATTCGATCTGGCCGGTGTACATCGGAGCCCGGTGCAGGTTGGCCCGGATCAGCTCGTGAACAGCCGGTGTGGTATGCGTGATGTGGCAGAGAAGCTGGTCGCAGGTGATCCGGTCGGTGAGGAACGAAAACGGCTCGGGCGTCTCGTCGCCGGGCTGGGGTTCGGTCCGGGCGTAATCGATCGTCCGTCCGTCGAGTCTCGGGGGCGTGCCTGTCTTGAATCGAGCCAGCGTAAACCCGAGCCGCCCGAGCGCCTGGCTGAGTCCCGAGGTGGCCGCCTCGTCGGCCCGGCCGCCGGGCAGCGTCTGGGGCCCGTAGTGGAGCACGCCCTGCATGAACGTCCCGGTCGAGAGAACCACGGCCGCCGCGTGGTAGGTGTTGCCCGAGGCCGTCCGCACGCCGACGACACGCGGCCGAGTCGCTCCCTTCTCAACAAGCAGGTCCTCGATCGTCTCTTCGCACAGAGTCAAGCCGGGCTGCTCCTGGCAGATCCGCAGGACCTCGCGGTGATAGGCCCGTTTGTCGGCCTGCGCTCGCGGCCCGTGCATGGCGGGCCCCTTGCGCCGGTTGAGCATTCGGAACTGGATGCCCGTCCGATCGATGGCCAACCCCATGGCCCCGCCTAGGGCGTCGATCTCGCGGACGATTTGCCCTTTGGCCGTGCCGCCGATGGCCGGGTTGCAACTCATCTGGGCAACGGTCGCCAAGCTTGTCGTCAGCAGCCCGACCGACGCCCCCATCCGCGCAGCCGCCAGCGCCGCCTCCGTTCCGGCATGGCCCGCGCCCACGACCAGGATGTCGAAATCAAACCGTCCGTCCATGCCTTCATCATACTCTGCCCCCACGGCCGGGCGAAGGGCGTCGAGCGACCTCGACCGAACACAGCCGGTCGCCCGACCTGCTGCCGCGTCACTCTTCCTCGAGGCGCATCTCACGGCAGATTGCATCGATGTATCTGAGGGTATCCGGGAATTCTAAACGCGAGTATACACGGTTTGTAGGAGGCGACTCCTGTCGCCGAAGGTTTTCGGTATCCCCGATCGGCGACAGGAGTTGCCTCCTACAGAATCGAATTCCCGGACACCCTCATGTATCTGCGTGTTTGCAGCGTCTAACGCACTAGATCGTCAGGCCAGCCGTGCTCGCTGATGTAGTCCTTGAGGTTCTCGGGCCGATACTGTGATGATTGGGCCCAACGATGCTTGACCGATTCGTGGATCAATACTACGGCTCCTTTCGTTTCGTGCTTGATCGGTCTGTAATGCTTCTTTCCGTCACGGAGGAAACTGTGTCTCGACTTGTGAAGCGTGGCGAGGGGATCTGGGGACAGACTCTGCGGCAAGTGCGACTCGATTGCGAGGCCGGCGGTTCTTGCCTCGCGCATCATCCAGCCCAAGGGGATGTCCGAAAGGAGCGAGCCGTCCTTGTCAGGCCTGTAGCCGCCGCCGACGTCGGAATGGGCTCCCGCGAACCATACCTGCTCGATATTCAGAGAAGGCTGAGGAATCCACACGGTCGGCTCGAAATACAGGCGAAACTCATCAATGGCCATGGCGTGGCGCGCGATGCGGACGTTTCGACCGATCTTCGTGTCGTAAAAGTTATCTTCGTCTTTCAAGTATCCCAGAAAAGGGCATGGAATTCCCAGGGCGCCGACCGTGTCCCACACGCCGATGAATTTGACTTCCCGGGAAGGGTGTGAGTGCGTCTCCCGGAATGCGATTGCTTTGTCGCCATCTGGCGCGTAGGCCTTGCCGGGCTTCTTGTAGAGCGTGAAGGCTTCTTGAATCAACCGAGCGTCCGGGCGTTTGAGGATACCGCAGTTATTGATCAATCCCGATAGACTCCGAACCGTGTAGGCGCCGCGACTGAATCCGAAGAAAAAGAGTTCATCTCCGGGGGAGTAGTTCTGGACGATGTAGCGATAGTCGTCCATGATGTTTTTTTCGATTCCCCTGCCCGTCGCGCCGCCAATCGCGGCGTCATAATATGAGCCGATTCCCCAGTCATAGAACACCTGTTGCGGCACCCGGCCGCCGTCCACCGGCGTGATTGCCCGGGCCATCCGCAGCACGTTGGTGGGAGTGTCCTTTTTGAGGTCCTCTTCGGGACGGTTCCACGTGCCGTCGGCGCAAATCACAATGCGTTTGTTCATCGATTTTCCTCCCATTCCTATTGGTTTCAGGATGGCTGGATGACCTCCGACCTCAAATGTCGAGGATCCCGCGTGGAAATCGGGCCAGGTAGACCGGAGTGCCGCAGGTTATGAGTACTGTGCACCGGAATGACTTTCCCGTGCGTGCTTTCGTTGCTTTGCGGTAGGAGATGTGCCCCAACGGTTCTCAGCGACTCCCGTAACCTCTGGTGATGGTGCGGCAAGCGGCCCGTTCGTCCACGCGAACACGGCCAAGATTAGCGTTTTGGTTGTATTTGTCAAACCTCCGCGATGGGTAAATTCCCCTGAACGGATAACAGGGGATGGGACTTCTCCCGTGCGCGGTGATACTCTTGCCGCCAGAAGGGCGCAAGAAGAAGGAGAATTCGTCTGTAGCGGGCGGGACTTCTCAGGCGTTCCCACACCAGCAAAGACAGTGGTACGCCGGCCTCCTGTCTATCAGGCAGAAGTGTTCTTTTGCGTGTCGAGCTTGTCGGCGAGCTGGTCGGACAGGTCGGCGTCGACGAGTTCTTCGAACGTAATTTGCATGCCCTGATTGGTCGCCTGGATCATGGCCAGCGTGAGCTTGTCCAGATCGGCGCCGCGCAAGTAGGCGTTTTCGAGTTGCCCGCGCGAGAGGACCACGCCCGACTGTTTCGCCTTGATCATGGCCCGAATGACGGCCCGCGGATCGACTCTCCGGAGCCGCATCGCGAAGATCTCAACCACCGTCACGGGCGTGCCCGACGTAAGGGCCTGCATCCAAAGGTTGAACATCCTGACGAAGACGAAGGCGATGACAAGCGTCATCAACAGAAACACCACGACGAACACGATCACGATGATCGTTGCTGGGTCTTGTGCCAGAAGCATAATGGTCTGTCTCCTTCGAATTGGGATTACCCTCCTTGCGAATCACCGAGACGACCCCGCCCATTGTAACTGGATGTGTGTATTTAGGGCCACCCCAGCTTGGCCGACCATATCGAACGGAATTTGCGGATAAGAGTATCAGACAGTGGTTACCGGGCAGTCCGCCGATCACTTGCTACCGCCCATGGCGACCGCCTGAGCCATTCGTCAGCGTCGCCAGAGCATTTCGACCCATGGTGCGAGTCACCCCCAGGGTACCGATGCCGTTGGAAGTCCGAGACAGGCGAACCAGTCGACGAAGAAGGGTGGCGGTAGGCTTTGGAAATCTGGATGGCCAACGGTCGGGAGTATGACAAGCGGGCTGTCTACTCAATCGTGCCGAACGCTTCTCGGAGTTCTTGGCGTTCGTATTCCATGAGGCCTTCGATGACGGGGTCGAGGGCGCCGGCGATGATTTGGTCGAGCTTGTAGAGGGTCAGGTTGATGCGGTGGTCGGTGAGGCGGTTTTGGGGGAAGTTGTAGGTGCGGATCCGCTGGCTGCGGTCGCCCGAGCCGATTTTGGTGCGACGTTCGTCGGACCGCCGGGCTTGCTCCTCCTCGACCTTGCGTTCGTAGAGCCGCGTTTTGAGCACGCGGAGGGCCTTTGCTCGATTCTTGTGCTGGCTCTTTTCGTCCTGGCACGAGACGACGATGCCCGTCTCGAGGTGCGTCAGGCGGATGGCCGATTCGGTCTTGTTGACATGCTGCCCGCCGGGTCCGCTGGCGTGGAAGCGATCTTCGCGGTAGTCCTCGGGCTTCAGTTCGATTTCGACGTCCTCGGGCTCGGCCATGACAGCCACGGTGGCGGCCGAGGTGTGGATGCGGCCCATGGCCTCGGTCTCGGGCACGCGCTGGACCCGATGGCCGCCGCTCTCGTAGTGGAGCATCCGGAAGACGCCTTCGCCCTCGAGGGCCAGGGAGATTTCCTTGAAGCCGCCCAACTCGGTCGGGTTCAGGTTGAGGATTTCGACCTTCCAACGCTGCGACTCGGCGTAGTGCTTGTACATTTCGTACAAGTCGCGGGCGAACAGGGCCGCCTCGTCTCCGCCCGTGCCGGCGCGGATTTCCATGATGCAGCGGGTCCGGTTGGCGTCCTTGCCGCCGATGGTCAGGTCCAAAAGATCGTCCCACAGGCGGTCCCGCTCGGCCTTCAACTCCGGCAGCTCGGCTTCGGCCAGCTCGCCGAGTTCGGGATCGTCGCCGTCGATCATGTCGGCCGCTTCGCGGATCTGGGCATTGAGGTTCTTGAACCGGCGGTACTTCGTCGCCAGTTTGGCCAGCGAGCCGCGTTCACGGGCGACGGCCGAGAGGCGCGCGGAATTGGCCAGCACGTCGGGGTCGACGAGTTGGGCTTCGAGTTCCTCGAAGCGAGCGAGTTTCCGCTCAAGAAGATCGCGCATGGCAAAACGCCTGGATGAGATGAAAAGACATCACCTGCCAGAAAGAGCACGCGTCGGACCGGGCGCTACGATTGCTCGGCGGCCGGTTCCGGCGTCGGTTCGGGGGCCGGCTCGGCCTTCTTTTTCTTCTTGGGCTTCAAGCTGGCGTAGCCGGCGCCGGAGAACTTCTTCTGGAACTTCTCGATCCGGCCGGCCGTGTCGACGTACTTCAGCTTGCCCGTATAGAAGGGGTGGCAGACGTTGCAGATGTCGACCTTCAACTCGGCCTGGGTGCTGCAGGTGGTGAACTTGTTGCCGCAGCCGCAGCTGACCTGGGTTTCGACGTACTTGGGATGGATGTCCGGTTTCATGACTCGTATTCCCGCCTGGAGGTAGATCCCCGCCGCCGGCGCGGCCGGGCCGTGTGATCTGCGATTGTGCGAATCCCTTATGATATCGGCTTGGGCAGCGGTTGCCTAGCCCAGGGAAAGGAAGCCGGAGTACAATGCTCCACCCCGGTGGGGGATTTGGTGGATGGCACTGACTGTTGAAGAAGAGAGGGAGTGGGTGCCATGCTCCACGCTTGCGTGGGCATGTGGAACCCCGGAAGATCGCCATTAGTCGGAAGGCCGCCAAAACATGCCCACGCAAGCGTGGAGCATGGCACCCGTTGGGAAGGAAGGCTACTGCTCCTTCAGGGCCGCGACCAGGTCGACCATGGCCTTTTTGCCGTCGCCGAAGAACATGAGGGTGTTGTCCAGGGCGAAAAGCGGGTTGGGGATGCCGGCGAACCCGGGGCTGAGGCTCCGTTTGACGACGATGCAGGTCCGGGCCTTGTCGCAGTCGATGATGGGCATGCCGGCGATGGCGCTTTTGGGGTTGCGGGCTTCGGGGTTCACGACGTCGTTGGCCCCGATGACCAGGACGACGTCGGTCTGGCCCATCATCGGGTTGATGTCGCCCGGCTCCTTGAGGTCGTCGTAAGAGACCTCGGCCTCGGCCAGCAGGACGTTCATGTGGCCCGGCATCCGGCCGGCGACCGGGTGGATGGCATACTCGACCGTGCAGCCTCGGGCGGAAAGCAACTCGCCCAACTCGCGGACGGCGTGCTGGGCCTGGGCGACCGCCATGCCGTAGCCCGGGACGATGACGACCCGCTGGGCCGACTCCATCAGCATGGCCACCTCTTCGGCCGAGGTCGACTTGACCTTGCCGCCGTAGACCTCGTCGGCCGTGGCCGAGCCTTCGGTGGCTTCGAGCACACCGAACAGGACGTGGGTTAGTGAGCGGTTCATCGCCTTGCACATGATCTGGGTGAGGATCACACCCGAGGCCCCGACGAGCGAGCCGGCGATGATCAGGACCGAGTTGTCCAGCACGAACCCGGTCGCGGCGGCGGCCAGACCGCTATAGGAGTTCAGCAGGGCGATAACCACGGGCATGTCGGCCCCGCCGATCGGATTGACCAGGGTGAACCCGAGCACCGAGGCGACGATCACGATCAGGAAGTAGAACCAGACCGTGCCCGGAAACATGATGCCCAGGACGATCAAGCCCAGCACCACCAGGCCCAGCACGGCGTTGCCGGCCTGTTTCATGGGGTAGTCGATCGGCTTCTTGAAGGCCGGGATTTCCTGCAGTTTGGCGAAGGCGACCAGGCTGCCCCAGAAGGTAACCGCACCGATCAGTCCGGCAAGCAAGCCGGCGACGATTTCGCCCCGTTTCACGCCTTCTTCGCCCGACTTGACGATCAACTCGGCCCCGGCGACCAGCACGGAGGCCGCGCCGCCGAACCCGTTGAACAGGGCGACCATCTGGGGCATGGCCGTCATCTCGATCTTGATGGCCAGGACGGCTCCGATCAGCGTGCCGATAATCAGGCCGGTGCCGATGAGCCAGTAGCCGACGATGCCCTGATCGGCCAGCGTGACCACCACGGCCAGCAACATACCCAGGGCCCCGAGCAGGTTGCCCCGGACGGCCGTGCGGGGATGGGTCAGGCCCTTCAGGCCCAGGATGAACAGGACGGCCGAAACGAGGTAGGCCAAGCCGATGATTACTGCGCGGGTTTCCACGATATGCTCTTTCCTGCTATGCCATTGTCGGACGATTGACTGCTGCGTTCACATCTGTAGGAGGCGACTCCTGTCGCCGAACGGACCGGAAGGCCCAGGCCATTCGGCGACAGGAGTCGCCTCCTACAATCACCTTTTCTTCCGAAACATCTCCAACATCCGATTCGTCACCAAAAACCCGCCGACGACGTTGATCATGGCCATGACCACCGCGGCGAAGCCCAGGGCACAGGCGAACCAGTGGTGCTGCGAGCCGGCCGCGATCAGGGCCCCGACCAGCGTGATGCCGGAAATGGCGTTCGAGCCCGACATCAGGGGCGTGTGCAGCGTGGGCGGAATCTTCGTGATGATCTCGAAGCCGACGAACACCGCCAGCACGAATACGGTCAATCCGGCCATCAGTCCCATCAGTTCTCTCCCTTCTCCGTGCCGGCGTCCGATGATTGGACGCCATACATCTCGGGCTTGTCTTCGTTGGATTCTTCCGCTGTTTCTTTTTTCGCAACGGGCTCGGGCGGGCTCGGCCGGGCCGAACCAACCGGCGGGACCGCGCGGCCCAAGAGCTCGCACACCCGGGGGTTGACCACCTGGCCGCCCAGCGTGATCAGCGTGTCGGCGACGATCTCGTCCTCGCGGTCCAGGGCGATCCGACCGTCCTTGACCAGGTGCAGCAGGAACGTCGTGATGTTCTTCGCGTACATCTGGCTGGCGTGGTAGGGGACGTCGGACGGCAGATTGGCCGGCCCGAGGATCGTCACGCCGTGGTGGATCACCGTTTCGCCCGGCCTGGTCAGCTCGCAATTGCCACCCCGCTCGGCCGCCAGGTCGACGACCACCGAGCCCGGGGGCATGGCCTCGACCATCTCGCGGGTCAGCAGAATGGGAGCCTTTTTGCCGGGGATCGCGGCGGTGGTGATGACGACGTCCTGGTGGGCGACGACCTTGAGCATCAGTTCCCGCTGCTTGCGGTAGAACTCCTCGTCCATCGCCTGGGCGTAGCCCCCCTTGCCTTCGGCCTGCTTGGTCTCGAGTTCCATCTCGACGAACTTGGCCCCGAGGCTTTCGCATTGTTCCTTCACGGCCGGCCGGACGTCGTAGGCCGAGACGACCGCCCCAAGCCGCTTGGCCGTGGCGATGGCTTGCAAGCCGGCTACGCCGGCGCCGACGATAAACACCTTAGCGGGTGTGATCGTCCCGGCGGCCGTCATCATCATGGGGAACATCCGGGGCAGGGCCTCGGCCGCCAACAGGACGGCCCGATAGCCGGCCACCGTGGCCATCGACGACAG
>JAFGFF010000140.1 GCA_016931075.1 Pirellulales bacterium | reverse complement strand
GTTCGACGAAACGGTTGGCCCGTTGGGCCGAAACGCCCGATGCCGCACCAAACCAATCCCCAGGGTGTTACCCTAGGCTGGGAGAACGGCTGGGCCTTCGGCCCGTAAGGCGAAAAAGCACGTCTACTTCTTGGCGTTCTTAACGGTCCGCTTCTTTTTGTTGCCCCGGCGGATCGGGTCGCCCTTCTTCCAGACGGGGCCGGTGACCGAGTCGTCGTCTTTGTAGAGCTTCTTCAGTCGGGCAAGCTCGGCCTTGAGTTCCTTGACCACGTCGGCGTAGGCCGGGTCGTCGTAGACGCTGTTGAGCTCGTGGGGGTCTTTTTCGAGGTCGAACAGCTCCCACTCTTCGAGCTCGTTGAAGTAGATCAGCTTGTAACGGTCGGTCCGCACGCCGTATTGCTTGTGGACCATGTGGACGGCCGGGAACTCGTAGTAGCGATAGTACATCGACTTGCGCCAATCGTCGGGCGCGTGGCCTTCGAGGATCGGCTTGTAGCTGCGGCCCTGCATGTCCTTGGGCACGTCGACGCCGGCCAGGTCGAGGAACGTCTCGGCCAGGTCCAGGTTCAGGACCATGTCCTTGCTGACGCTGCCCGGCTTGACGTGGCCCGGCCAACGGACCATGAGCGGCATCCGGAGCGATTCTTCGTACATGAACCGCTTGTCGAACCAGCTATGGTCGCCGAGGAAGAAGCCCTGGTCGGACGTGTAGAAGACGACCGTGTTGTCGGCCAGGCCTGATTTGTCGAGGTAGTCCAACAGCCGGCCGACGTTGTCGTCGACCGAGGCGACGCAGCGGAGATAGTCCTTGATGTAGCGCTGGTACTTCCACTTTTTGAGCGCCTGGCCCTTGAGGTCCTTAGGCGGCTTGACCTTCAGGTCGTTCGGCGTCAGGTGCTTTTCGATGGTCATCTCCGTCGAATGCGCGGCGGTGCCCCGGCCCTTGTAGTCGTCGTTGAACGTGGGCGGCTCGGGGATGTCCTGGTCGTCGTACATCGTCAGATGTTTGGGGCCGGGCTCCCAGCGGCGGTGGGGCGCTTTGTGGTGATACATCAGGAAGAACGGCTTGCTCGGGTCGCGGCGGTTCTTGATGAAATCGAGCGCCGAATCGGTGATGAGATCGGTCACGTAGCCCTTGCGCTTGCTCTTCTTGCCCATCTCGATCATGACCGGATCGTAATACTGTCCCTGGCCGGGCAGGACGTTCCAGTAGTCGAACCCGGTCGGCTCGCACCTGAGGTGCCACTTGCCGACGACGGCCGTTTGGTAGCCGGCCTTCTGGAGCATCTTGGCCACGTGCGGCTGCGAGGCGTCGAACCGGCTGCTGGCGCGGTTGTCGATAAACCCGTTCAAATGGTTGTACTTGCCCGTCAGCACGACGGCCCGGCACGGCCCGCAGAGCGAATTGGTGCAGAAGCACCGATCGAACCTCATGCCCTCGTTGGCCAGTCGGTCCAGGTTGGGCGTCTTGTTGATCTTGCTGCCGTAACAACTCAGCGCATGGGCCGCATGGTCGTCCGACATAATGTAAATAATGTTCGGCCGCTTCTTCTCGGCGTCGGCGGCCTTCTCCTTCGCCCCAGCCCGACCGACCAACCCGGCCCCCAAGACGACAAGGCCCAGGACGAACGTGAACAGTATCCGTTGCATGGACACGGCTTCCTCCTTCTTATTTCTCTCGTGGGTACGGACTCATTTGTTCCGTCGCGTCTCTATGGAATACTACGTTGACAACTGCAAGGGCAAAACTCGGGCGCCATGGGCGGCTTGTCCGCCCTTGTGAACCCCGGGCAAGGATGGACAAGCCGCCCATGGCACCCAGGCGATTGTCAACAAGGCAGGAATCAACCATTCACGATAACGCACCGCCGCCCGCGCGGTCAAGACGCGCAAGTCGTGACCTTCAAAGATGTTCAAACCGTCGTGCCGTGGCTCGCAATAGGGTGTTCTGGCGGAGAAAACACGAGAAACCACCGCCCCGGGGAGGGGCCCGGCCGGCTGCACGATCTTGTATTGACACACACTTTCATCCCCGCCTGCCCTTCTAGGGCGATTGCCCAGATTTTTATGATGCAACGCATCTCGCCACGGCGTCAACCGACGCCACCCCACCATCTCCCGGCACAAGGCCCCGCATTGCTTGATGGAGTGAGCGCGAAGGGCTATGATCACGCTATCGGATTGCGCCGCGGTCAAGCGTTGACGTGCCCTCGAGCAAGTCTGGGGTTGCTCGACAGGCAGTTTCCCGTCATCAAGATACCCATCATGAAACGCGTGAATCTCCAAACGCGAAAGCCCGTTGATAAACTAGACCTCTCGGATTTCACGGCTTATCCCGTGTGGGAATATGCCGATGACGAAGAGGCCGCGGAAGGCCAGGACGAAACGTGGGTTCGTCCGGTGGACACGAGTGTCGTTCCCAACGGCGGGTACTGCCTCGTCGCCGTCGAGTTCACCGCGGCAAACGGGGGGAAGTTCGACGGATTCGTCACGATTTCCACGCTGGATAAAAGCCCGGACGTCTGCCAGGGTTCCATCATCGATGGCGCGGAGCATCTGTTTGTCTCGAATTCCGAAGCGTGCGGCCGCGATGAATCGAGAACGAAGTTGTTGAAGAAACTGAAGCTTAAAGAAGCAGATCTGTTTCCGCTCGCGTTTCGATTGGGTGTTCCGGTTGCCAGGCACAAGAAGTACACGGGTGGGACGCTGCCGTAGGATTCGAAACGAGGGCGCAGTTCGTTTCAGAAATCCAAAGACTAACCACGTCCCAGTTATTGTCTTTGAGACATTGCTTGCCATTGTTTTATGCAGGGTTGATTCAGCAATGGCCGATATTATTGAAGCTCTATGCCGATTACCGATAGACTATCATGCCATCGGAACGAAGACCTTGATTCAACTCATGGAAGATGCTGGTTATTTTGAAAACACAGCCTCAGCGAACGAATCAGCAATCGCCTCCTGCCTTAAGGAGCATTCCGATTATTGCGACGAGTGGATTGGCTACTCTCAGGACCGCCGCACTTTTTCCGGCTGGGTGATCTCGGAACGCAACGGAGTCTTTTCTGTTTTTTACCATCCGAACGGATCAACTACACTGGATTTCACGGAAAAAGCATCTGCTTGCGCCGCCTTTATGGTGCGTGAACTCAAGTCGCTTGCACGATATAGAGAATGATATCCTGAAAGATTCGATGTGGGGACACAACTAGTACCGAACCGTGATATCGCCATGGGAAACAAAACAGGGTCGGAACCAAGGGCGAAAAGTGGGCGGGACTGTTGTCAGGACCAACAAGACAGCCTCAACCCCTATGTATCGCCTGCTCCCGGTGAGTGGAATACAGGACCGCCGCCGACATCCATTCGGATGGCCGGAGCGCGATGGACGGGGACCGTTGCGATTGCTTTGCTGCTCTTCTCGATAGTCCTGTTCGCGTGGATGTGGATACATGCCTATCGGACCGGAGCCATTCCCGAGACGGAATGGGGAACCTACCGAGGGAATCACGGGCCGTGGCGTCACAGGTATGACTTGCGATCAGCCTGGCACTGGGTATCCTTTTCGCACTTGCTTGCATTTGTCCTTGGCATCGTGTCGCTGGTGATCAAGCCGAGTCTCAGAGCCCTGTATATCATCCTCGCGGCATTTGCTATCGGGTTCTTGTTCATGTCAACGCACTATTGGCTGGTTGATTGAGGGAGAGAGACAGAGCGGGATAGGGCTAGCCTCCCGACCGACAAGATGGTCTGTGACCGAAATAGTCCCATCTTTGTCGCCACCCTGGCCGAGACTCGACTGCGGCGCGGCTGTCGCCCGAGCGAAATTGAGTGTCGCGTTCCCAGGTCCGGCCGAGGCGAGGGGAAAAACCAGGCCCGATTCGTCCAGGTGGCTACTTTTCGCCAGGGTGGGTTTCCTTTAGAATTAGGGGCTGGAGCCCTAGGACTAAACCCCCAGGGCGACCCACTCGCCGGAGTGGCGGAATGGCAGACGCGCTGGATTCAAAATCCAGTGAGCTTAGGCTCATGTGGGTTCAAGTCCCACCTCCGGTACTGCAGCAAGCCTTTGTATTAAAGGGACTTGTGGTTAGGTGACCACAAGTCCCTTTTCATAGGCTCGGGCATACTCCGTGCTGGACCCCGCTTCTGCAGGGTCACTGGAGTGCCTTGGCGCGTTCAACCTCGAAGACAGGGGCGTAGCCCCAGTCGGCCGTCGCGCCGGTCAGGAGCCGGCCGTGGACTTCGGCGAAATCGCCCGGTTTGAACTGCTTGCCCGGGCCGTAGCCGCCCAGCACGACGCTGCCGCCATATTGGTCGGGCTGGCCGTCGATCGGGATGTAGCGGAGCTTCCATCGCTTGTCCACCTCGGAGTACTCCAGCTTGCCTTTGAGCCAGGTGTACTGCGGGTCGTAGCCATAGCGGGCAGGGGCGGAAAACGAGGCTGCTTCGACCGGTTCCCCGGCCGGTGTGGCGCGAGGGGCGGTCGTGGCAAGACTCGAAGTCAGGGCCGCCGACGAAGTGGCCTTACCGGCCGTAGGGGCGTCGGGCAGGTCCATGATGTTGACCGGCCGGAGCGTCGTCGACGGGGGCGGCGACGTGGTCCGACGAAGCGGCGCGACAGTCGGCTGCTCTGGCATGAGCCGAGGGCTGTCAACGGCCGAAGGCACCGCCGTGGACTTTGACGCGGCCGACGACCCGGCCGACGCGGCGGCGCTGGATGCCGCGCCAGGTCGGGTCGTCGGCGCATCGGCGCCGATCGTCACCGGGTCGCTCCATGTTCGATTGCCCACGGCCGCCAATGCGACCGAGGACGATTTCGCGGCGGAATGGTTCTGGTAGTCAGGCGGAGCCAGACGAATTGACGACCGGGTCGAGTCGGGCAGGGCACGAGTCCCGAACAACGACGTCCCGCTGCCCGGGGGTGGCGACGACGTCGGGACCGAGGTCGACGATCGATCGGCTGGCCAGGTGGGCGAAGTCGAGCTGTTCGGAGTCGTACTTGATGTGTTCGGCGTCGATCCACTCGTGCCCGAATCACCAGGCGGCGTCCAGCGAGGCGCCAACGAAGCATTCGGCGCGGGGGGACGGACCGCCAAGCCGGGACTCACGGGCGTAAGCGGCGGGCGGTAATAGGGATCGGCGTTGGCCGAGCCCGTGGGCGGTGGAGGAATAACTACTGGGCCGAAGAACGGGTCGGGTGTGTAGGGAGCGTGTCGCGCGCAGCCGGTCAGACTCAACACCAGCACGAGCAACACCGGCAACCATCTCATCCGACCGATCCCTCCGCCACACGGTCTACAGGACCAAGGGCCGTCGCTCCGAGGGGCTCGCGGAGGCGAAACCTCCAAGTAGAGTATCCCTCGGTTCCGGAACGAGGCCGCGTAAGGGTAGCGATTTTCCGGACCGTGTCCAGGTCGGTTTGGGGAGGAGGGGGTGGGGGATTAGGGATTGGGGATTGGGGAGGAAGATAGAGTATGCCGCACAAAAAACAAGGGCTCAGGTGGGAAACCTGGGCCCTTGGGAGAGATAGGGGGATTGTGATTGGGTTGCCTAGACGGTCTCGGGCACGACGAAGGGGACCCGGTAGTCGCGGGTGAGGAGCTTGTTGGCCGCCTCGTTGTCGACGAACCGCTCGGTGCTCGGGTCGAAGTTGAGCACGGGGCTGATCGTGTAGGTCGTCTCGGCCAGTTTGACGCCGACGCCCTTGAGGTTCTCTTCGATCGCCATGAAGCTATCGAGGACTTCCTTGTTGTCGCCAAGTACGCCCGGCTTGCTCTCAAATTTGGCCGGCTTGCCCAGGCGATAGGCGATATTGCCCAGGTGGCAACACGCGCTGGAGAAGTGGCCGTCGAGGATCGTGGCGTTGATGTCCTCTTGCTTGCCGCTTTGGAGAGCGCCCAGGAAGCTGCCGAACGCGCCGCCCCGCGTCAACCGGACGCCTTGATCCGGCACGGGCTCTCCCTTGCCACGGCCCTTGGGATAGAACTTGTGCTCGCGAAGGATGCCCTCGGTCGTGTAAAACTCGTTTTCCACTCGGGTCGGGAAGGTCTTCGTTCCGTTCTTCATGCGTTTGCGGACCAGGCCTCGGTTTTCGAAGATCAGCAGGGCGTCGCCGAAGTCCATGACCGACATGAACATGTTGGGCGTTTCGGCCTGATCTTTGTAATCGGGTGCGTCGACCCAGCGGCCTCCCAAGCTCCAGACGCTCTTGGGCAGTGTGGCGTCCTTGATTCCCCATCGGGCGACGTCCATCTGATGGACGCCCTGGTTGCCGATCTCGCCGTTGCCGAAGTCCCAGAACCAGTGCCAGTTGTAGTGGACCAGGTTCTCATTGTAGGGCCGTTTCTTCGCCGGGCCGAGCCAGAGGTCGTAGTCCAGTTCGGTGGGCGGGTCGATGTTGGGCTTGAACCCGATGCTCCACCGCGGCTTGCTGGCGTAGCCCTTGGCCACCAAGAGCTTGCCGTACTTGCCCGAGTGCAGCGCCGCCATCTCGTTGGCCCGTGGTAAACTGCTTCGTTGTTGGGTGCCGTGCTGGACGATCACCTTGTAGCGGTTTGCCGCTTCGACCGCTTTACGGCCTTCGAAGACGTTCTGGCTGCAGGGCTTCTCGACGTAGACGTGCTTGCCGGCCTGGCAGACCCAAATGGTCATCAGGGAGTGCCAGTGGTTGGGCGTGGCGATCGAGACGGCGTCGATGTCACCGTCTTCCAGGGCTTCACGGATGTCCTGAAAACACTTCGGGGCCGCGCCGCCCTTCTCGCGGACAAAACTGCTGCGTCCCTTGAACAACCGGCTGTCCGGATCGACCAGCGCGACCACGTCGGCTCGAGAGTCTTCGACGTAGGCCTTGATGTGGGCGCCGCCTCGACCGTGAATGCCAGCCACGGCGATTCGGATCTTGTCGTTGGCCCCGAGCACCTTGCCGGAAGCTTTTGTTCCGGCGATGGTGAACGTCGCGCCTAGGCCGACGGCGGCCGTGTGTTTCAAAAAGTTTCGTCGCGTCTGGCGAGCCATGATCTCTCCTTATGGGTTGAGAAACCGCGGCAAGGGTGCGTCTGGGGATTGCCGCGTGGTGTGACAGTTGGCTGGTAAAGTCGGCACGGCCGGACCGTGCCGGGAGGGTATCTTCATTGAACCACGCGGCTGGCCCCGTGTCCAGATCCGCCCTCTGGCCGGCCATTTGATCATCTCGTTCCGGAATTGCATATCAAACCAACCCATGAGGGGGGTATCCTGCGTGCAGTCAGCCATCTTGTGGGGCGGGTTATGAGCTAGGCTTAATAAAGAGAACTTTTCACGCTACCCGATCGAGGGAACTCAATCGCGTCCAGCTCGGACGCCCTGTCCGCCATCACCGCGGGCACCGGACCACAAATACCCTTGCGTTTTACCGTCCTGTGACGTGTGTATCCGCGCGCCGCAGCGGCGCCTTGTTGTTCCGTGAGGTCGAAACCATGGTCGACCAAAAACCGCCATCCGATCGACGCCCCAAACGGCGCACCATTGCCGACGTCGAACGACGTGAGTGGCAGCGGTCGATCGCGTTGGTGGTTAGCGTGATGCTGATCATTTTGATGACGGCCATGACCGGGGCGAAGGCCAATCGCGTGGGACTGCGGCGCTGGATGGGGCAGGCTGTCTTCGGACTCAATAGCGCGTCGGGGGGAGGCGATTCCGACTCATCCGGCGCGCGAGGCTTCAGAAAGTCGAAGTCCCGCGACGGCCAGATCGTTTTCGGCGAGGGGGGACGGGCTCAGTTCGGCCGGTTCCGTGTCCTCATGTACGACCCGGTAACCCGTCAATGCGTCCGCGCTGATTTCGAACTGCATGGCAAGACCAACTGCGAGAGCGGGCAGGATTTCCAGGAAAAGATGCAGCGTCACAAGCGGTTCTTCCGCGAGCAGGTGACCGTGGCCATCCGCAACGCCAGCGCCCGCGAGTTGGACGATCCCAAGAAGGTCATCCTTAAGAAAAAGATTGCCGCGCGTGTCAATCGGGCGATGGGCCTCGGGTTTCTGGAGACGGTCGAATTGAAGGGCTTCCAACTCCGCGCCATGGAGGCCGGCCCCGCTCCCAAGATACCCGAGATGACTGATGCGGATGACGCTGGCGCGAAGGACAAGGTGAAGAAGGCGTCCAAGGAGACTCCGGCCGATCCACCGAAGCTCGAACCGAAGGAGTCGTCCCTCGCCCCCGCGCCTGGCCAGACGGCCGCCACACTCGATCCGCCGCCGACCACGTTGGGCCCGTCGACATTGGGCCCGTCCGATCCCTCCTCTCCGTAGCCGACGCCCGCGCGTCGATCTCAACCGGGCTATCGTGGTCCGTGCGTCACCGACCGGCGTCGCAGGAGCCCTACTGCGGCCAGTGCCGCGATTGCCAGCACGGCCGTCGACGGTTCGGGCACGCTTTGATGCCCCTCGGTGCCCGCACCCCAATTGGCGGCCATGATCGAGGCGTCCAGGTCGTCGACGGCGCCATCGTCGTTAAAATCGCCCTTCGACCAGTCCATGCCGGTCGACTTGAGCCAGTTCTCGGCCAGAGTGCGAGCGTCGAGCGCGTCGACCCGACCGTCCCGATTGGCGTCGCCGGGCATGAACGTGGAGGTGAGCACGGCAAGCTCGCCGGAATCGTAGAGCGACCCGAGGTCCCAACACAACTCGGCGCCCAGGTCGGGCAGCAGCACGTGGTCGAAAGTCCCTGTACAAGACGACCAATCCAGGATATCGAACACATTGCCCGCCGAAGGAGTGAACTCGTCGATCAGGACGATCTCGAGCACGCCGTCCAACGTCAACTCGCCGGCGATTTGCAGGCGGTCATACTCAGTGCCGGCCTCGGCGCCACCCAGTTCCATGGTCAGTTGCGAGGTCGAGACGAGCGTAAGGTTGCCGCCGAACGCGATATCGCCCGGGCTGGAACCGGGGCTATAGCTGCTCAGGAAGACGATCGTGCCCGCACCGGGGAAGCTGCCCGGTCCGCTGACAGGCCCGTAGAACGTCGCCGTCGCGCCGGGCTGAACGGCCACATCGCCGTTGTTGACCACGGAGCCGACCACGTCCAGATCGCCGTTGCCCACGCCGACATGCCCGTTGTTGATCAGTCCCCCGGTCCGCAGCGTGCCGGCGCCGGTGATATCCCCGTTGTTGGTCATCGTGGTGGCGTTGTTGTCAAACGTGCCGCCGCGAAGCGTCAGGCTGCCGCTGTTGACGGCCAAACCGTTGGAGACGATAAGGGTCGCGTTCTCCTGGACTTCAATCAGGCCGCCTGCGGCGTTCGTGACGCTCGAGCCGGCGAGGATGAGGGTGCCCGGTCCATCGGCGCGGATCTGGCCCGTGTTGACGATCGAATTGGCAACGCGACCGGCGCCGACGATGGTGCCCGAGTTGGTGACATCTCCACCGGCCAGGATGGCCCCGTCGCCCAGCAGGCGGACTAGCCCAGCGTTGGCGAAGGAACTGATCACTTGCAAGCTGGCATCGTCCTCGACGCGCAGCTCGCCGGTGCTCAGGTTGCCGCCGGAGAGATTGGTAATCAGGAGCGTCGAGCCCGTCGTGGCGTGGATCAGTCCGGCGTTGGTCAGGGCCACGGTCACGCCGCTTCCGCCGCGGATCGTGCCGCCCGGCTGGTTGAGCAAGGTCCCGCTGCCGGCCAGGGCGCCGCCGTTGAGCGCGATGAGGCCGAAGTTGCTCATTGGTCCGTCCTGGCGGAGCGTGCGCAAGGCATTGATCTGGACCTCCCCGTAGTTGTTGACCGTGCCCGAGACGCGCATCGCTCCGGAGGGAACCCATGTTCCGTAGTTGTCGACATTGGCGGTGATTGTGCCATCACCGGCGAGGCTGCCGCTGGGACCATTCGTCAACAGCCCGGGCCCGGCGATCGTTCCGCCCGCGAGCATCAGGGTAGAGGAGTTTTCCAATCCCGAGCCGATCGAGAGTTGCCCTCCGGTGCCCACCGAAACCAGCCCGTCGTTTTGCAGCACGTCGGCCGTCACCTGGCCGCCGGCGATGGAGAGCATGCCGAGCGGATTGACGAAGAGAGTTTGATCGACGATGACCGTTTGAGCCGTGTCGACCTGAATACTTGCTCCAAGGGGTTGGCCCGCGTCGAGCAGGAAGTCGTTGGTGATTTGGAGCGTGCCGCTTTCGAAATCGAGGTCCCCGTCGAGCGTGCCGAGTTGCGAGACCCAGACGTGCCCTCCGTCAAGATGGAGCGTGCCGTTGGGCCCGATGTTCAGCGTGTCGGCGATGGCCAGTTCCGCGCCGGGTCGCACCTGGACCATGGCGGTTCCCAGGGTGCCGACGTGGAGGCTTTCGCAGTCCCAACGTCCGCCTTGGAGGTCGACCGTTCCGACCGAGCCCAGGCCGTAGGCGACGTAGCCGTCGGCCGTGGTGAGTTGCCCTAAGGTTCGGACGTCGAGTGTTCCCGTGCCGGCGAGACCGAGGAACAGGTCCTCGCCGCCGGTGTCCCACGTTCCGCCCATGAGATCGATGTGGCCGTTGCCGGTGACGTCATAGCCGACGTAGGTGATGCCGGAGAGGACCTGGCTGCCGGTGCGAACTTGCACCGTGCCGGCGCCGGCTTCTCCGACGCTCACGAATTCGCCGTTCGTGTTCCAGGTCGAACCGGTTCCGGAGAGGGTGACCATGTTGCCCAAGGACGAGTCGTAAGTCCCGATGAGGGCGGATTGGCTGGAGACGAGTCCGCCGTCGGTGATGTTCAATTCGCCGGCGGCGTATTCCCCGATGGCAAACCAACCGCTGCTGATAACCCAATTGGATCCCGAGCCGTTCACGTTGACCGTGCCGCTGGCGCCAGGGCCATCATAGCCACCCCCGATCGACACGTTGGTGGAAGTCACCGTCCCCTTATTCTCGATTGTCAACGTTCCTTCACCCCCGGCTCCTACGTTAAGCCCCCCCGTGCTCCAGAGCGAATCCGATCCATTGACGGTGACCTGGTTGCCCGAGGATCCTGACATCGTCCCGATGTAGGCTGTGCCGCACAGGACCTGGCCTTTGTTGGAAATATTCAGGATACCTTCACCGGAGTCGCCGACGAGGAGCGTGCCGCTGTTTGTGTTCCACAACGAGCCGTTGCCCGTGACGGTAACTTCGCCCTCGCTGGCGCTGCCATGTCCGATTTGGGACTCTCCAGTGCTTTGAACCACGGCGCCCGCTTCGACCGACATACTGGCCAGCGAGCTGTTCCCTACCCGGATGGGACCACATTCGAGTCGAGAACCGACGTCGGTAACGGTGAGCGTGCATAGGACGCCGCTACTGGTGCTGCCGATTCGGACGTCGTCGCATTGGATCAGCCCGTGATTGGAGATCGTGACATCCCCGGAACCGCTAGGCCCGATCAGGAGATTGCTGCCTCCCAAGTTCCAGGTCGAGCCGTCACCGTCCACCAGCACCCAGCTTCCCGCCGAGGTGGAAATGGAGCCGATTTGAGCTTCACCGCTGAGGACATCGCCCCCGTTCTCGATTCGTAGCACGCCAGGCGAGGGTGTATGGCCGCCGAGTCGGATTTCTCCACAGTCCAAGAGAGACCCGGAGTGACGAACAATGACCGTGCCCTGGGCACCTGTGATTTCCTCGGCCCCGACCTGGATGAACTCGCTGGTATAGACCCATGCTTCGTTCTCGATGAGCAACTCGCCTTCGCCCTCCCAGCCGACGATAATCGCCGGGACGGTCAGCCCGATGCCCTGATTGCGAACATGAACCTGGCCCGTGCCGCCGCCGATCAAGATGCCTCCCGCCAGGGGCAGACGTCCCGCTGGATCGTCCCACACCCGCACAATGTCGTCGTACACCGGCACGGCCTTTGGCGACCAGTTCGAAGCCTCATTCCAGTTATTACTGGTATTGCCGGTCCACTCCAATGTGGCGCTTGGCGCGCCGCTAGAAGCAAGAACGACCCAACAGAATATCGCCAACATGGCGCACAGATTCATCCGTCTCATGACTCACCTCCCGCGTGCAGTTTGTCGAGATAAGACAATCGGGCAGGATGCCGTCGTCATGGCTCGCCCGGCGCTTGGACCGTGTCGCGCTGCCCGACCAGATCGAATCAAGAAAATGAAGCAGTCGTCCGTGGACGGCCAGTCTGGTGCTTTGTCAACGTTAGGAATTGGGGTGCCACTGCTGGCTTGTCCAGCAGTGCGGACGACGCGGACTCCTCAAAACACTGCTGGACAAGCCAGCAGTGGCACCCGCGCGTCAACGCGAGAGCGCGGCCCACCCCGCCCGTGCCTGGGGGAATACAGTGTATCAGGTCAGACCGGATTCTCAATGTCCGCACACCGGGGGCCCACCGCAGAGGGGCACCCGGTGTCTTGACGCGGCATCGATCACTCGTCGCCGAGCATGCGGTCCAGGCCGGCGATTTTGAAGACGCGGCGGACCATGGGGTTGGCATGGACGATCTGGAACTGGTCGCCTGAGTGCTGATAGGCGTGGATGCACAGCCGCAGGAACGACGACGCCACGAAATCGACGTCGGCCAGGTTGAACTCGATCGGGCTGTCTGAGTCGGCCACGACGCCGTGGACCTCCGACTCGATCTCCACGCACACGGCCGTGTCGAGGCTCCCCTCGAACGTCAGGCAAGTCTTCTCTTCCGTTTGGCAGGTCTGCAACATGGCAGGATATCCTCGTTTGAGTGCAATCTACACGTTTCGATTGTACGCCGCTTCAATTTCGGTCGCGCCGAGCGATTCGTCGTAGTAGAGGTTCTGGTCGAACTTCTTGAGCCGTTGGTTGTCGCGTCGCCGGGCGATCCGCTGGATGTTCACCAGGTGGCAGGCCGTGATGTTGTCGGTCGTGATGTTGTGGCCGCCCGTGCCGCAGCCCAACGTGAACGACGGCCGCAGCATGTTGTAGATCCCGCCGACGGCGCCTTGCGACGAAGGCGTGTTGACCACGATCCGACCGGCGTTCATCAGCATGGCGAACTGTTGGATTCGCGATTCGTCGTTCGAGTAGATGCTGGCCGTGTGGCCCATCCCGCCGTGGAAGTTCAGGTCGATGCAGTGGTTCACGGCCGTCTCGAAGCTGTCGGCCACGTACCAGGCCAGGATCGGGGCGAGGATCTCGGACGACAAGGGCCACTCAGGCCCCACGCCCGGCAATGGAGCGATGAGCAACTGAGTATGGGCCGGCACGTCGAAACGGGCCATTTGGGCCAACGTCTCGGCCGACTGGCCGACGACGGCTGCGTTCATCACGCCTCGCGCCGGGTCGTAGGCCACCGCGGTGAGCTTCTCGACCTGCTCGTCGTTCAGAAAATAGGCCTTCTTCCGGCGGAACTCGGCGGCCAGTTCGTCAGCGATCTCTCGCTCGACGACCAGGGCCTGCTCGCTGGCGCAGACGGTCCCGTTGTCGAACAGCTTCGAGGTCATGATCTGCTCGACGGTGAAGGGAACGTCGGCCGTTCGCTCGATGTAGACGGGCACGTTGCCCGCCCCCACGCCCAGGGCCGGCGTGCCCGAGCTGTACGCGCTTCGGACCAACCCCGATCCGCCCGTGGCCAGGATCAACGCCAGCGACTTGTGTGTCATGAAGGCATGGGTCAGTTCGTGCGAACTCTCGGTCAACCACTGGATGCAGTTCTCCGGCGCGTCGGCCGCCAGAGCCGCTTCGTAGCAGATCCGGGCCGTCTCGCAGCAGGAATCCATCGCGCGGGGCGAGAAACTGAAGATGATCGGATTGCGGGCCTTCAGCGCGATCAGCGTCTTGAAGATCACCGTCGACGTCGGATTGGTCACGGGGATGATCGCCAGGATCGGCCCGACCGGCTGAGCGATCTCGACGATCCCGGTGACCGGATCTTCGCTCACGACGCCGACCGTCTTCGTGTCCTTGATGTCCTCGTAGACGAACTGGCTGGCTACGACGTTCTTGATGACCTTGTCCTGCCACTTGCCCAGGTTGGTCTCCTCGGCGGCCATCTGGGCCAGGCGGACACGGTTGCCGAACGCCGCCTCGTAGACCGCGCGGACAATCCGATCGGTCTGCTCTTGATTGTATTGGCTGAAGACAGCAGCCGCCCCGTTGGCCCGCTGGAAATACTCGTCCACATTCGTTTGCAGCGTCACGTCGGCGACAGACATGTTTGTTCCCTTTGCTGGAAGGTCGGCGACCGCAAGGAATCCGTTACGAAAGGATAGTCCACGGTCCGCCGCGAGTGCGTCGGGCAGGCGTCACAACCGGCACAATCGGCACCGCGATCCTGGAGGTACAGTTGGATGACACGTAATCCAAGGCGGACACAGAGAAGACGTGTATGAAACTCTCGATCCGGACACGGCTCCTGTTGACCATCGGCGTGCCGCTGGTCGTCATCTGGCTTGCGGCGGCGACGTACGAGTATGTTCTCGAACGTCGAACGGCCTTGACCGACACGAAGGCCCACTTGACCGAGTTGACCGCCCGGCAGGCGGCCCAGCTTGACGTCGAGCTGACCAAGGTCGAGCAGCTTGCCGACACGCTGGCCGCCGTCCTGGCCGCCTCGCCCGAGCTTTCCCGCGACCAGGTGAAGCATTGGCTCCGGACGACCCTGCGGGGTAACGCCGACCTGTTCGATTTGGGTGTCGTCCTGGACCCGGGCGTCGTTCGGGGAAGCTCGGGACCGTTCGCCCCGTACTATCAGCGGGACGCGAGCGGGGAGATCCATTATTCGGACTTCGCCGAGGTTGTCGCCAAGACGCCGTATAGCGAGTGGTACGCGGCGGCCAAGGCCCAGCGGCGTTCACTCTGGAGCGAGTCCTACTCCGACAAGGAGACGCAAGGACGCATGATGTGCACCTATGGGTCGCCCGTTCTGCGCGGCGGTCGGGCCGTCGGCATGGTCATGGTGGACCTGCTCTCCGAGAACATTTTGGACGACATCCTTCACGCCACTCAGGGGCAAGAGTATTGCACGCTGATCAGCCGCGAGGGTCGGTTTATTTCGCACCCTGACGCCGAGTGGATTTCTCGCCGGGCCGCGTTCCAGACCGTGGATAAAAGCGAGGCGGGAAATTTCGTCCCTGGCGAGAAGGGCATGTACCAGATCGAGGACGAGCGCACCGGCTTGCGGTCGTGGATGGTCTTTGCCCCCGTGCCGTCGACCGGCTGGACGCTGGCGGCCATCAAGCCGGAGAGCGAGGTCCTTGCGCCGGTCCAGGCGGAGTTGGCCCGTTCGGTCCGCGTGTTGGTCGTGGCGTGTCTCCTGATGCTCGGCGTGCTTTGGCTGACAACGGCCCGCATGACCCGACCAATCGGACGTCTGACGGCGGCGGCCGAGTCGTTGGCCGAGGGCGATTTGGACGCGCGGGTTCCCAGCGTCCCGGGGACCGACGAGATCGCCCGGCTGGCCCAAACGTTCAACAAGATGGTCGGTCAGTTGAAGACGAACATCGAAGGGCGGATCCGCGAGGAGGCAGCCCGAAAGGAAGTGGAGGGCGAACTCCAGGCGGCACGAAAGATCCAGGCGGCCCTGCTGCCCCGTGCGCTGCCCGACCGGCCCGAACAGGAGTTCACGCTGCACGGCGTGAACGCCCCGGCAAAGACCGTGGCGGGCGACTTCTTCGATTTCTTCTTCGTCGACGAGCGGACCCTCGCCGTGGTCATGGCCGACGTGTCGGGCAAGGGCGTCCCGGCGGCCCTCTACATGGCGGTCGCTCGAACCATGCTTCGCAACTTCGCCTCGCCGGACAAAACACCGGCCGAGGTGGTCGCGCAACTGAACAAGTGTCTGGCTGCCGAAAACCATGACAACATGTTCGTCACACTGTTCGTCGGCTACTACGACACAGCCTCGGGCGAACTGTCCTACGCCAACGCGGGCCACAATCCACCCTACGTGGTCCGCGACGACGGTCGGCTGGAGTCGCTCGACCCGACCGGCCCCCTGGTCGCTCCCTTCCCCGACGCCGCCTACGAAGACGACCATTGCCGGATCGAGCCGCGCGACCTGTTCGTCTTCTACACCGACGGCGTCACCGAAGCCGTCTCGACCGACGGCCAGTTCTACGGCGAAGAGCGTCTCGAATCGCTCCTCCGCTCACTGACCGCCCGGCCGGCCCACGAAGTCTGCCGCGACATCCTCGAATCGGTCACCACCTTCAGCGCCGGCGACCTGGCCGACGACGCCACCGTCCTCGTCCTCGGCCGGACCCACCGGAAAGCCGCCTTTAATTCCGAACCGACCACGCCCGTCAGCGCCGGGGTGGGTGACTGACCAAGCTGTTGGTTCGACCGATAGCGTGCGATGCCCGTCCGCCGATCTTGGATGGGTGACGAGGGGGGGAATCTCACCGGTTTCTGGGCAATTTGACGTTGCCCGGCCGAACTGGACGACGGTACACTGCGTACCGTATCGAAACACGGGGCGACGGCTCCTCTTCCCCACTCTCTTCCGGAGATCATGTCGTGCGAACGTTCCAGCAAGCGCTGACAGCGGTGGCGGGGCTCGTTCTGGCAGCATCGGTCGGGGCTGCCCGCGAGCCGTCGCAGGTGGACGATTACGGCAACCGGGAACGCCTGGTCTTCGAGGGCTGCCGGGCGTTTCCGTCCGAGAGGGTCAAGGGGGCCCTGGTCAACGACATCGACGTCCTCCTGGCCGCCCATCCGGCTGCGCCGTTGGAGACCTATCGAACGACGCTCCAAGAACGCCTGACAGCCGGCTATCAGCACGCCGGTTTCCGCGACGTCCGCGTCGCCGCGCGGATCGACCGGAAGGCCGAGAAGGTTCGCATCACGGTCGAGGAAGGCCCCCGATTCACAGCGGGCAAGGTCGTCGTCCGAGGCCGCAAGAAGGTCGACGCCGACACCCTGATCAAGTGGCACACTTCCCCCTGTCCTCCGGCGGGAGCCCGACTCGACGGCGTCGTCAAACGCCACGGCGAGACGATTCCCGTTTGGGTGGACCGAGAAGACAAGAAGGTCGATCCGGAAGAACCCCTCTGGAATTCGGGCAAGCCGGTCCCGTTCGATGCGGCGACCCTCGATCGGCTTCGACGGCGGACCGCCCGGGGGCTGGCCGACCAGGGCTACTTCTCCCCGTCGTTCGATGTGTCGACCGACGTCGACCAGGGCAAGGCCACGTTGGTGATCCACCTGAATGACGAAGGCCCCAAGGCCGTGCTCGGCGAGGTGACGATTCAGGGCAACGAACGAAACACGCGGGACGAAATCCTAAATCGCCTGAAGTTGAAACCCGGCATGGAACTGACGGCCGATTGGCGGGCCGCACTCCAATATCGTCTTTGGCGCTCGGGCCGATTTGTCAAAGGGGAAGTCGAGTTGCTCCCGCCCAAGAAAGGCAACAACCGGATTGGTCTGAAACTCACCTTGGTCGAAAATCCCTGGTCGCCCCGGCTTTCCGAACCGCTCTCGCGCGAGCAGAAGATCCTGCTGAAGTGCCGCGATCAGTTGGCCCAGCCGGACCGGTGGCCGGGCGATTTGGTGGTAGACGTCGACGTTCCTGGCATGAAGTTGCACGGCGTGGCGTCGTCCACGCAGGGGTTCATTGGGCGACTCGTCCAACAAGCGGCTTCGAACCGAAACCGCGCCGGCTCGGTGGATATTGCCATGTTGCTTAGCTCGAAACAACAGGGCTTGTTCTGCAATTCTCCGGTCACCATGAAACTTTTGACAGAGTCGGTCAAGCCGCTGGAGAAAGAGATCGTTGCCACGATAGGTCTGTATCTGATTCCGGATCTCGACTCGGAACAGACACAGAGATTTTCTCTGGGCTGTTGGATCGCGGGTCGTAAGAAGGGCCTTTCCCTGCCGATTCGTTTCTCCGTGACTGTCTCGCCCGCTTTCTTCATCGCCCAACCCACCGTGGTGAAAGGCAGCCACAGCACGATCAAGGACGGCGTTCTGACGGTGGTTCATCCGGAACGCAGCGTTCTCCGCGTGGACGTGGCGACGGGCCGATTGTTGGAGATGGTTTTCCAAAAGGAGCCCGGAGCCAAGGACGGCATGCGATTCCACTTTCAGAAAGGCGCGTTTGAGTCTTGCCGCAAGGAGGTCATGGCGTCGGGAGCCGACGCGCCCAACCGATTCGACAAGAATGCTCCCTTGAGTTCCGTGCTTGCGATCCTGGGTGATGAGAAGCTGGTTGGCGCGGTGACGGACGTCAGGCCCGAGAGGCTTCGTTGGATTCGGTTCATTCGCAAGATGCACGAAAAACATGCGTTTGATTCTCTTAACGACCTGGCGAAACTCGGCGGATTCGAGGATACGCCGGAAATCAGCGAGGATCGACGATTCGGGATCCCCGCATCGCTTGAAGTAGAGAGAAAGTTCAAGCATTCATGGGGAAAGTTTTTCAGCCTTTCTCGCGGTTTGCCGGCGGCCGATCTGCTCTTCCCGCGCCGCTCGTGGCCGTGGACCGCCATGCGCGAGGTAGCGCTCACCGCCGCCGGAGAAGCGAAATACACGCAGGTCGAGTTGGCCAGATTGTGGGAATCGGACGAGGCGGGGCCGATCTTCCACCTGGCAGCCGCGGTGGGGCTCGAACGGGTTAACGCCCCGCTGGCCGGCGCGTTCGCGGACCGAGGGCTCCAGAAACTGTCGACCGCCCATTTCCAAAACGATTGCCGCGTGCTGCTGGACGACCGGTGCATCCTCGGCCAGTGCGTTCGGGCGATGGCCAAGACGATCCGCGAGCTGGACCCGAAGGAGGTCGACACGATCCTGGGCAACCGCCGGCCCGGCGAATCCTCGCCCCTGGCCGAATTGATCCAAGCGATCCGCTCCCAGCCAGATAAAACGGTGGAAGACGTTCTGCTGGACGCCCTGACCAAGGCCTGGAAAACCGGCCTTCGCGACCAGGTTGAAGCCCAACTCAAAGCCATTCGCGACCGACAGATGCGTTACGCCATGGCGCAATGATATTGACCAACCGACGCCTGCGATTGGGTGCCTACCGAACGACTTGCCCAAACACGAAACAAAGGGATGCGCGATGGGCCTATTCAACTGGTTCAAACCGAAGAGCAATGTCGAGATCGTCTGCGACCGGGTGTGGATGACGGGCGAGGCGAAGCTGCGGGGAATCGTGGCGGAAGCGAACCAGGCGCTGGCCGAACTTGATAGGCCTAACGTAGTGGTGCTGGCGGCCCATTTCGCCGATTGCGCCGACGCGCTTCGGACATTGGTTGAGCAAGCCGGTTTTGATAGGCAGACGGTTCTCGTTGCCACGGTCGACGACCTGACAGCCCAGGCCCCGCCGGTCGCCGAGTCAAATCCAACGCAGCGGATCGATGTCTTTGCGGCGGAACGCCATCCGCTCGCATCGCATGACGAGGCCCTGATCGTCTTGCTGGAACAGATTCCCTGCCGAGTCCGCCTCACGTTTCATATTTCGTTAGACGATCCTCTCATGCGGGTGTTCGCCGGTGATCGGGTAAAACAGGTGCTCGGGCGTCTTGGGATGTCGGAAGACGAGGCCATCGAAAGTCGCATCGTGGTCCGTCGGATTCTCGGCGCCCAGAAGCGCTTCACCCGACTCTGCACCAGCGATCTACCGGCCGCGTCGGCCGAAGAGTGGCTCGAGCGCAACTGCACTTCTATGGGATAGACTGACGGCGGACCACAGTAGAGGACTGTAATCGATAACAAGACCGGGTTTCGGTCCGCCATCCGTTGCTCATTCCCTATGCGGCGATCCACAAGACCGCGGACTGCCTTAAGACAGGCAGCGTCGGGCAAGCAGAACCAGCGAGCCGATCGAGCATCGGAGGAGAATGAGCACGGCGGGCGTGTCGCCCCGGGCACGCAGGCGGCGGCGGACAGTGGTCGGGTCCAACGGCAGACCACGGATCTTGATTTCCAGTGGTCCCAGTCGTCGGGCCGAGATGTGACGCTTCAATTTGGCCAGGTCGGCCGGGAGGACGTCGTCCACTTCGAATGCGGCCAGCAAGGGCTCGTCGACCGGGTGCGGACCGGTCAGGAAGCCGCCGCCGGGGATCAAGGCTGTCAGGTCATGCCGTCGGGCCAGTTCGCCCGCCAGGTCGGCGGCCAGGACGGCCGGGTCGGACTCGAAGACCAGAGGACCCACCTCGTCCGCCTCGACCAGCGGACAGGCGGCCTGGCCTTGGATCGAATGCACGGACAGTTCAGGATCGGATGGGCCGGGCGCCTCGATCCGCGTCGCGCGGCACATACCCTGTTCGGAACTCAACCGGCCGAACCAGGCGACCAGTTGCCGGCACTCGCGGCGGTGGCTGATCCACTCCAGTTCGGCCCCGCGCCGCCACGCCCCGGGCACGACCGCCGCTGGGGCGAGCTTGATGGCCCCGTCAGGCGATTGTTCTAAAAGGGCGTCGATCGTCGCCGCGTCGGGATCATGGCTGGCCGGATGCACCGAGCGACGCCCGGCCGTCCGCCGGTCCGGGTCGAGATGCCAAGACACCCTCGCGTCCCACGGCCGCTGGGCCACATCGGCCAAGAGCACTTGCGCGGCGGCCCGCCCCAATCGACTCGCGTTCTCGGCAGCCAGCAGGGCGACGATCGGATCGCGGTCCACGCCCAGCGTCGGTCCACGACCGGCCAGGGCCAGCAGATCGCCCCCAACGCCACAACACAAATCGGCCGCCGGCGCGTCGACCTTGAACCGCCAGGCCTTGTACGCGGCGATCATCTCGTCGGTGGCCTGTTCCAACCCTCGCCTGGTGAAGAACATCTCGTCCGCCCGGGCAAACTTCATTTTGGCTCGGCGGCGAAGCTCGATCTGTTCGAGCACCAAGTGAGTCCGCTGGGCGGACAGCTCACGTCGCAACCGGGCCACCGTGGCCGGTGCCTTCGGATCGGCATCGGCCAACTCGCGCAACCACCGTTCCCCCTCGGCGCCCACGAGCCAGCGGTAGTCCTGCAACATGTCATCGTCGGAAATCGTTGGTTGGGCCATGGCCATGGACTTGCAAGAGTCGGGTTTCGGCAAGATCGCATCCTACGGCGGCCGTTTGGCCAACCTGGGGTGCATGGCCTCATAGTAGCGCGTGAACGTGGACACCCAGAATGTCACTGGCACGGCCACGAATATCATCCACACCAGGGCCAACGCATACTGGCGTAAGAGATCTCCCGTCCTGGGGTTGGACGAGTAAAACCCGCCATGTCGGCTCGACATCATCCCCGGTCGATCAGGCATCGTCGAAGAAGGAAAAATCTGGCCGTTTAGCAAGTCAGAAAGCGACCACGTCATAAGCTGCTGGGCAAGCGGCGCACGGGGACCGTTGAAAATCAGTGTTGGCGTGCTGGCGCAGAGCAAGATCACCTTCATGACCCAGACTTGCAGGATCATCAACCCCATCGACACGAAGAACGTCGTCAGCAACGAACCGGTGTGCCGGGTGAGCATTTGAGCCAGACGCTCCATGCCCCGGATCGGCCCTCGTTTCTCCACCACCATCACACTGAAGAAGACTACACTGATCAGAGTCAGGAAGATGACCAGTACGTTCACGATGAATTGCGGCAGGAAGAGGGCGGCGGCGACCGACTTGCCGACTGGATCGTACGTGTTCAGCTTGAAGACCAAGGCATTCATAAGCCACGACGCCGCGCCCAGCAGGCCCGCGAAGAGCAGGGCCCCGCCGAAGAACGCTGGGAAACGACGACCGCAGTAGGCAAACGCCGACAAGAAGGTCGCCCCGCTCCGCCGGCCGTCTTGGCTGCACATGTACGCCAACCCGCCGACAAGCATTCCCGAGAGACCGACCACGAGGGCCACCGTCAGCCAAAAGATGACCGTGGCTGGCGTCGTGCTCCATTGCGATTTGACCAACTCGTCGGACAACAACGACAGCATGTGGCACACCAGCCCCATGCCCGCCATCCCGAGCACAACGAAGACGATTCGCCCCAGGCTGAATGATTCGATCATCCCCTCCATCACGAACCGCGTTGGATTGTCAACGCTTGTCTTCGACCGCAGCGTGGTCTCGGCCGGTTCGAGCGCCGACGCATTTTTCGTCAAGTCCGGGAAGCTCTCGTCTTCGGCCAGCAAGGGATTCTCTTCCAGTACCGGTAAGGGTGGATCGTCCAAGACGGATGCCGACTTGGGTGAAGATGGCGCCATGGGTGGAGGCGACGAGGGGGCGACGGGCCGTGTCGCGGGCAACGCCGGAACGGCCGCCGAGATCGTCATCATCGTGCCGCAGTCATTGCATCGCGCCTGCTTCCCTTGCCACTCCTCCGGAGCCGAACGCACTCGTCCACACCCGGGACATTTCACCTCGATTGACATGTCCGCGCCCTCCTCGGAAAAAGTCAACATCGAACCGCAAAACCGCCGCTTCTCGCGTCGAACCGCTGCACACTCGCAGGGTTCAGCATGCCGTCCGGCGCAGCCATCGAATAGTTGACAGCCACTCGTGCATACTACCGCAGCGGGACACGTATAGCAAGCTGCCGAGATGCCAGCAGTTCCGGCAACGCATCACACGTCAGGAACGTTAGTGCGAGGAATTCGCGCTGGATGATTCGTTCCCGTGCTGGCTACAGGTCGGGCGTCGTCGGCTCGGGAGGCGGTTGCGGTGTCGGGGCGGGCACGGGAGCGGGCGTCGGCTGAGGCGTCGGGCGGTCAATCGGGCGAAACTCGAGCGTCTCAAGCGTCGCGACGATCGGGGCCGGAAGACGCGCGCCGTCGGAGAGCACCGGGGCGTAGGCGTCGACCCGATAGACCCGGCCTTGATTGGCCAGCGCCATCCGATAGACCAGGTAGGGTTCGTTCGCCGCGCGTGTCGCCACCCAGGCGGCCGTCGCGGGGCCGAGTTGCGCGCGGCCTGACGCGGCTTGTGGATGGCGTTGAAGTTCGTTGCGCACGAACTGCTGCAGGGTTGCCTCCGAGTCGGCCGTCCTGGTGAAACCATTGTAGCATCGCAGCTCGTAGCCCGCGAAAACCGAGATCACCCGATCGTATTGCCGCGCTAATGGTACGTTTGGCTGGTCGACCTTGAACGCCTGCCACTCGGGCAGCAGGCGGAAACCGTAGACGCCCTGGGGATGGCGGTAGTACCAGGGCAGATCCAACCGCGGCCCGCTGGTAATGGTGATGCTCGTCGTGTGGCGCTGCTGGCCACGGACGAACGTCACGCGCTGTCGGCTGTCCAAGGGGCAGCGGTAGGCGGCCACTTGATAGTCCTCGAACGTGTCGGTCGGATGTCCGGCGAAGTCGACGATCACGTCCCCTCGCCGCAGACCGGCCTGGGCCGCCGCGCTCCCGGGCCGAACCTTGGTGATGACGGCGCCGGTCGGTGTTTCGATTCCCATGCGATGGGCCAACGGCGTGCCGGCCGACGTGGCCAACAGGCCCAGGTTGAACGTTCGTGGATAGCCGTCCGGCGGAGGCGGCGGTTGCGGCAGGCCCTTCACGTCGGCGTGGACGAATTGTCCGTTGCGCTGAACTTCGACGCGGTACGACTGGCCAACCGTCGCCTGACGCAGCACGGCCGTCAGCGCGTCGACCGAAGGCGTGTCGACGCCGCCGAACCGGACGACGACGTCACCCGGCTGGAGTCCCGCCTGGGCCGCCGCGCCCTGCGGTCGAATCCCGACGAGCACCACGCCCCGGTCCGCCCTAATGCCCAGCCGCCGGACCATCGGCGACCCGACTTCCCGGACCTGAATCCCCAGCGTCACCCGCTCTCCCGCGGCCAGGGCCTCCTGCTGCCCGATCCCGGCCAGCCCAATGCAACAGACGACCGACCATCTCAACACGTGTGACGCCCGTACCATTTCACCATCCTTTTCTGCTTGACCCGAAACGGCCCTTGATCCCATGGCCGACTGCTCGGAACACGGCCTTTCCAAGTGTATATCACCCGAATCGTCGGGAAGGGCAATCGGCCAGACATCACGTTTTTGCTGACACCATGTCCCGAGACGGCTCACTCGCGGGAGTGGCTATCCACTCCGTGGTGTGGTATTCTGGATCTTCTACACGGTTGCTGCGGCGTGGGGTAATTCGACAGCCATGGCTGTTGAAAACAGGCCCAAAAAGCGGCCGCTTTCGCGCATCCCAATTAAAGAGGGGCCAAGACAGCCCCAGTTGACGTTTCGGCGAGGACTTCTGCCCGTGGGCGACACGCAAACACACAGAGCCGATTGGCGCGGCCTGCTCGAGGAGCACAGCCAACGCCATGGGCCCATGTATTGCCGGATCGCCTATGGGGTGCTCCGCGACACGGAAGCGGCCCAGGACGTGTGCCAGGAGGCCCTGCTGAAGGCGTGGCGGCAGCGCGACCAGATCCGTGACGCCGGCGCGTTGAAGAGTTGGCTGGCCAAGGTTACGGTCAGCGAGAGCCTGCGTCTGCTGCGTCGTCGGGTGACGGAGCGACGCGTGTTGCGCGAGCACGAGGCCGCCGCGCCGGGAGTCGCCGGGCCAACCGAAATCGTCGATCGGCGCGACCTGGCCCTGGTTGCTCTGGAGCAACTGGAGGAGCCCACGCGAACGGTGGTTATCTTGCGAGTGATGGAGGCTATGTCGGGCAACGACGTGAGCGAGCTACTCCAAGTGAGCCCCTCGGAAGTCTCCCGCCGCCTGCACGAAGGTCTCGACCGGCTGCGACGTTTTTTGGTGAATCGTCAGATTCACGGGTGAGAATTTCGAGTCGTATTAAGTTCACTTGGGATTTGTAAAAGAACAACTCACCGAATTGAGGTCATCGCCGTCACTGTAGGGAACGCCCTCTGTGGCGTTCCGCGGGCTGCGGAAAATAGGCCATAATCGCGGTGCATGGAACGCCACGGAGGGCGTTCCCTACAGAACAAAGTCGGTAACTTATTCCTTGACAGTGCCTTGGCTTGAACAGGTCAAGAGGGAGTGTTCGCCATGTCCGAACCGTGCAACGCCCTGCAACGCGAGATACTAGATGGGGACTGGGACCGTGCCCGACTAGACGCGGCGCGCCGGATCCTCGACCATCTCGACGGCTGTGAAGCGTGTCGGGCCGTGTTGGAGGAGTACGACGAGCTGCGCTCGCTGTTGAAGTGCCCGGAGGCTCCGGCCCCGATCGAACCGCGCCCCTTGCGGCTGAACGATGTCTCGCCGACAGAGGTCTCATCGAAAAGCGCAGGCCAGCGAAGGAGGGGAGGACCTCTCTGGTCAGTGGCGATGGCCGTCACGTTGCTGATCGCGGCTGTGGGATGGTCGTTGTTTCTGCAGTCCCGGGCTGATCGCGCGCGGATGGCCCAGGCGCCGCAGGGCACTCCAACCAAACAGACCCAGTCACAACCCGTAGCCCAAGTCTCTCAAGAGAGCATCGACCAGAGCGTGGAGGTCTTCGGCAACGTCTCGAACGATTTCGACGGGCAGGCCGGCTGGGTGCTCGTTTCGAGTGATTCGGCCGAATTGGGCCTGCGACCGGCCGCGGCCGACAAGCCGGACAAGCTGATGGTTTTGCGGTTGGTCCTGACCCACGGAGATAAAGTTCTCTCGGACGCCGACCTGGTGATCGTGCCCGGCGAGGCGGCCCGATTCAGCGTGCCTCTGGGGCCCGATCGCGAGTTGCTCTACGAAATTGCCGCTTCGGACACGGAATCGTCGCTCCTGGTCGAACTTCGGCGTCCCGACCTGCCGGGCGAGGCGCTGGCCGCGCTGGCGACGACGCGCAAGGCCGACCCCGGCCAGATCCGCGACGTCGGCCGCCTGGTCGCCAACGGCGACGATTACAAGCTGGCCGTCGCCTGCACGGCCGTCAACACATCGGGAGCAAGACCGTGAAGGAAGCCGTCGTCATGCTGATCGTGACCCTATCGAACCAAGGGCATTGGTTCGGCGGCGTCGAAGAGACCGTGACGGTGCAATGGGCCAACACGGTCTCCATGCCCCAGGCGGTCGTCCTCTGGCAACTCAGTTACGGCGAAGTCGTGTTTAAGTCGGGCCAGTTTGAGTTGAACGATCAGAAACGCTCTGGCAAACTCGCCCTGACGCTGCCCGAGGTCCGCGTGCCCACCACCATGCAATTTTCTTACCGTCTACAAGCGGTCGACGGTCGAAAGACACTGGCCGAGGGCAAGCTGCCGCTGCACGTCTATCCGACGAACCTGCTCGACGGCGTGGGCCGGCGGTTGGGCAAGAAACGGCTCGTCGTCTGGGACACGCCCGAGGGCATCCCGGCCGCCTTGAATCGCTTCAAGATCCCGCACCAGCGGATCGACGACGATTCACAATTGACTTTCTCCAAGGCCGATATCGTGCTCGTCGGCGAGGACCGGATTCCCGCTTCGCCTTTTGGGCAGACCGCCCTGCTTGATATGATCAAAGCAGGCGCGAACGTGTTGATCCTCTGCCAGAAGAAGCCACCCCGGTTGGCCGGCTATCCGCTGGTCCGCCGTGCCGCGCCGAAGAAACTTCAGTGGAAAACCAACCACCCGCTGAACCGGCGACTCCTCCTGAGCGATCCGGCCTCGGGCCAGCATGATCTCTGGGCCGTTCGTCTGCCGGCCGACGAGCCCGTGCTGGAGATCGCCTATTGGCCGCGCGAGCAGCCGGGAAAGCAGCCCGTGCCGATCGACGCGCTAGTGGCCATCAAGAAGATCGGCCGGGGGCGGCTCGTTTTGTGCCAAGTCCCGTTGGGCTCGTGGGAGCGAGACCCGCGCAGCCAACTGTTCTTGAGCGATGCGATCGATTACCTGACGTCTCCCGTCGAGCCAACCCTTCGACCGAGTCATCGTCATCATTCCAAACGTGCTGCAATCGAAACATTGCCACCTGTAACCACCCCTATTTTACCGTGAGGTGTACCGTGAAACACGTTGCATGGACTCTGTGTGTTGTGCTGGGCGTCGCGTGCGCCTGCGCGGTGAACGCCTGGGCCGCCGAGACGGAAGGCAAGAAGCCCCTGACCGTGGCCGTGCTCGATTTCGGGGGTTCCGATCCGGCACATCCCCAACTCGGCAAGGACATCGCCGAAGCGATCGGCGCCATGCTGGGCGACGCCAAAGGCATCAAGCTGGTCGACCGCCAGTCGCTGGCCAAGACGCTCCAGGAGCAGGAACTCAACATGACCGGGCTGGTCGACTCCAGCCAGGCAGTCAAGGTCGGCAATTTGGTCGGCGCCAAGATCGTCGTGACCGGCCGGGCGTTCAAGCTCGGGTCGAAAATCTACATCACGGCCAAGCTGGTCGGGACCGAAACCAGCTTGACCGAGGGCGTGCTCGTTAAGGGAGACGCCTCGGACGACCTGGGCGAGCTGGCCGTCACCCTGGCCGACAAGCTCTCCGACAAGCTGAAGAAGGTCGGTCCCAAGCTGGTCGCCACCGACAAAGGACCGGTCGATCTGGTCGGTCCGTTCAAGCGTGCTCTGGCCGGACGCAAGCTCCCGGTGGTGGCCGTCATCATTCGGGAGCAGCATCACGCCTCGCCTCGCGTCCGGCAGCCGATCGACCCGGCCGTCGAGACCGAGATCAAGAAGATGCTGATCCAATGCGGATTCAAGGTGCAGGATGTCCCCGAGAACGAACTGACCGATTTCGCCCGATACCAGACCATGAAGGACCCAGACAGTTGGCCTCGGAGCCTCGAGAAAGTCGACATGCTGATCGCCGGCGAGGCTTTCAGCGAGTTCGCCTCGCGAATCGGCAACATCGTCAACTGCGCATCGCGGGCCGAAATCAACGTGATCCGCCGCAAGGACGGCAAGGTCGTCCTCTCCGATCGAGTGACCACCCGGGCGTCCGACCTGTCGGAAAACATCGCCGGCAAGAAGGCCCTGCAAGACGCCGGGCAAAAGCTGGGAGTCCGACTCCTGAAACACTTCGATAAGACCATTCCCAGTTCCGACAACGAATAGCCCCTGACGGACAACCAACCCGACAACCGAAACATCACCGATCCCGTGGCCCGGCAGGAATGCCCCCATTCCTGTTCCACTCGGGGTTGGTGATGTTTCCCTGTTTCCCGCGTTCCAACACACGAAGGCATCCACTCCATGCTCCTGCGATCTCTCCTGGCCGCCGTCCTGGCCCATGGACTCACATTCTCTTGCGTCCCTGGACTTGCCGAGTCCGAAACGGGCCGTCCGTTGAACGGTGTCGACTCCGCAGCCGTGCAAATATCATATAAGACGCCCACGGAGAAAGAATCGAAGAAGGCGCGAAACACTTCGCCGAAGAAGGCTCCGAAGAAGAAATCGCCGAAAAAGCCTGCGAAGAAGAAGCCTGCGCCTAAAAATCCCACGCCGGGGAAGACGCGGGTGGCCCTGATCTGCGTGGCCGGCGGGGAGAGCGCCCGGGACGTGTTGGCCCTGTCCGAAGCCATGCTATCGACGGAAAGCGGGGTGGCCCTGGTTGAACGCAACGAGATCGACCGCTGCCTTCTGGAACTGGAGATGTCGCTGAACACGATGGTGGATAGCCGGCACGCCGTCCGGATCGGCCAGTTGGCCTCCGTCCAGGTCTTCGCCATGCTCGAGCTCGCGCCGGAGAACCGACGCCCGCTGGCACTGCTGGTCTTCGACACGCGGACCGGTCTTCGCCTGGCCGATCAGCGATTGCCCAAGGGAGACGCCGAAAAACAGGCCGAGGCCATCGCGCGGATCGTCCGTGCCGCCGTCAAAAAACGAGCAGCCGTGGGCAAAGACGTGAAGACGATCTGTCTCAAGGCCGTCCGGAACGACGACCTGCCGATGGGATACAACGGCTTTTGCGCGGGCATGCACCACCTGCTCGAGAATCGGCTGACGAACGTCGAGGGGCTCGCCGTGCTCGAACGACGCCGGCTCGAACGCATCACCCGCGAGAAAGCCGTCACCGGCAACAACGACCTGAGCGACCTGCTTGCTTCGGTCCTGATGCTCCATGTCGACCTGCAGAAGGGATCCACCCCGAAGCAGATTCGCGCCGTCGCCGCCTTAACGACGGCCGACGGGCGCGAACTGGCAAGGATCTCGGTCGAGGGTCCGATACGCAAGATCTGGACGCTGGCGGGCCAGGTCATCACGAAGCTGGCACCCAAGCTGAGCGTCGCAGTGCCGAATGTGGAAGTCGACCGGCGGGAAGAGGCCAAACGCTTCGTCCATCAAGCCAAAGCGATGTACGTCGCCAATCGCCACGTCGAGGCTCTCGCCTCCATCGAGGCCGCCTACGCGCTCTGGCCCGACGATCTGGAGGTCCTGGAGACGGCCGCGAAGCTCCACGCGTTCTATGCCCGCGTTTTGATTTACCGGCAGGGATTTAATCCTGCTCCCAAAATCCGCACGACCCCCAGGCTCGTCCGATCGTCGTTGTCGCTCCTTTCTCGAGCGCTGGACTACCGCCGCAAACTGTACGAGTATCGACTCCGCGCCGGAGAATCGCTTGTGACCGAGCAGCAGAAGATGGTCCACGCCTTCAGCGGTTCGTTCATGGCGGATGCCAACGACGAGAGCGAAATCGAAATCGTTCTCGCTTTCGAGAACCTCTCGGCCATCGTCGAGGGGCACACCCCACAGACGCTCCAGGATTTCAAGCGGCTCCAAGGGCGTTATCGCGACCTCGAAATCAACCTGATTCACCCCGCGATGCGCCGCACGGTCAAAGACCGTCCGTCGTTCATCCACTACACCAATTACCTCCGCGTGTTGCTGAACAACGTCGATCTCTTCTCGAACACGTCGGAAGCCTGGACAACGGACACGGTCGACCTGCTCGAAGGTTGGCTGCCGTTGGCCGAGAAGTATGGTGTCTACCACAACTCGTTCTGCAACATCAACATGATGATCGTGGCCCCGATGGATCGCGTGGCCCAGTTGGACCGCGTTGTCGGCGAGGGGCTTTGGAAGATGACGCCGCAAGACGAACGGCGGCTCAACCCGCTGTTCGAAAAGATGATGCGGCACAAGGAGCCGGCCATCCGCGTGCTGGGCAAACTCGGCATGATTAGCCGCCTCTTCAACGACGACAAACGCCCGCCCGACCAGGTGACCGCCGAGGCGTTCCTCGAACTGGGCCAATACGCGGAAAAGGAACTCGACCAACCGACCCGCTACCCGAACGACTCGCGCGCGATCATCTACTATGCCCTGCTCGACGGAGTCGAGTTCCTCGACACGATCCAGGAGAAATGGGAAGCCGTCATGGCGGTTCACGACCTGATGATGCGGCGGAAGGAATTGACGTACGGAGTGGCGATGAAGGCGACCGAGCCCCACTACCTCACCCGCAGCCATTACGACCCGTTCCGCTTTCGGCTGCCCAACCTGGGCATGCACATGTTCGTCGGCGAGAAACACTTCCCGACGCTGATCGAGAGCGCCGAGTTGGGATTGAAGCTGTCCGAAGACCCGGAAGTGAAAGTGCTCGACAACGCGCTGGGAAGGACCCGCTACCGGCTGTTCTACCTCCGAGACGTGATGCGGCGCGCTCGGCCCGACCTGGCCAAACCGACGCCCGTGCCGTGGAAAAAGTCGACCAAGCTGTTCCATGTGGCCGATCATCCCGGCCTGCGGGCCGTCTCGACGCCCGTGCTGCGCGGCGGATACCTCTATGCGGTTTGCATCGGCCAGACGCCCAAGTGGCCGCAAGGGTATCTCCAGTTGTTGCGCATCCGGATCGACGACGGCGAAACGAAGCTCTATCCGCCGATCGGCAAGGGATACCTTCCCGACTCGAGAGGCCGGCGGATTCAATACGCCTCGAACCACATCCCGGCTGTTGGAACAAGATACGCCTACATTCCCACGATGACAAACGGCATCTGCCGAGTGGATTTGAAATCGAAAGGCGATCCCAAGCAGGAGCCCGGTCGAAAAGACCCGCCAGGAGTCCGCTGGTTCGACATGCACCACGGGCTGCCGTCGAACTACGTCGCGGCTTTGACCCTGGTCAACGGCAAGATCTACGCCAAGCTCGGCAGTTCCAGCGGGTTCCTCGTCTCGTTCGATGTGGGCACGAAGAAGGTCGAGACGATCGTCTCCTCGCGCCGGAGCATCAAGAAGACTCCGCTGGACAACGCCGACAACACCACGACCTTCCTGCACGGGATCTATTCCGACCCAGCCAGGCGAGGCGTCTATTTCGTCGTCATCAGACCGTTGGATCAGATGGGGCTTTGGCGACTGGACACGACGTCCAACACCCTGTCGCGCGTCGTGCCCATGGATCAGGAGCCTTGTTGGTTCGCCCAAGAGGCCGACGGCAACTTGCTGTTCGCGGTCAAGTCGAGCGACATGCTCGAATGGTCGCTCGTTCGCTTCGACGTGAAGACGTCCAAGACGTCGGTCCTCTACTCGAGCACGCCGACCCCCTGTTTCTCCAGCCCGGCCGTCGACCCGTCGACCCTGATCGTCCCCAAGGTATTGGCTCAACCACCCTACGCGCAAGTCGGCGATTGGCTTTGGACAAGCGAGCCGTTCGGTCGGGTTTCTCTCGACGGCAAGACGCAAGAGGTGTATCCCTCGATCGAACCCCACAGCCTCCATTTGGGAGACTATCTCATGCGGGCCTATAACTTCCACTGGCGGAGCCTCGATCTGATCGACCGCAACCGCCGCGTCCTCTACGGAAACCAAACGTCACTCTGGCTGCTCGATTTGAAATAGGTCCGGCCAGTGTTACAGGCCGAACCCCTCCTTCTCCTTGGAACATAATGAAGGATTCGAGGACCATGGACAGAACGACAACACGCACAGTTTCATTTTCTCACAAATACACCCGGGCACTGCTCAAGGTTCTTTTCTTACCGCTTCTCTTCTTTCTTCTGTCCTCATTCAGTGCAGCCCAGAGCGTCGAGCCGGAACGTTCACGCGTTTCTCCCGCTAATGCATTCACGCCGACACGGCTTGCCCTGGTCACGGGCCTGCGGAGCAAGGACGCCCTGGACGCGATGGCGCTGGCCGAGGCACAGCTTGCCGCGTTGGAGAACGTGTCGCTGCTCGAGCGCGGCGCGATCAACCGGCTGCTCGAGGAACAGTCGCTTGCCTTGGATGGGATGAGTGATCCGGCCATGGCGATTCGGGTGGGAAAGATCCTCACCGTCGATCTTCTGGCCGTTTTGGAGGGTGATCCCAAAGCGAAAAAACAACGGGCAATGGGGTTGGTGGTCTTCGACGCCCGGACCGGCGCGCGGTTGTGCGACGAGACGCTATCGGCCGGTGGCGAAAAGACGGCGGTGGGAATGGCCGAGACGGTCGAGGCGGCCGTGGCCAAGCACCGCACGGCCCCCGGGGCGAAGAAGACGGTCAGCCTGGTGACCACCCGCAACGTCGACCTGCCGATGGAGAAAGACTCCTATTGCGAGGCGATCGGCCGGCTCTTGGAGCGGGCGTTGGTGCGTTCACCCGACGTCACGCTGCTGGAGCGCCGGAGCCTCGAACATATCCGCCGCGAACGGGCCATCAGCCCCGACGCCCCGGCCAATGCGCTGTTGGCGTCGCTGGAGAGAATCGAGTTGGAAATCGCCCGGGAGGGTGACGCCCAGCTCAAGGCAACCGCCATTCTGACCTCGCCGGACGAGAAGAAACGACGCGTCGAGGCGACCGCCGGAACGAACGAGGCGGCGGAACTGGTCGACAAGCTGTTGGCGGGCATTCTCGAAAAGCTCAGCGCGACGGCCGCGAAGCACAAACCCGATCGTGGCGCCGACGCGCTTCGCATGCTCACCGAAATGAGTCACGAATTGAAGCTTCGCCACTACGACCGCGCGGTGATGCTCATGGAAGGGTGCATGACGCTGGCCACTCCGGGGCCTAGCGTGAAGATGATCGTCGCCAACGTCTACTATCAGCGCGCGGCCCACCTCTATGACCCAGACAACGACCCGAGGCGAGGCCGTCATGCGGGCGGGCGCTGCGAGACCTTTCGCCAGGTCGAACAAACCGAAGCGAATCGCAAGCGGGTCCTGACCGACGCCATCCGTTCGGTCGAGTTCTTCACCGAATTTTACGAACACGCGAAAACGGAGGGAACGCTGAAAGAACTCCACCACTACAAGATCATGTATAATCCGACGTTCTACGGCTACAGCATGGCGAACTTGATCCATGCAATGCGTCGGTCGTCGGGCGGATGGAACGACGAGAATAAGCAACTCATGCTTGTGTTGATGAGCCGCTATGAACACGTGATGTTGGACGTTGTGTTGCCCTACTACGCCAAACAATGGCAAAATCCCAAGTGGCCTTATCAATATCTCGAACCCTACGTGATCATTCTGGCCAACTGCTGGAAGTACCTACCCGATTCGGCCCGATGGACCGACGTCATGGTGGAGCACGGCCACCGGGTGGCGGCGCTCCTTGATCGCCGAGGTCCCATGTTGACCGGTTGTCATAACCTGAAAGTCACGTACGTCTACCCGCTGTCGGTGATCATCGTCCCGCAAGACAACTTCTTTTGGCGGTTGACGCCCGACGACGACTCGCGACTGAAGAAGCTGTTTGACGAGATGGAACAGCATCGTCTGCCGGGAATGCGTGCGTTCGGCAAGCTGGGGCAGCTTTGGCTTGGACAGGCGACCGGACGCCTCTCGACGGAGGAAATCCGCAAGCAGTCACGAGAAGTCATCGAGTTCGCGAAGAAGGCCGTCGAAAAACCGGGCGTGAAAAAGGCCGACCTTGAACGGCTGGCGTGCTACGAAGTCATCTGCGGCGTGCTGAATTCGACGGTGATGACGAATGACGAGCGGGGACGCTTGCTCGACGAGATATGGGAGTTCATGGTGGGGCGCAAGGAAGTCGCGTTGAACATCCTCGACCTCCTGGCGTGCCATTACTGTTTCAATCACGCCAACTACTTCAGCAGCGTGTGTTTTATCTATCGCGACACATGGCCGAGATACCTCTGGGTTGTTCATTCGTACGATCGAGATGTCGTGAAAGTGGTTCGCTTGACTCGCGAATCGCTGTCGCTGCTGGAAGAAGGAAAGCTGCGTTGCCTTGACGGGCGAAATCGGCAAACCAAGATGAAGCTGCGCCAGTTCCTGGCGGAATATGCAAAGCTCGATCCCCGATTCAAGAACCAACAACGCCTCGCGCGCGATCCTTGGACCGACGCCCGGCGTCTCCTTGACACTCGCGATCATCCGAACCTCGTGGCCCTGTCGAAACCCGCCGTGCGCGGCGACGCCGTCTACGTGGCCGGTTTCTTCCAGGAGGAACGCAATCGCGTGAAGCTGTTCCACATTCCCTTCGAGGGAAAGCCGACACGGATTGTCGGCCAGGTGGATTTGGACCCTCTCCCGCCGGGCGTCCCGGGCATCCACGGCCGCTGGGTCATCCAGGGCCCACCGGATCGGCATGTCTTCGACCGGTGTCAGTATCCGCTCAAATTGGCGCCGTCGACCGACGACACGCTCTACTATGCCCTGCCGCACTTCGGCGGAATGCTCGCGTTTCCGTTGGACGGCTCGCCGCCGCAAAAGATCGTCGAGTCGAACACGCCGGGCATGCCGACCAATACGATCGACTATGCCGCCGCGGTCGACGGAAAGATATTCGCCCTGACCAGCTTCGGAACAACGAACAAGCGAAGCTACGTGCATTGGCATGATTCCGGCGGCGACGGGTGGCAGGTGCTTGCGTCCAGTGCCCGCGCCGATGCGAGGTCGCCCCTTGATGGCCCCCAGCACTTCTTCGAAGGGATCACTTATGACGTTGCCCGTCGACGAGTGTTGTTCCTGGCCAACGGAGACAAGACTTCCGGCTTGTACCAATTCGACGTGGCCACGCTCGGATTGCAACGGCTCAAACCGACAGGCCGTTGGCGGCCGACGTGGTATGGACGACTGCCGGGCGAACGGATGTGGTTCACGTTCGCTTGGGGACCGCTGGACGTGAGCACCGCGAATATCATCCAGTTCGATCTGAAAACCAACAAGTGGAGCGAAGTGGTTCGGTGGACCAATGCGCCGAAGTCGAGTCAATTCATCCCCGGCGTCAAGCCTTCGAAGCGAGTGATCGCGCACGACCGGGACGTCCAGGCACCGCTGACCGAAGCCGATGGCTGGATCTGGTCTTTCCATCCCCTGGCTCGTGTCTCCTTCGACGGCGCAACGTACGAACAGTTTAAGGAACGCCTGAGCCCCAAGCCTCTCTTTCAAGACCAACTCACCCCCGACGTCAACACACTCGAATACCTCCCCGAGCGGCGCGGCTTGCTCTACGGCAACCACCGGAGTTTGTGGTATTTCCAATTGTCCCAGAAACCGAACCCGCCGCCGACTCGAAAAAAATCCTCGCCGACACAAGAGAAATCCAAGGCAAAAGGCGCGAAGAAGGAACGCGCCGGAGGGAAGGACAACGCGGCTTCGAGGAAGAAGGCCGGGCGGTGAGGGGTAGAGGCTGCCGCGGCGGATCGGCGACGGGGATCGCCTGCTACAGAGGGCGACTGCCGGGGGAGTGGTAGTCGGCGTTGGCCAGATAGTCGAGCACGTCGGTCGAGTCGCCCCAGACTTCGCGCATGAAGAGGTCGCCGAAGAGGAGGCGGATGGCGTTTTTCTGCGCACGGTTGAGGCAACCAGGGCCCGTGATGGCTTGGAGGATCTCGTCGTCGCCCTGGTCGAGCTTGGTCAGGGCGAATCGGGCCAACAGGGCGTAGCTGGTGAGCGCGTCGAGGCGAAGGCCCTCGTCGACCGTTTCCATCGCGAGTTCGACCAGGACGAACTTGCCCTGCGCCGGCAGGATGTCGCGGTTTCGCTTGGCCGGCGAGAAGCCCGAGGCGACCCGCAGCATCCAGCCCCGCCCGTCGTTCTTCCACGTCGCCACGACGCTCGTCGGGTCACAGATCAGGTAGCGGTTCTGCCGGTTCAAACGCGTGGGCGCCGGGGTCGACTCGGCCGGATGGATCACTTCGTCCGGGCTGGTGTGGATGATCTCGACCGGAACGTCTTGCGACTCGGCCGGCGCGTCGTCGAGCTGGATGACGTCCCCCTCGGGCACGGTCACCGGCTGACGGCATTTCGGACACGGCAGCGTCGTGCCGGCCAGCTTCTCCTTCGCGTTGAGTTTCGCCCCGCAATGCGGACAGGCCAGACGAATCATGATCCAGGGCTCCTCGGATTCGAGTGAACCTTTCTTCTTGTCTTTTTCATGGGCATCACGCCCGTCTCATGCTGATCGAACGACCAGCCCCCCTCACCCTAGTCCCGCATCCAACTCCTGTCAACGCAATGGCATATCTTCGGAACGTCAAGCGTAGGGTGGGGCACATCTGCCCCACCAAGTACTATTCGGCTAGTCCTTCGAATTCTTGAATTCACTTGTGGTGGGGCACGTGTGCCCTACTCTACATGCTGATTTGGAGGGCCACGCTCCGTCGTGGCCGAGCGTACAGGATGACGCGGCCACGACGGAGCGTGGCCCTCCATGTGTAGGGTGGTCACCACTTCTGCTTCTGCAAAGCTCAGTAGACGCCGATGACGCAGTCAAGAATGGCGAAGTAGTGCCAGGCGGAGCCGGCCAGCACGGCCAGGTGCCAAAGGGCGTGGAAGTAGGGCGAGACGCGGTCGAGCTTGAGGAAGAAGATCCCGGCCGTGTAGCACAGACCACCGTAGAGCATCCACAAGAGGCCCGGCGGCGTGACCACACCGATCAGCGGCCAGGCGGCCAGGGCCGGCAGCCAGCCGAGAAAGAGGTAAAGCCCGGTGGTGACCGACTCGACCTGATGGCCGAAGAACAGTTTTAGAATGAATCCGACGGCAGCGATGGCCCAGATCACATAGAGCAGCGTCGACCAAGGACCCGTGCGGAGGAAGACCAGGGCGAAGGGCGTGTACGAGCCGGCGATGAACAAATAGATGGCCGCCTGGTCGAGCCGCCGCATTGCGTGCCGCGGCCGTGGCCGGGTGACGACGTGCGACAGGGTCGACGCCGTGTAGACGCCGATCAGTGTGCCGCCAAAGACGACGGCTGCCGCCACGCGCCACGGGTCGGCCGAGTGCAAGGCCACCGTCAGGAGCACGGCCGCGCCAATCAGGCCCAGGACACAGCCCAGCCCATGGGTCAGGGCGTTGGCCGTCTCGGGCTCCCAGGGCAGGGAAACGGCCCGGGGTTGCAGCGTGACAAGACTCTCTTGCGTGGCCATGATCGGAGCTTCTTCCCTGTTCGATGTATCCAGGCGGGCATGGATGGTGGGCAACGGCTTGAATTATTGCCAGCCCCGGCTGGAAAGTCCACTCCAGTAGTGAGGGTGCTTCCAGAGCAGCCGCTGACCCCGACTCTAGGCCGATTGGGCGAGCCCCGGAGGCCACGAAGGCTGCGCGACTCGGCCCCCTCTATCCACCCCGTTCCGACGATTCTTCACCCCAGATCGGGTGGGCCCCTTCCCGCTTGTGGCCCACGTCCTACACGGCTATACTGGACGGTTTGGATTTTGCCGACCCAAGCCTATTTTGCGTAGGCCCAGTATCCTTCCAGAATCCTTATGCGATTTGCACTGATCGACCGGATCGTCGCGCTGGAACTCGGCGCGAGGATCGTGGCGGTGAAAAATCTGAGTTTGGCCGAGGAGTACCTGGGCGACCATTTCCCCGGTTTTCCCGTGATGCCGGGCGTGCTCATGCTCCAGGCGATGACCGAGGCGGCCACCTGGTTGATCCGTCAAACTGAGGATTTCGCCCATAGCATGATCGTGCTCCGCAGGGCGGGCAACGTGAAATACGGCCAGTTCGTTCAGCCGGGCCAGACACTGACCGTCACGGCAGAGATCCAGGATCAGGACGAGAGCGAGACACGAATCAAGGCCCGGGGCACCGTCGGGGGACGCCTGACCGTCGCCGGCCGGATTACCCTGGGGCGCTACAACCTGGCCGATCTTTATCCGAGCCGCGCGGCCACCGACGAGCACCTGATCCGGGAACAGCGCGAGATGTTCACCCTGCTGTACCACCCGGACCCTGTCCTGGCCGAAGCAGTTCGATAACCACGGCTTGATGACCATCAACGCGATCCGCCGGTCACCACTGCAAGACAGGTCTAATGCGACTTGAGAATAAAAAGGTATTGATCACCGGCGGGAGCCGTGGCATCGGTCGGGCGTGCGTGACGCGCATGGCCGACGAAGGAGCCATCGTGGCCTTCGTCTACCATAGCAACCGCGAGGCGGCCGACGACCTGGTGGCCGAATTGGCCGAAAAGGGCCACAAAGTCCTGGCTCTGCAGGCCGACGTCCGCGACGCCGATCGGGTGACCCTACTGGTCAACGAGTTGATCGAGCGGTGGGAAACCCTCGATGTGCTGGTCAACTCGGCCGGCATTGTTCAGGACGGCCTGCTCGGGGCCATGATCCCGCAGCAGTGGCAGGAGGTGATCGAAACCAATTTGGGCGGCACATACAACTTCTGTCGCGCGGTGGTCAACCAGATGATGTACCAGCGCTCCGGCAGCATCGTGAACCTCTCGAGCACGGCGGCCGAGGTCCCGTCGCGTGGCCAGGCGAACTACGCCGCCAGCAAGGGCGGCATCAACGGCCTGACCCGCCAGATGGCCAAGGAACTGGCGCCCCGCGGCGTCCGTGTCAACGCCGTCGCGCCCGGCATGATCGAGACCGACATGAGCGCCGCCGTCCGCGGACTGGCCGGCGATCAGATCAACAAGGTCATCCCGCTGCGTCGGGTGGGCAAGCCGGAGGAAGTGGCCGCCGTGGTCGCCTTCCTCGCCGGTGACGATTCGAGCTACATCACCGGCCAGGTCCTCCGCGTCGACGGCGGCCTGAGTCTGGGAGGATATTGATATTATTTCTGACGTCCGGGACGTCGCTGTCAGGCACAGCCTGACCTACAAAGACCAGTCTGGCACAGGCTGGTAGAACGGGCCAAACGAGCAAATCCGTCAAGTCAACACAAGACAAGAGAGACCAACCATGGCAACCCAAGAAGAAGTCTTCGAAAAGATCAAGGAAGCGCTGGTCGACGCCCTGGGCGTGGACGACGACGAGGTCACGCCCGAGGCCACCCTGGTCGGCGACCTGGGCGCCGAGTCGATCGATTTCCTCGACATCGTCTTCCGCCTCGAGAAGTCCTTCAAGATCAGCATCCCCCGCAATGAGCTGTTTCCCGAGGACGTGTTGAACAACGCCGAGTACATCCAGGACGGCCGGATGACCGAGGCGGGCGTCGCCGAACTGCGAAAGCGGATGCCGTTCGCCGACCTGGACGCCTTCGAAAAGAACCCGGTCGTCCAGGACTTCGGCAACTTGCTGACCGTGGCCGACATGTGCCGCTTCGTCGAGTCGAAGCTGAACGGCGCCGCCTAGCCCACCTGATAAAAAAAGGCGCCACTGCTGGCTTGTCCAGCAGTGTGAAGTGGAGAAAACTCGGGAATGCACTGCTGGACAAGCCAGCAGTGGCACCCAGAATCCCAGACTTTTTCAACAGACTGTTGGCCGACGCCTCCGCGACGGGGCGACCTTTTGTCTGTCGAGGAACAACGTAGATGCGCTGGTATTGGATCGATCGGTTCATCGAGTTCGAAAGTGGAAAGCGCGCCAGGGCCGTCAAGGCGGTCTCCCTGGCCGAAGACCACCTGCACGACCATTGGACCGATTTCCCGATCATGCCTAATTGCCTCGTGATCGAGGGCATGGCCCAGACCGGTGGACTGTTGGTCTGCGAATATAACGACTTCGTCGAGAAGGTCGTCCTAGCCAAGATCGGCAAGGCCCGATTCTACGGCGACGCCCTGCCCGGCGACGTGCTCACCTACACGACCGAGATCGAGTACATCAAGAAAGACGGGGCCATGGTCAACGGGACGGCCCATCGCGGCGACGAGCTGTTCGCCGAGATGGAATTGGTCTTCGCCCACCTGAGCGAAGGCCACGAAGGCCGTACCCTCTTCGAGCCCGAGACGTTTCTCAAAATGATGCGGATGCTCGGCGCCTTCGAGATCGGCCACGCGGCCGACGGCAGTCGTCTGGTCGAGCCGGCCAACCTACTCTCGAAGGCCTGACGGACGACGGAGGAGACTGCCTGATGAGACGACGTGTCGTGGTCACCGGAATCGGTTGGGTCACCCCGCTGGGCACCGAGATCGAAACGGTCTGGAAACGGCTCCTGGCCGGCGAGTCGGGCATCGGCTACATCTCCCTGTTCGACGCCAGCAGCTTCCCCACCAAAATCGCCGCCGAAGTCCGCGATTGGGACGTCTCCGACGTCGGCGAAGACCCCAAACGCTGGGAGTACCAGGGCCGGCACACCCACTTCGCCGTCGGCGCCGCCAAGAAGGCCATGGCCGACTCGGGCGTGTTGGATTCGGGCCTCGATCCGTTGCGGTTTGGCATCTACACGGGCAGCGGCGAAGGCCAGCAGGACTTCGGGCGGTTCACCGAAATGATGGTCGCCGCCATGCACGGCGACGAGCTGGACATGGCCGCCTTCACCAAGAAGGGCCTGGAGATCCTGCACCCGATCGCCGAGCTCGAGCAAGAGCCCAACATGCCAGCCGCCCACCTGGCCAGCCTGTTCGACGCCCAGGGCCCCAACGTCAACTGCCTGACCGCCTGCGCCGCCAGCAGCCAGGCCGTCGGCGAGGCGGTCGAGATCATCCGCCGTGGCGAGGCCGACGTCATGCTCTCAGGCGGCGCCCACACGATGATCCACCCGTTCGGCGTCACTGGCTTCAACCTGCTGACCGCCCTGAGCACCCAGAACGAGCACCCCGAAAAGGCCTCGCGACCCTTCGACCGCCAGCGCGACGGCTTCGTCCTGGGCGAAGGGGCCGGCATGGTCGTGCTCGAGGAACTCGATCGGGCGAAAGCCCGGGGAGCCAAAATCTACGGCGAGATCGTCGGCTATGGCTCGACCGCCGACGCCTTCCGCATCACCGACACCCATCCCGAAGGCCGCGGCGCGATCAGTTGCATCAAGATGGCCCTGGACGACGCCGGGCTTAACACCGACCAGATCGACTACATCAACGCCCACGGCACCAGCACGGCCGTGAACGATCGGGTCGAAACGCTGGCCATCAAACAGGTCTTCGGCCCTCGGGCCTACAAGATCCCCGTCTCCAGCACCAAAGGCATGATGGGCCATCTCATCGCGGCCGCCGGGGCCACCGAACTGATCATCTGCCTCCTGGCCATCCGCGACGGCGTCGCTCCGCCGACCGTCAACCAGGAGTTCCCTGACCCCGACTGCGACCTGGACTACGTCCCCAACGCCGCCCGCCAGATCAAGTGCGACACCGTCCTGACCGACAGTTTCGGCTTCGGCGGCCAAAACATCGCCCTCGCCCTGACCCGCTTCACGGGCTGATGGATTTGCAGCAGCGTGTCCTCAATCCGACGACACCAACCGGTCACCGCGATGGCAGTCGGGTGGAAAGAGGCTTCATGGAACGTGTCGCTCGACAACGTTTCTCTGCAAGGAGTTACATCAAGTCACGGCCAGGCAAGCCACATCTGGCACAGCGGTTGCTCCTCTCGAATGTCAGAGTCTTATCCCCGGCCGCAGGGCCGATCTGATACGAGAGGAGACCTGAAGATGAAAACCCTGACTGACCTTGCCGTCCTCGCCATGGCCATCTACGCCGCCGCCTGGATCCTGCTCGAAGGGCTGCAATAACCGCTCTTCCTTCGCGCCCTTTGCCACTGATACTGCAATAACATGCAAGACGCTAAGGAGAAACTCGCAGCTCACTTCTCGCATACGGCGATCCATCCGTTGGCGCGAAGGCGGCCGAGGAACCAGGCGTGGGGAAGCGGGCGCTGGCGGTCGGCGGCCAAGGGGATTAGAGCGCGGAGGCACAATCCGGCCCGGGCCAACTCGCTGTTCAACTCGTGGCGGGTAAACGTGTGGAGGTACATCCGCGGGATGCCCCGGTAGGTAAAGAATTTGTCGCCCGGATCGCGACACCGCCCGTACAGCCAACCGAGACAGTGGCGGACCAGCCAGCGTCTGCCCGTGGGATTAAAGAGGTTGTACCAGACGTTGTGTACGTGGACGATAAAGCGTCCGCCCGGCTTGAGGATTCGACGGACGTGGGCGAGCACCGTGCGACGGTTTTCAAGTCCCTGGATCATGCCCAGGGTGCTGAACAGGCAGGAGACGTAGTCGGCCCAACCGTCGGCGAAACAGTCCATCTGAACCAGATTGGCCTGGACCCAGTCGATCGACAAGCCCTCGTGAGCCGCTTTTTCCTGGGCGACCCGGAGCATGGGCTGGGAGAGATCGACGCCCACGCACCGGAACCCCCGTCGGGCCAAAGGCAACAGCGTTCGGCCCGTGCCGCATCCCAGGTCGACAGCGACCCCCGGATGGGGGAGCCACCTCGCCATCACCTGCTCGTCGAAGGCAAAAAGCCGATTTTCGGCGAAATAGGCGTCGTAGTCCTGGGCGATGTGCTCCGACTGCGCATAGTCCCAGACACCATAGGGGACGCCAGGGGGGAGTTGCCACTCCGGTCGATGAGCCTTGCGCAAGCGGACGCTCCCGGCGGTTGCTGAGTCGAACCGGGCTCAGTATAATCCCGGATTCCGTTCATGCCTAGCTTTTCCCACACCCTGGCGGAGCTAGAATTAGCCAGAGCAAGTGGGGTTGGCTCCTCGCCCAACCGGGGGTGCACCGGCCAGGCATGGTGAGTTTTCCCTTCGATCGAACAACAACGCTCGCCGCGGGTTGCGGCAGCCGTCTTAAGACCATGAGGAGGAATTGACGTGGCAATTCGCGTAGGAATCAATGGGTTCGGCCGGATCGGCCGTTTGGTGTTCCGGGGCCTGATGGCCAAATCGAACGTGTTCGAAGTCGTTGGCATCAACGACCTGACCGACAACAAGACGCTGGCCACGCTGTTGAAGTACGACAGCATCCATCGTCACTATCCCGGCACGGTCGGCTTCGATGATGAAAACCTGATCGTCGACGGCAAGAAGATCAAGGCCACGGCCGTCCGCAATCCGGCCGAGTTGCCCTGGGGCGATCTGAAGGTCGACGTCGTGCTCGAGAGCACGGGCGTGTTCCGCGGCCGCAAGACCGACGAGAAGGCCGGCTTCGACAGCCACCTGGACGCCGGGGCCAAAAAGGTCGTCATCAGCGCGCCGGCCAAGGGCCCCGACCTGACGTGCGTCTTGGGCGTCAACGACGACAAACTCACGGCGGAGCACAAGTGCGTCTCGAACGCAAGCTGCACGACCAACTGTCTGGCCCCGGTGGCCAAGGTCCTCAACGACAAGTTCGGCATCGTCAAGGGCCTGATGACGACGATCCACTCCTACACGAACGATCAGGTCGTGCAGGACTTCCCCCACAAGGACCTCTACCGCGCCCGGGCGGCCGCGTTGAACATGATCCCGACCACGACCGGCGCCGCCGAAGCGGTCGGCCTGGTCATTCCCGAGCTCCAGGGCAAGCTGACTGGCATGTCGATGCGGGTGCCCACCCCGACCGGCAGCGCGGTCGACCTGGTCGTCGAGACGTCCAAGCCCGTTACGGCCGACGCGGTCAACGCCGTGATGAAAGAAGCAGCCGAAGGCGCCCTGAAGGGCATCCTGGGCTACTGCGAGGACCCGATCGTCCTGACCGACATCATCGGCGACCCGCGCAGCTCGATCTTCGTGCCCGACTGGACCATGGTCGTCGGCGACAACATGCTCAAGGTCCTCAGTTGGTACGACAACGAATGGGGCTATAGCTGCCGCAGCGTCGACCTGATCGAGAAGATCGCCAAGCTGTAGGACGCGAGCGATCATCACCAAATCAAACGGGGCGGCTGGATATGCATGTCCGGCCGCCTCGTTCTTTTTTCTTGGCTCTTCCTCCCCTCTCCTTTTGGGAGAGGCGCCGGGGATGAGGGTGCGGAGCGTCACGAAGACCTTGGCCAGACAGGGACTGGCGATTGTTCAAGACGAGTTGCCAACAGTCGATGTCGTGCCAAGAACATCACGCTGGCTAAGATCACCCGCCTTCACCCGGCGGCTGCGCCGCCACCCTCTCCCAAAGGGAGAGAGTGCATTGCATTACCCCACCAGCCGAATTTCAGCAACGCCCTAGTACGTCCACGCCGCCATGCCATAAACGGCCGGCTCGACCATGGTCGGTTGGGAAGCATTCTGGAGAACGTACTCGAAATGTCGACCGCATAGCAAGTTTTGGCCGACTACGGAAAGCTCCACGTTTTTTGACGGTCGCCACGCAAGACGGATGTCGCCGGCGAAATAGCTGGGAACGGCCCCGTTCATCAAGGAGTCGTTCCATCGCAACATCACGTCGAGCGTGACATTGTCGCTCAGGTCCCAGCCCGATTGCACATAGAACTGATTCCGCGGCGTGGCCCAACTGAGCATGGACCGGAAGAACGCGGGATCGAAGTAGGAGTATTCGGAATAGAACGTGCAGGATCCCGTCAGACGCCAATGGTCGGTGACCTCGTAGGTCGCGTTCAACTCGGCTCCATGGGTGTCCGCCTTGCCGATGTTGAAATACCCTTGACCTATGATGTTTCCAACCAGGTCGTGATAGCGGTTGAAGTAGATCGCGACTTCCCAGAAGAAGCGTTTGTTGGGCTGCTGGCGCATTCCCAGTTCGAAAGCCAACAAGTTCTCCGAATTGGGGATCCGAACGAACCGTTCGGTGAGCGAGGGCGTCCGGACGGCGCGACTGACGGCGCCCCAAATAGACGTCTTTTCGCTCGGCGTGTACGTGAACCGGACGGTCGGCTGGTATTCGAAGTTCGTCAGGCTGTTTCGGTCGAACTTCGACCCGATCGTGGCATACCACCGGTCCTCGACCAGGGTGATCGTGTCCTGGACGAAGGAGCTCCGGATCTGCTCCATGTCGCCTTTGGTGAACGCGCCGCCGGCCGCGGAAAAGTACTCGTCGTAGTTGCGATAGCCAAAACCCCAGACGATGTCGTGACGCCCTTGTTGGGTGTGATATTGGAAATCGAGATCGAACGTGGCGACGTCGTTCGTATTGACCCCGTACGCGAACGGGTTGTAGTAGTAGAGCTGGACGGCCCAATCGTTGTTCTCGTCGAGACGCCGGGTCCAGCGGGTGAGGATTCTCGATTCCTTGGCGCCCATCTTTCTCATCGCGGCCGGCGGCGTGTACGTGCCGTATTGGCCGTCGAGCCCGTCGTAGAAGTCGCCCTGAATGGTCACCGTATCGCGTTTGTCGGGCGTCCAGTCCATTCGGAAACCGCCCTGGTTGACCTTCAGCACGTCGGAGGGCATGACCGGCGGTTGGACATAGCCGTAGTGGTCCTTGGCGCCCATGCCGTACATCCGCCATTGGATATTGCCAGCCTGGCCGCCCACTCGGGCACTGCCGAAGCGGCGGTGCTGGTCGCCTCCGCCCCCGTCGACGTAGATGCCCGTGGTGTCCTTGGCCGCTTTCGTGACGATGTTGATCACGCCGTTGACCGCGTTGGCGCCCCAGACGCTCGCCCCGGGACCGCGAATCACCTCGATCCGATCGACGTCCTCGAGCATGACGTAGTCGCGTTCCCAGAAGACGCCGCTGTGCGTCGGGCTGTAGATCGCCACGCCGTCGATCTGGACGAGCAGTTTGTTGGCGAACCGACCGTTAAGGCCGCGAATCGTAATCGCCCAGGCGCTGGCGTTGATTCGGGCCACCGTCACGCCGGGCACAGTACGAAGCACCTCGGGGATGTTCCGAGCCCCGCACCGCTTGATCATCTCGTTAGTCACGACGTAGACGGCCGCCGGGGTCCGGCCGATTGGCTGCGCCGTACGCGAGACGGTCGTCACCTCGACCTGCATGGATGGCGCCGTGACGGGCACATGGGCCAACTGTTCCAGCGGCATATCCAGGATTTTGGTCGGGTCATTTTCCAAGTTCGGATCGGGTGCGACGTCCCCAGGCATCGGCGCCGGGGCAACCGAATCGACTGGCGCTGCGGCAACCGGGCCCAGATACACCAGTCCAAACAAACCGACCAACAGGAGGACGAGCGGACACCCGTGCCCGGACAGCCGTACAGACCAGATCGTCATTATTCTCCCCCCCGCCTGTGGGTAGGACCCACGCGTATTCCCTACTGAAAAGGCAAAATTCCCAGGTTGCTTTCCGTCAGGTCTTCTCAGCAGCTACAACGCGCATGGCCCCTATATTGGGTTTACCCGACCCTTATCGCTATGATCGGAACTCCTATCACTCAAGGTTTGCCAAACCCGCCCCAAGGCCAGGTGGTCCTGTAGGTCATGTAGGGGTTGTGCCGGTTAGGTGAGATAGGGAAGTCCAGCAAAGAGGGTGCCGCCCTCGTCACGTGCGTCAGCTTGCGAGTTGCGCCCCAAGAGGGGGCTGGTGAGATTCGTGATAGGGCTAGGTACTGCCCGTGCAAGCGCTTGCAGTCAATCCGCTCGTATTGGCTGATAATCCGCCCAGACCCTGTTGAAACTCGGAGTGCAAATAGGAATGAGGGTCGATGCCATTCGTGACAGAGTTGCCTCGGTTCCGGAGTGGCGATTCTCTCCTTCCCAAGATGCGTCCTAGTAGGTCCATGCCGCCATTCCGTAGACGCCCGGCTCGATTTCTGTCGGGTTGGTGCCGGAAACGGCGACGAACTCGGGATGGGGCCCGCACAGCAGGTTCTGTCCAACGACCGAGAGTTCGAGGTTCTTCGACGGTCGCCAGGCGAGTCGGATGTCACCGGTGAAGTAGCTGGGAACCGACCCGTTCATGAGGGAATCGACGTATCGGAACATCACGTCCAGTGTGACGTTCTCGCTCAGGTCCCAACCGGATTGCAGGTAGAACTGATTTCGCGGCGTGGCGCTGACGGGGTAACCTGGCGTGAAGCCGGTCGCAAAAACCGTGTATTCGGAATAGAACGAGCATGAGCCTGTCAGGCGCCAATGGTCGTTCACCTCGTAGGTGGCGTTCAGTTCGGCTCCGTGAGTGTCTGTCTTGCCTCGGTTATCGTACTGGAAGAAGGCAGCGCTTCCCAGCATGTCATGGTAACGGTTGAAATACAGGGCCACTTCCCAGAAGAACCGCTTGTGTGGTTGCTGGCGCATGCCAATCTCGTATGCCAGCAAATCTTCGGCGCGAGGATCAGAATTGATGCGTTCGATGAGCGAAGGCGTCCGGACCGCCCGACTGATGGCGCCCCAAACGGTTGTCTTCTCGCTGGGCGTCCAGATCACCCGGGCCGTGGGCTGCATCTCGTACTTTGTCACGCTGTTGCGGTCGAACTTGCAGCCGAACGTGGCGAAGAGTCGGTCGTCGACCAGGGTAATGGTGTCCTGGACAAAGTAGCTCTTGATCTGCTCGGTGTCGTGGGCCGTGATGAACCCGGGCCAGATCCAGAGTTCGTCGGAGTTGCGATATCCGGCGCCCCAAACGATGTCGTGACGGTCCCGCTTCATGTGGTACTGGAAATCGCAGTCGAACGTCGCAACGTTGTTCAGAAAGCTGCCGAGGGCGTAGGGGTTGTAGTAGTAGAACTGCAACGACCAGTCGTTGTTCTCGTCGACTTGTCGCGACCATCGGGTCAGGAATCTTGTTTCGTGGCAGCCCATTGGGCTCGGTATTGCCGGCGGGGTGTACCAGCCAATTTGGCCGTCTTTTCCGTCGTAGAAATCGCCTTGAATGGTCACCGTGTCGCGACAGGTGGGTGTCCAGTCCATCCGGAAGCCGCCCTGGTGGACCTTGATCTCGTCTTCCGCCCGGTTGGGAGGACGAACAAAGCCGGGATCGTCCTTCACCCCGAATCCGTACATGCGCCAGTGAACATTTCCGGCCTGGCCACCCACCCGGGCACTGCCGAACCGATGGTGCTGGTCACCGGCGCCTCCGCCGACGTAGATGCCTTGGCTATCCTTGGCCGCCTTCGTGACGATATTGATAACCCCGTTGACCGCGTTGGCGCCCCAAACAGTCGCCCCGGGGCCCCGGATTACCTCGATCCGCTCGACGTCCTCGAGCATCACGTACTCGCGTTCCCAAAACACGCCGCTGTGCGTCGGGCTGTAGATCGCCACGCCGTCGATTTGTACTAGTAGTTTGTTGGCAAACCGGGCGTTCAGACCTCGAATCGTGATGGCCCAACTCCCGCCGTTGACCCGCGCGACGCTCACGCCCGGCACCGTGCGCAAGACCTCTGGCACGTTCCGAGCGCCGCTCCGCTTGATCATCTCGTTGGTCACGACATAAACCGCCGCCGGGGTCTGGGCGATCGGCTGCGCGGTACGCGAGACGGTTGTCACCTCGACCTGCATGGACGGCGCGGTTACGGATACCCGGGCTAACTGCTCGACATCCATGTCCAGGATGTCTTTCGGTTCGACCTGCTTGTTCGGGTCGGGCGCTACATCACCGATTGGCGGCAACGGCGCCGGAGCGACTGAATCGACTGGCGCGGCAGTGACCGACCCCAGAGAGAGAAAAGTCGACAGACCGACTGATAATAGAACACACCAGCCCCAGTGCCCCAGGGACCGTGTAGACCAATCTGACATGGTTCGCCCCCACACAAAAACAAAACAAGTGGGACCGGTACGCCTCGCCGTCGAGAAAACCCGGTTAACGGATATAATCGTTCGGATCCTTTTCGTCGGTGATCGTGCGCATTAGCCTCTTTTCGGAATACCCGATGCTGATCGTTATTATCGGAACCTGGCATACGCCAGATATGGACAAACCCAGCCCAGAGGCGGGGGATCCAATAGATCGCGAAACGGTTGTGCTGCTTGGGCAAGCGAGGAAAAGACAGCCGACCATAAATCGGCTGGTTGCTTTGCATCTTGAAATCACCCACGAGAGGGGGGCTGCGGCAAAGATAACATCAGGACCGTTCGCTGTCCCGGAAGGCTCTCAACGTCGATCCGTCCGCCGTGGTTGGTCACGACGATCCGCCAGACCTTCGACAGGCCCAGGCCCAGGCCGCGGCCGGCCTGCCGGGCAGAATAATACGGATCGAACAGATGCCGCCGGACCTCGTCCGAGAAGCCCGGCCCGTCGTCAATCACGGCGATCCGCACCCGATCGGCCTCCTCGACTAGATTGATTTCAATCCGGCCGTCGTGTCCGATCGCCTCGACCGAGTTGCGGCATATAGCCTGCAAGGCGACCGTTAGCTGCGTTGGATCGGCCTCGATTTCCAACCTGGGGCCAGCGTGGCCCGTGCGTCGCAGCGTGATCGCCAGCTCCTCCAACCGGGCAGAAGAGGTGAATGCCTCGATCAACGAATCAACTAGTCCGATCAGATCGACCGTCTCGAACGCCGGCTCGGGCGGTCGGGCGAAGAGCCGCATGTCGGCGATCATCTCGTAGACCCGTTTCGCCTGGGCATTGATCAGCGCCAAGCCCCGCCGACGCTCCGAGTCGGTCTCTTCTTGTAAGAAAAGTTGCGCGCGGCCGGCGATCACGGCCAGCGGGTTGTTGATCTCGTGCCCCGCGCCGGCGGCGAACTCGGCCATGGCAGCCAGTTTCTCGGCTTCGAGTGTCTCTTGAAAACGCGTTTCGAGCGCGTCGAGACGCGCCAACCGCCCGATCAACTGGCCTAACGGCGCCCGTACCCACGGATCGGACCGGGCCCAACCCTCCGTGGCGCCACCGCCCAGCCAGTGGCTTCGGTCCATATCGAGATCAGGGGGGCTCTCGGACGACTCGCCCTCGGGGTGTTCAGGCTCTGGGCGTTCAAGCCGCTCGACGGCCTGGGCAACGCGTGGAGAGACCTCGGTATCGTTCAACCAGACAGGTAGCAGGGTGCGGAATGCCGCGATCGCGTCCTCGTTTTCGTCCTGCATCCATCCGGTCGGCTCATGTAGCAGCGCGGCCAGATAGATCTCGTCGGCGGCCTGTTTTCCGTCTTCGACGGTCAGCGCAGCGGCCAGCAGGGCCCGGGTGACGGACGCCTCCACCCACTGGCTAAAGCAATCGAAAAGGTGCTTATCCGCTGTGTCGTCTTCGGGCGGCCAGTCGTCGGGTCCCCAATGCAAGAACCGATCGCACAGCCACGCGGCCAGGCAGGGAATGTCGCGCGGTTCGACGCCGGCCTGTTTTGCTCGACAAACGGCCCACAGGGCGAGTACCGGATCGCCGCGCAGCGCCGCGACCAAATGACGCAGCACATCCTCCGGGTTCTCAGCGCACAGAACCCGCACCAGGAAAACGGCCGTACGATCGGCAAGCGGCAGTCGCCAGGAACGGCCTTCGGCGCAAAGAGGCGGCAACCATTGCATGGGCGGCTAACGGGCGCGCAAGCGAACCCGTTGATCTGTGCAGGAACGTGACACGGTCGGCTGCGAAAGGGAAAGCGCGGGCGTGCGCAGCCCGCGATACCCTGTCGAGCAGAGACCCTGTGACGTCGTGCTAGGCGGCCGAGGCGGCTTCGATGTCCAACAACTGGCACATCCGCTCGACGAGTTTTTCGACCTCGAACGGCTTGTGCATGAAGTCGTCGGCTCCGGCGGCTTCGAGCTCTCCGACCTTGTCTTCCTCGACCATGCCGGAGATGCAAATGATCCGCACGTCGTCCATCGCCTTATCGCTGCGGACGCGCTGGCAGACCTCTTTGCCGTTGATGTCCGGCAGCATGATGTCCAGAACGATCAGGTCGGGCCGGTATTCCTTGACCACCATGCCGGCGTCAAACCCGTTGTTGGCCACACGAATCTCGAACCGCCCGTCACGCTCCAACACGTCGCTGATCAGCTCGACGAGCTCCTCGTCGTCATCGACGATCAGGACCTTGCGCTTGCCGCTTTCCAGCGCGTCGGTCGGGATGCCGTTGTCGCGCATGAAGGCGAAAAGCTGTTCCCGCGGGATCCGGCGGAACCGGCTGCCCGGCACGCGAAATCCCTTTAATTGGCCGGAGTCAAAACAGCGGATGATGGTCTGCTGGCTGACTTTGCAGAT
>JAFGFF010000139.1 GCA_016931075.1 Pirellulales bacterium | reverse complement strand
CGATTTCATCGCGGAAATCTGGCCGGCCGGCGGCGGGGGCTCGACGCTAATCTGGGCCTCCAGTTCTCGCTGCACCGCCTTATATAGACTGATGAACGCCTGGGTCATCCGCTCGGCCAGGCTGGGAATGCGGACGCCGTTCTCGCGCCCCCCTTGGATACGCTTGATCGTTCTTTCCACTTCACGCTGGACGCCCGGGTGGTCCAGCCCACAACTCGCTTGGCATGTGCCGCCGCAACTCACGTTGAGCCGGGGGTGGAAGTCGGGCGCGCCGTGGTAAGGAAACGTCAACGAGCCGGCGAACCGTTGCGAGTAGTAGATAAATTCGGGATCCCGGTCCAGAGGATACAAGTCCTCGCGAAACGGCGCGTAAACGATCGCCACGGCGGCGGCCAGGTAGGCGTCGACCGTCGCGGCGCTGGCCTGGGGCAGCTCGTAGATCACAGGCATGCGCCGCTCGCGGGTCGTCCAGAGTCCCATCTCGCGGTGCTGCCACTCGCGGTCCAGCAGGTCGATGTCGGCGCGCAGATCGTAAGGGCCCATCGAGGGCAGCAGCGGGAAGTCGCGATGCAGCTTGCTCCAACCTTCCCTCGCGCCGCGCGTCGGGTCGAGGACCTGGTCGTGAACTGTCGCTCCGGGGATCGGGCCGCGAACCACGGGCAGGTTGATCCGCGGATCGTCCAAGGCCGCGATCGGCGATGCGCCGTGGGCCCCCTTTTCGCGCTCGGGCAGTTGCCAGTTGGCCGGTCGGGCCATCCCGCTTCGCGGATGACGGCTTGCCCAGACCGAATGCCGCGCGACCGACCAGACATGCACCTTCCACGCCGCCACCGCCCCGAAACTCACGATCAACGCCATCACGAATAGCAATATCGGCAGGGCCAACACCAACTCCAGCATGGCCAGCCCACGGCGTTTCCGATCTCCCCTCTCCCTTTGGGAGAGGGGCCGGGGGTGAGGGTGGGTGGCCGTAGAGGCGAGGTGAATCCCCTTGAAACGGCGCGGTCTCTGCTTCAGGCCGCCCTCACCCGGCGGCTGCGCCGCCACCCTCTCCCAATGGGAGAGGGGAAGTGTGCGTTCACGTCGTTTGGAGAGGGATCGGCTCATGGGACAAACAAACTACTAATGCGGGCTAATGCGTTGGATATCGTCGGTGGTCATGTCGCCCAGGTAGGGCACGCGTATCGAGGCGTCGGGCACCGGGGGATTGGTCTGGAGGATGGCCGGCAGCGTCGACACGGTGGCCGGCACGAGCTGGACCGTCCAGTGCTGGTTCATCAGGTTCCATTCCTCGGAAAACCCCGGGCCGAGACGGATCTCCCAGCGGTCCGGGGGCGGGACGGTCGTCGCGCCCGGGTCGTCGTCCTGGGGCGGGAACGTGATCTGATGGCCTCCGATGGCCCCGGCCGGCGAGTCGTGGGGCGTGTAGTGGTGGTAGTACCACTCCGGCCCTTTCCGTGGGACGAAGAATCGGACCTGGGCGTAGGTCAACAGGTCGCCGTCGATCGGATTGTGGAACAGCCCGGGCATCATGCGCTTCGTCTTGTGCCAATAGACGACCGCCACGAACGTGAAATGGGTGTCCAAGTGCAAGTTGCCGTCGTAGACTTCCTCCGCCTCGGTGTGGATGACGAAGGGCAGGTTGTCCAGCGGGTATTCGACCTCGAGCAGGTAGTTGAGCTGGGCACAGGTGAAATGCCGCCAGAGCCGGTTGAATTGGCTCATCTTCGCCGCGTAGTCGAACACGACCATGGCGTCCTGGTTCCAGTCACGCAGATAACGGACCGATTCCTTGCGACGCTGGCTTCGGGCTAGGGCGATGTACTGGGCCTGGTTGGGCAGCGCGTCGGTGACCGGATCGACCACCGGCAGTGTTCGCAGGAAGGCGTCGCTCTCGCCGCCCACGGGCACGCCCGAGGTCCGCCACAGGACGCCGACCAGACCGGCCCCGTTCTCGTCATCCTTGTTGTGACGCCGGGTGACTTCGGCCGTGGCCGTTTGGGCGATGTCGGGCGTGGCGGCGACCAGGGCACGTTGGAACTCGGGGATCATCCGCTCGATCAGGATCGGCTCGACGATCGGCAAGATCTGCTCCGCCGCGGCGGCCGCCCACTCGCTGTAGCGGAAGACAAGCTCCTGTTCCAACGGGACTTTCTGGATGATCGCCCGGCCCAGGGCTTGGAACTTGTCGGTGGGCGCCCGCTCGAACTTGGGGGCTACGTTGGCCCAGGCTTCGAGGATTTCCGCCGCGTAGGGCTCGCCGTTGCGGTCGCGGCCCTCGCGCATGAAGGCCGTCATGGCAAAGACGTCGCAGAGCAGGTGGTTGGTGAAGGCCAGTCCGTTCATTCCCCGGGCGACGACCAGCCCACCGCTGTAGGCCGCCGCGTCGGCCGCGTTTTGCATCCGCAGCTTGTCGTCGACATCCTTACCCGCATTGACGACCATGCCCAACAGCATCGTCAGCAGCAGCACGGCGAAGACCGAAACGATCATGATCGCCCCGCGCTCGTCGCGATGCAGACGGCGCGTGTGGTTGCGCACCGCGGCCGTCAGTCGGTTTGCAGCCTGATGAAAAACAGTCCCATTGGGCCTTAGGATACTACTGTTGGACCTAGGGGTGCCACTGCTGGCTTGTCCAGCAGTGTTTCCCAGAGCGCGCGGCATCACACTGCTGGACAAGCCAGCAGTGGCACCCTTTTTCAACCGGCTGTTAGTAAATGCTGTGAACATAGGGGATGACCGATTTTTCGCCCTCGTTGCCCAGGGTGACCGTGGCGCTGAGGGGCCAGGTGTAGACGCCGTCGATCTTCTGGATGGTGGCCGCCACCTCGTCGGGCCGGCCGTCGGCCCGGCGGACGGTTTTTGAAAGGAACCGGCCCGGGCCGGGCAGCAGGGCCATGTCGTGATGCACGGTGATGGTGACGTCGTCCTGCCAATCTAACTCGTTGTGGAAGAAATAGGGCGCCTCGATGCCGTAGGTCTCGTAAAAAACGACCGGCGGCGGCCAATGCGGAGCGTCCGTGTTGCGGTGATGGAACCGGATCTCGATCTGCGTGGCCTTGTCGGCATAGGCCAGCTTGTCGCGTGTCCGCCGCGGGACCGCGCCGACGCCCAGCGTGCGCGGGGCCATGGCCTGGAACGCCCGAGTCAACGTGTCGGCCGTCGTCTGGCCTTGGCTGCCCAGCGAGAGCCCCAGGTCGCGCGAAGGGCAGATCGGCACGCACGCCAGGACGGCCGCCCGCCGGATCTTTTCATATTTCGGGCCGCCCGGCGTGACGATGAACGTCAGGCCCCCGTCGGTCGGGCCCTCGGGACTGGGCTGGACCTGGTCCGTGGCGTCGGGGTCGAGCACGTGGACGCCGATGCAATTTTCCCACTCGGTGCCCAGCCGGGCGGGAATCCAGACAATGGCCGATCGGGCGGCCGCGAACGCCGAGTATTGGACGACGATCAGCCCGATCATGATCTGGCTGATCTGCAGGATGAACAGCATAATCATCACGAAGATGGGCAGCGTCAGCACGAAGCTGAGGCTCTGGGCGCTGCCCCGCTGGTCGGCGTGCAGCCGCCAGAGACGCCGGAGGTTCGGGCGGGACCGGTTCAGCCGGACCAGCAGCACCAGGCAACCGACCAGCAAGACCATCAGCCCGGCCCAAGGCAAACAGGCTGTCAGAATCGCCCGACCCATGGTGGTTCCCCGTTGTCGGACACGATGCCCTTGGTTCGCGAACGTCCGTCAATGTTTCTTGTAGGATGGGGCACACTTGCCCCACCGTCGCATTGGGTGGCACTGGCGTCTCGCCAGTGCTGCTGGCCTCCCAAACACGGGCAAGATGCCCGTGCCACCCAGCCTGATTCTGGTGGGGCAGGTGTGCCCCACCCTACTTGTTCTACGCGGTTATCAATCCGAACCGTACGATGATCACGGCCGCCAGGGCGCAGGGGGCCAGGAACAGGGGCGGTTGGAGTTGGGCCCGTTCGTCTTCGGTTAGTGGACTCCACCGCCACAGTCGGAGCGTGTAGAGCACCTGGCGCAGGACACGCACCGTCAACCGCCACGGCCCGACGCGCCAGACCAGCACGCTCAGCGCCAGACACGCACCCAGGACGAACGTCCACAGCATCGCCTCGATTCCTTGATCCGGTCCCATCATTGCCCCGAGCATGGCCATGAGCTTGACGTCTCCGCCTCCGACCTGCAGAAACACGAAGCAGACGAGCAACACAAACCCGCAAAGAGCCAGACCGACCAGACTCGGCGCCCAACCGATCCAGCCGAGCGACGCCAACCGCGCGGGCTCGACCAGGCCGGTCTCGACGAGCACCGAGCCCAGGACGTTGAGCCCGACGCCCGCCAGGATGCCCGGATAGGTGGTCCAGTTGTAGATCCGGTGCCCACGGACGTCGGTCACGGTGGCGATCGCCAACAGGGCCAGCAGCAAGGCCGTCACGAGCATGGTTGACCGTGCCTACTGGATGGCTGCGTCGCTACCCGCTTCCAGATCGGTCATTCCCTGGTTGAAGTAGTCCTTGATTCGAGGCCACGCCTTCATGATCAGGAAGATCAAAATTGGAATGGCGATGGCTCCGATGATCAAGATCGTCTCCAAGCTGACGGCCCCCTGCTCGTCCCTGTGCACGCGGCGCAACAGACTAAACAGCGAAGGCTTCTTCATAACTCTGCTCCTCGTTGCAGTGAGAAACTTCCAAGATTACATAAACGGCCAACTGAGCATGACGCAGGTCATCTCGTAGACCAGGCGAATCAGTCGAGGGCCGGCCCAAAGGATGAATGCCACCAGGGGCAACACGACCCCCAGGATCAACACGTAGTCGAGCATCGCCAAACCACGACGACGACGGGCCATCCCTTGTTCCCTCTTCTTCATCACCTCGGTTGCCCTATCCCTATTGTAGGGTGGGCCACGGCTGCCCCACCATAGCCGCATCGGGTGGCACCAACCTGTAGAAAAAGTGTTCTCCGTGGTTCCGGGTGCCATGCTCCACGCTTGCGTGGGCATGTTTTCGCGGCATTTCAAGGTCTTCACATGCCCACGCAAGCGTGGAGCATGGCACCCGGTTCCTCTATCGAAAGGCAGCTACCAGGCTAATAATCACTTCGACCAGAGGGCCTGGGAGTATTGCACCCAATCGCCCATCCCCTGTTCGTAGGGTTCGGCGGCGAAGGTCGGTTTTTCGCCCGTCGGGGCCAATTCGGCCTTCAAACGCCCGTCTTCCGCCTTGCCCAGCAGCCGGTTCACAAACAGATCCACCGTGTCATACTGGCCATTTTCATCCAGGCCGCGGGCCTCGCTGATTCGGGTGATCTTCCGCGACCCGTCCTCGCTGAATCGGGCGATCTGGACGATCAGGCTGATCGCCGAGGCGACCTGGGCCCGGGCGACGTAGATCGGGATCTCGACGTCGGACATCAGCGAGAGGGTCTCGAGCCGGACGAGGGCGTCCCGGGCACTGTTGGCGTGGATCGTCGAGAGACTGCCCGCGTGGCCGCTGATCATCGACTGGACCAGGTCCAAGGCCTCGCCCGAGCGGACCTCGCCGACGATGATTCGGTCGGGCCGCATCCGCAGCGAGTTGATGAACAATTGCCGGACGTTCAGCGCCCCGCGGCCGGCCGTGTCGCCGTGCTGGGCCTCGAGGTACAGACAGTGCTTCTGGATCAGCCGCAGCTCAGAGGTGTCCTCGATGACGATGATCCGTTCTTCCTCGGGGATTGCCCGGGTCATGGCCCCCAACAGCGACGTCTTGCCCGAGCCGGTACCGCCCGAGATGAGCATGTTTTTGTGCAGCCTGACGCAGAGTTCCAAAAACTCCTTGGCCTGCTCGGACAGGCTGCCGAAGCCGACCAGGTCGTCCAGGGTGAGCGTTTGTCGGGCGAACTTGCGGATCGTCAAGATCGTGCCGCCGCGGGCGCTGGGGGGGATAATGGCGTGGACACGCGACCCGTCGGGCAGCCGGGCGTCGAGGACCGGTTTTTCCTCGTGGATTTCGCGTCCGACCCACTGCGCGATGTTGTGGACGGCCGAGAGCAGGGCGTCCTCGCTGGCGAACCGCCGGTCGGTGTGTTCGAGCTTGCCCCGCCGCTCGATGTAGATGTCGTCATACCCGTTGACCATGACCTCGGTCACCGTATCGTCCTCCAGCAACGGGACGATCGGTTCGAGAAAATAGCCCAGGCTGGCTTCAAAAATGGCTTGGCGCGACATGGGAACTTCCGGGGTTGTCTGAGTCTATCATTGCGGAAAGTGAGAATCTGTCAATGATGTGGGGCGTCTGTGATTTCCTGCCTTACCAACACTATGTCAAGATTCGCCCCAACGGGGCCTGGTTCTCCCAGCCCAGGGCACCGCCCTGGGGAAAGGTGTGCTGATTGACGAATGTGTTTCGGCCCAACGGGCCAACCGTTCGCTTGGCGGAACTGTTGGGCCGTTGGCCCGGAACTCTCCTTTTCCATGCGTGCCTGCCGTCCCAGGGCGATGCCCTGGGCTGGGTGAACGGCTGGGCCTTCGGCCCGTTGATGCAATAAACTCATCGTTGCATTTGGGATTGGCTATTGCCGGCAGTGGGGTATTTGTCCGAGGGTGTCCAAGGATTCAAATCTGTAGGAGGCAACTCCTGTCGCCGATCAGGGGTTGGAACATCTTCGGCGACAGGAGTCGCCTCCTACAAACGGTGTATTCTCGCGTCTTGAATTCCCGGACATCCTCGTACAAGCCAGCAGTGGCACCCAACGCCGTCCACGTTTGGAGGGTGTTGGGAGCGGCTAAGGCGTTGGGGTTGGAGAAGTTGAGGCCTCCTGCCACACTTGTGG
>JAFGFF010000138.1 GCA_016931075.1 Pirellulales bacterium | reverse complement strand
GTCCTCCAAAGCACATGAAGCAAGGCAAGCCGTGGAGCGGCCCCCCAAAGGGCATGCACGCTCGCGGCCCGTGGGGCGGTCCGGCGAAGCAAGCGAAGTTCCGCAAGCCGCACGGCGGTCCGGCGAAGGCCGCGCATCGTGGGCCTCGGCCGAACGTGAATCGTGCCGAGCGGGTCAAGCACATGATCGAGGCCTCGAAGAAGCGATTCGAGAAGGCCGACAAGAACAAGGACGGCAAGATCAGCCTGAACGAAGTGCCTGAGAAGGGCCGCGAAGGCTTCAAAAAGCTCCTGGCCAAGGCCGACAAGGACGGCGACAAGGCGCTGAGCAAGAAGGAAGCCCAGGCGATGATGGTCTCGATGGTCCGACGGATCCAGCAAGCCCAGCACAAGGGCCCCGGCGGGCCGAAGAACGTGGAAGCGTCAAAGAAGCGGTTCCACGAGGCGATGGCCGAGCGTTTCAAGAAGGCCGACAAGAACAAGGACGGCAAGCTCAGCCGCGACGAAGCACCTGAACGCCTGAAGGCCCACTTCAGCGAACTGGACGCCAACGCCGACGGGCAGCTTACGCCCCAGGAACTGACCACTGCGATGAAGAAGCGGATGGAAGCCGCCAAGAAGCACGGTCCCAAGAAGCCCGATCGGGCCTGCAAGGACGCCGGCAAGAAAAAGGACGTCGCCAAGAAGCCGCACGCGAAGAAGGCCGCGGCCCGCAAACCGGGCCCTCCGAAGCCGCCGGCTCCCGAAAAGAAATAGGCGTCTTCAACCAACGAAACCCCTGATGTCGCGTCTTGACGCGGCATAAACCCCTCCCGGTGCGGTCCCCGACACCGCACCGGGACTTTTTATTCTTTGGGGTTCATTTTTGTCTGTTAGGCCACTGTTGGGAACGCCCTCCGTGGCGTTCCGTGCATCGCGAGTATGGCCCATTTTCCGCGGCCAACGGAACGCCACGCAGCGCGTTCCCTACAGAACAAAGCCTTGAGGGTGTCCGGGAATTCAAGACGCGAGAGTACACGGTTTGTAGGAGGCGACTCCTGTCGCCGAAGGGATTCCGAACTCCCGATCGGCGACAGGAGTCGCCTCCTACAGAATCGAATTCCCGGATACCCTCAAAACCTTAACGGACGTGGTCTTACCCAGCTTAACATTCTGTGAGATTCTGTTGAATTGACGCTTTTGCCCGTAACCTCGAACCCTTAGGGGGTGTCTAACGTAATGGAGGCAGAGGTGGAACGGGCCAGACGCGGCATACTCCGAACGCAGGCTTGTTGGGATAGGCTGGCCAAGAGAGGAGGTCGACATGAACGACAATCGATTCAGTCGGCAGGACGACAGAACTCCATGGGAGCAAGGCACGGTCGCCGTACGCTGCTCGCTGAGTTCGTTTGCCCGCTTCAGCCGTTGGATGGACGGCGAGTTGGCCAAGTTGGAGCGTCGTTGGTTCCGCGCGAATTCCGAGGCACGACGTCAAGCCACTTCGCGCTCTTTTAAGCCCAAGCCCAGGTGAACCTAATCCAGGCGAGAGGGACTCACGGGCTCTATAAAAAAGGGTGCCACTGCTGGCTTGTCCAGCAGTGCGAAGCGGAAAGGCCGGGAATAACACTGCTGGACAAGCCAGCAGTGGCACCCCGGTGAAGACATGCCCACGCGAGCGTGGAGCATGGCACCCGGCTTCTTTTCTTTCGGGCTGGACACGACCAGGTGGATCGGGCAAGATGGGAGCACTTGCGGCGGGCTGTCCGCCATTCTCTCACGCTCCTTTCACGGTTCCGGTCCATGCCTCAGACCGATTTCACCATCGAAACGCTGGCGGCCCATCTGCACTTGACGCCCCAGCAGGTCACCCGTCTGGCCGATCGCGGCAAGCTGCCTGGGCGGAAAGTGGCCGGCCAGTGGCGGTTCAGCAAGGCGGACATCCACCACTGGTGGGAACGCCGCATCGGGCTCTCCGACGAGGGCGAGTTGATTGAGGTCGAAGACGCGTTGGACCGCCATGCCGCCGCCCATGACGAGGAGGAGGTCTCGATCGGCGACCTTCTGCCTATCGAGGCGATCGGCATCCCGCTCGGCGCCCGAACGGCCGGCTCGGTGATCCGGTCGATGGTCGACCTGGCCGTCCAGACCGGGCTTCTTTGGGACGCCGACAAGATGATCGAGGCCGTCCAGTCGCGTGAAGAGATGCACCCGACCGCCCTGGAAAACGGTGTCGCCCTGCTGCACCCCCGCCGGCCCATGGGCGCGATCCTCGGCCAGTCGCTGATCACGCTGGGCCGCACGCCCTCGGGCATCTCGTTCGGCGGCAGCGGCGGCAGCCTGACCGACGTCTTCTTCCTGATCTGCTCGACCGACGACCGTGGCCACCTCCGCACCCTGGCCCGCCTCAGCCGCGTGCTGACCACCCCCGGCTTCCTCGACGACCTCCGCACGGCTCCTGATGCCCACGCCGTCCATGAACTGATTGTTCGAACGGAAAAGGAGTTGTGAAAACTGGAGATCTTGCCGATGCATGCCAGGAACAAAAAAGGGGACATTACTGATTATCCGTGTAGAAATATGAGTGATGTCCCCTTTTTCATCGTGTTGATGATGGTGGCCGTTTTCTCGACGGGTCTGATCGCCGAAGCGGCCGAGTTGGAGGAAGTTGCCTTCAAGGAAGAATACTTGGGGTTGATTCCGGGGGACGTGCGTCATGTCGTTTTTTCGGCAACTGAGGACGGCTGCCATGTGGCGCATCTGGTCGAGCTTTCCAATAAGCGTTGGATGGTCATGATCGACGGCCGACCTGGCCCGGAATACGACTTCGTCGCCAAGGAGACGGTCGTGTTCAGTCCTGACGGGCGTCGCGTGGCGCATACTGCCAGGAAAGACGGCAAGGTGATGGTTGTGGTCGACGGCAAACCCGGCCCGCTTTTTGAGCGCGCTGGCAATCCGCAATTCAGTCCGGACGGCGCGAGGGTGGCGTATCTGGCGACGACGAACGACAAGGTGTTGATGGTGGTCGACGGCCGGCTAGGCCCGAAACATGATTCGGCAGGATTGCCCGTATTCAGTCCGGATGGGCGCCATGTGGCGTACCGGGCCGAGGACGGAATGGAGCAACGGATCGTGATCGACGGGCAACCTGGTCCAGCCTTTGACGTTGTTGTAACCCCCGTATTCAGCCCTGACAGCCGCCATATCGCGTATGTGGCCAAGAAAGGCAAGGAGTATCGGGTCGTGGTCGACGGTCAAGCGGAGCCTGCCTACGAAAAGACATGGCAGCCGATCTACAGCCTGGATAGCGCGCATCTGGCCTATCGCGCGAAGAAAAGCGGGAAGATGATGCTGGTTGTCGACGGCGAACCTGGTCCCGAATGCGACGAGATCAAGGAACCGGTCTTCAGTCCCGACGGCCGCCGTATGGCCTACGCGGTTCGCTTGCGGGACAAGAATCATTTGATCGTGGACGGTCAGGCCGGCCCGGACTATTACGCGATCGGTGAGGTGACGTTCAGCCCGGATAGCCGCCGTGTGGCGTACGCGGCGCTCACCAAGAGCGACCTTGGAATGCTGAAAATCGCTCGGAAGTGGCAGGTCGTCGTGGACGGTCAACCAGGGCCGGAGCATGACCGCATTGGCGAAGGCTGCCCCCGGTTTAGTCCGGATAGCAAACGAGTGATGTACATTGCACTCGAGAATGGCAAGCATCGGATGGTGGTTGACGGTCGAGTTGGCGAAAAATGCGAAGGCATTTTCATGGATTCACCCCAATTCAGCCCAGACAGTAGACGTGTCGCTTATCTAACGAAAAAAGGCAATCTCGGGATGGCAGTCATTGACGGTCAGCCGGGACCTGTGTTGGGAAAAGTTGGTTACCTGTCCTTTAGCCCGGACAGCCGCCACACGGCTTACATACTCTTGAAGAAGCGCCAGTTTGGGGAATGGTATCTCCAGATGAGGTTCAAGGTCATCGTCGATGATAAGATCAGTACGTATCATCACGGGTTTGCATGTCCGCCCGTGTTCCGTCACGACGGGGTCCTGGAGAGTCTCATCGTCAGAGACGACAAACGACTGTATCGGGCAACTTATGTGCCCGAGGGGAAAAAGAGAATGCATCACGGATTCTCAGGCAAAGCTCGATAGGAATAAAATGAGTTCCGATTCCACGGGGCTTGAAGACGCTCATCCAGTACGTGGTCTCAGCTACTCAATGTCATCGTCTACAAGAGAAAGATCCGCGATGTCCCTTTTATGCCTCCTCATTGGCAACCTGGAACGGCGCGAGTTCGCCGGGGTGGAAGGGCCGCTTCGGGGGAGGGCGGAGGTGGAGCGGGTTCAGGGGATCGACGAGGCATGCCGCGCGGTCGAGGAGGGGAGAGTCGTGCCCGACGTGGTAGTTCTGGCCCAGGCTTATCCGGGCGAGTTTTCTCATGGGGCAGTGGACCGGTTGCGCAGAGCCGCGCCATTGGCACGGGTGGTGGGGCTGTTGGGGAGTTGGTGCGAGGGCGAGATGCGGACCGGCAGCCCTTGGCCGGGCGTGTCCCGGGTGTATTGGCACCAGTGGCCGGCCCATTGCGCCCAGGAGTTGGACCACCTGGCCGCCGGTCAGGCCTCCCTCTGGTCGTTGCCCGTCACGGCCACAGACGAAGAACGCCTCCTGGTCAGCGCATATCTCCCCTCTCCCTTTGGGAGAGGGGCTGGGGGTAAGGGCGGGTCGCACACCTCCCGCCCGCTCAACTCCCTCCTGGCCATTTCCGCCTGGACCCACGAAATGTACAACTGGCTGGCCGACGCGCTGCGACGCCGAGGGCACGCTACCGTCTGGCTCCGCCCCGGCGAGCCGATCCGCGTCGACGGCATCGCGGCCGCGATTTGGGACGCCACCGAGATGGACGCCCTACAAACGGCCCGCCTCCGCCGCCTGACCGGCGCCCTAGCGCCGGCACCAATCATCGCCCTACTCGACTTCCCCCGCATCGAAGACACCGACCGGGCTCTCGCCGCTGGGGCCACGGCCGTGCTGTCCAAGCCTCTGGTCCTGGAAGACCTCTTCTGGCACTTGGACCGCGTTACTTGCACGTCGTGGTGAAGCAGGACCGGTTACTGTTCCTTGCCCAACTGGCGGGCCTCAGCCGCGACGTGTTTCGCCCAGCTCTTGTACCAGGGCAAGCTGCAGTACTTGCGATGAAACGCATGACGCTGGGGCCCTAGCCCCCAGAGGTTCCGGTGGATCCGCTCCCGCACAGCCCAAAGCTGATCGACCAGGGCCAACCGCTCGGGAGTCCAGCTCTTGCGCCGGATTATTTCGTTATGCAGACGGAACAGTTCGAGTTTGAGCACCCACTGCTGGACGCGCCACATGTCTTTCTTCGGCGTTCGGGAAAGGAGAATCTCCAGATCCTTTCCGGCCTCATCTACATCCAGATCAAACGGCGAACTCCATGCCGACAGCCACTGGGCCCAACGGTTGGCTATCGGGTCATCGACGCCGAAATAGCGACTGGCGTAAGCCGCCAACACCTCGTCCGGCGTTTCGTACTTGCCCGACGCCAGGCCGGCAAGCAGGGCCTTGTTCACGTCGTCGTGAACGCCTTCGCTGTAGGCCAACAACCGGGTGACGCCCTGAGCGTGAAGTTGCCGCACTGTCTCGGGCAGCCGGCGCGACGCCACCACCGGGCCGAGCATACCGTAGATGTCGGCCGGCTGTTTCTTGTCGGGATAGCCGATATGGACGAAAGCCCCTCGCTTGCAGCCCTTGGGCAATACGACGTCGGGCACGCGGCTCGTGCCGTACTTGATGTAGAGGTAGATCGTCTTGATCCAACCAGGTGCTTCCCGGTCGGCCCATTCGGCCAACTGCTTGTGCTCCTTGGGCTCCCACCACCAGCCGATCATCTCCATCTGGACGCCCGGGTGGTGTTTCTCGGCGGTCTGGTGGATATCCTGGCAAAGCTTGGCCCAGGTCAAGATCCATGGCTGACACTTCGCGCAGTCGCAGCCGCCGAAGTCATATGGACAAGGACAGATTGACTTGAGCCGAACACCCTGTCGGGCTAAGTCAGCAAAGAGCTTTTCATAGTCCTGCAGAATGATCGTCCGGGCTTTCGGATTTGACGGGCAAATCAATTGCCCAAACACCCGTCGCTTCTTCTTCTCGGCCAGCAATTCCGGCCGACACTGGTCGACGTAAACGTGGTTGGGCGTCAATATGAAGTCACAAGGCAAACCCAACCGCTGCGCAGACCGGTAGTTGACCACTTTGGCGTCCCACAGCGCGTGCGATAGCGCGACGAGACGCTTTTGAGCGAACGGGTCGCTGCAATCGAACATGTCGAACCAGTCGCCATAGCGATTGAAGCCCCAGAACCGGGCTTCGGTCAACATCTGGCGAACTTCGTTCTCGCCCATCACTTCGTAGCTGTTCCCGAAATGGCTTGGGGCGTAGAGCATGTACGACTCGAACAGAGGCTGTGGAACCTTGGATGTTCGCGCAGTCTTGCCCTGTGTCGACCCGTTTGCTGCGCCGGTTGCTGCCGCGAGTGATTCGAAGGCCACTGTTACGCACAGAAGCCAGGCGACCAATTGGATGCTTCGTCCAGCCAGGAGACACTGGATCTGCCGAAGGTGTGTCGTGTACAACCGCATCGTTCGCTCCTTCCATACTGCAATCGTGGCATTCGGGCCTGCTTTTACCGATGGCACTTTAACCGAATCCGGCGGTGTCGAACGTTCGACTCACGGTGTTTCCCGCCGGCCGAGTTCACAAATCACGCTAGTCGTGGTCGCGGCCACCCGGTCCCGTTCGATCGTGCCGGTTCGTGTGGAACAAACCCCGCGGGACGGCCTCGACGAAACCGATCGCAGACAGGAGACACTACAAGACTCTCTGTTGGCCAGTCTCGGTTCTGCGCATGCAGACACTCTACCACTATTTTGGCAAGTCCCGCCGGCACGGAGAATCCCCGTATCCGAGTTTTTTGCGTCCCACTTTCATGTCCCCCAACGGCTTTTTCGTAGCCGTTCTTACCCATTTGACAGGGGACTGAGCTGAGTTGCCGGTAAGTCTACTGCATCGACTCTTGCCCCATCGGCAAGACGGCGATCTTCTACTGATAGAACATGGCCAGGATGCTCTCGTCCGCGGCGGTCGCTTGGCATGCCACTGAGATGGATGCTCAATAGACGGCCCGTGATCTCACGGCGCCGACGTCAAGTCAAAGTCATAGACTGACTGACTTGTGGTGATCTCGCGGACCAGCGTGCTCTTGACGTTGTAGCGTTCCGGGACCAGAGGTTGGATGTCTTCGACCGGAGGGCTGCCCGGATCTTCGGAGAACGGGTGCTGTCCGACTACCTTGCCGCCGGTGATTCGGACCTTCATCTTGCCGGGCGTGACCCGGACCTCGTATTGCCCGTCGTGTATCTTGGCCGACGCCCGGGGGCCTGGGCCGTCGGCCGGCTCGAAGTCGATTTGACCCCGCTCGAGGGGATGGCCGTCGAGGGTCACCGTGCCTCGAGTGACCGTCAAACCATCACCTCCGCAGCCTGCCACGGCTAGGATTATAATCGACGTCAACAGCCAACCGCATCGCCGCATGATTTACCTCTTGCCTCGGTTCCAGCCCCGCCCTTGCTCGTCGGTTGAAGAAGACGGAGTTTTGGATTCTGGGTGCCACTGCTGGCTTGTCCAGCAGTGTTTTTCGGGTTCTTCCACTTCGCACTGCTGGACAAGCCAGCAGTGGCACCCGACCACACGACCTTCTTCGCGTTGCGACTAATTTCCCCCTCCGTCCGTTGCCTCGCCGCTGTCCATGGAACTCATCGCCCGCCAGACCTCGTAGTCGATGCCGTTCTCGATAAAATGGACCGAACCATCTCCGTAGGCCGCATGGACTCCGCCGGGATGGTAGCTCCGCGAGGAGACGAAGACCAGGCCGGCCGGCTTGCAAGGGCCAGGGATGTCGGGCGTTGATCCGCCGCAAGCGGTGGTGTCGATGCCCGCGTTGGGCGTGTTGATCGTCATGAACTGCGCGGCGCCTCGGTCGTTGTTGAGGAAATCGCCTCGGAAATCGTAGTCTTCGTCGGCGTCGGCTTGCGCTATCTCGGCCATGAAGAGCGTGTTGGACAGCCCGTCGACAATGTCGGCCACGCGTGACTGGCGATTCGTTCCGAACGCTCCCCGGCGCGGCGGATCGTTGTGGTCCATCGTGTGTTCCTGGTAGTAGTCGCAGTATCCCCACGACACGACGTAGTTGCCCCGTGCGCGGGTGAACTGATCGGCCTTCCAGTAGCCTGCACGATCGCTGGGACAGGTGTAGACCTCGTTTCGCGCGGTCATCAACGGGCGATTCTTCGGTGCATACAAGCAGTAATTGAAGTCGTAAAGGTCGTAGGTATTGGTTAATTCAATATAGGGCCACAGGGGTACGACGAACGTCAATCGGCTGTACTCGCCGTTGGGGCCGCTCAAGCCGTCGGACCGAACATAGCCCGGACTTCTAAGGATGCTGCTGCCTGTGATCAATCCTGGAGGAAACACTCGATTCGCGTTCTCGTAGCCGTGCATCGCCACGCTCCACTGCCGCAGATGGTTTCGGCACGTGATGCGACGCGCGGCTTCGCGGGCTGCCTGAACGGCCGGCAGGAGCAGGGCGATGAGGATGCCGATGATGGCGATCACCACCAGCAGTTCGACGAGCGTGAAACCGGGACGCTTGGAGAGAGGGGTCTTCACGAAAAGTTCCTTTCTTCCGAAGAAGCATCAAATACCGCCGGCGTGGCGTCAAAGCCCCGCGGGGTTCGAGCACGGATGACTGGTGCTCGAACGCGGTTGCTCACGCGCCTCGGCGCCCGCGCCGGCGGTAGCGTCGGGCAGGAACAGTCAGCCGTATGGGAGCAGAGTCGGCCCTGTTCCTGCCTGGTTACGACGGACGCGCCGTCCGTCTGCGCCACATCGTCAAACTGATTAATCCGGCGGCCAGGAGCGCGAAGGCGCCTGGCTCGGGCACGGATGCCCCCTCGGCACTGCCGGTCCAATTGGCGGCCAGAATCGAGGCGTCCAGGTCGTCCACCCGATGGTCGCCGTTGAAGTCGCCAAACGGCGCGCCGCCCTCACCGACGTCGGCGAGCCAGTATTGGGCCAGGACGCGGGCGTCCACCGCATCGACGATGCCGTTGTTATCGGTGTCCCCCGGTACGTCGCTCGGGAGATCGGGCGAACCGACCTGGAAATTATCGCTCCAGAAACGGTCCCCCGCGCTGCTGAAATTCGAATAGCCCACGTTCACGACATTGTTTGACATCGCAACGCCAGTGAAAGCCCCGTCGCCGACTGTGTCGAGATCGATCACGCCGATCGAAGTCTCATCCACAAACACCTCGATGGTTCGTTCCGGGATGTCAAAGAGAGCGGCGTAATTATGCCACTCCTCGGCATAGATGATGGGCGACGACAAGCCCGTATTAACCTCGCCCACTCCCGCACTGAACAACCCGATCTCCGGATAACTGATGTGGTAGGCCACACGGAAGAAGACGAAGAGGTTGGAAGCGTCCCAGATATCGTCCACGACATCGCCAATGCCGATATCGACACGGTCCTGGGTCTGTGTGGCGTCGAACTGCACAACGAACCGGTCTCGCAGGTCGTATTGGATTCCCCAATCCGTGAAAACACCAGCGCCACCCGATTGGGTCATGCCGGTATCGGAACCGGAGCCCGAGCCGCCAGGGTACACCGTGGCCCCGTCCAGGGCCGTGCTGTCCTGGTTGAGACTCCATTTCCAGTCGCTCCACGACTGGGCCGGTTTACCATACGTGTTCTCCAGGGCAAGTCCCTCGCCCAGCGTGCCGTCTGCGGGGTAGTCGACACTGCCAAGGTTGAAGCCACCAATGCCATCGCGGTCTTCGAGACCGCCGTTGTCGTATGAGGTGAACGTGTCGCTGTAGTCGAGCACCTTAATCAGGCTCGACAAGCCCACGGTCACCCCCGCCGTGGCCGCCGATGCGATTATCAGCAGCGCAGCCAGGCCGCTAAGAGCAACCAACGCTCTCGTTTTGAATCTCATTAATGCACCTCCATCGGAAGAACCAGAACCCACGATCCCGCCGGGGCGGGATGCGGTGTCCTCAAAACCCACCCTCCCGTGCCCCTACTTTCTCTTCCTCGAGACGGCCACGAGTGCCGCCAGTCCGCCAAGCAGCAGCGCGATCGTGCCCGGTTCGGGAACCACCGCGCCGACCTGGAAGTTGTCAGTCCAGATTCGATCGTCGTTGGTGTTGAAACTGGAGAATCCGACATTCACGACGTCGTTGTTCATCTCCACCTGCACAAAGGCCCCCCCACCCACCGTATTCACATTGATTACACCGAGCGATACCTCATCAACAAACACTTCGATGGTCCGGTTCGGAAGGTCGAACAGGGCCGCGTAGTTGTACCACTGGCCACCCTGAGTCGGAGAAGCCAAACCCGTGTCGACCTCGCCAACCAAGGGGCTATATAACCCGACCTCGGGATAGATTGAGTTGCCAGATGGGCGGATGAACACGCTCACACTCCCCGCGGCAAAAATATTGTCCCGTTCCACACCCGCGCAGAGGTCGATGCGGTCATGCGTTTGCGTCGCATCCCATTGCAGGACAAACCGATCTCGCAAGCCGTACTCGATTCCCCAGTCGTAATAGACTCCGGCACTAAAGCCTGATTGAGTCATGCCTGTGTCGGTGCCAGCGCCCGATGGACCGGGGAAAGGCGTGACGCCGTTGAGGGCATTGGTTTCCAGGTTGAGGCTCCACTTCCAATCGCTCCACACCCGCAGTGGATTGCCGTAGTTGCTCTCAACGGCAAGGCCCTCGCCCGGCATACCGTCGGCCGGGTAGTCGACGATGCCCATGTTGAAACCGCCCAATCCGTCGCGATCTTCCAGACCACCAAAGTCGTAGGCAGTGAAGGTGTCGCTGTAGTCCAACGTGCCGATGAGCGAGGAGTCGCCGACGGCAACACCTCCCGCCAGCACAGTCGATCCAGCGAAGAACGCCGATAGTGCTGTTAAGCCGATCAAGCACTGAAGTCGTGCGAATCTCATGCGATGTTCCCTCCAGAAGCTGCAGAAGATTGTCAAGAAGAACAAAGAGTATCGATGTACCGCCAACAGGTGCGTCCGATCGCCTCTTTCTCCGCCCTGGTTCCACTGCGCGCCACGTTCGGCTGAGGGATGAACTCCCACGACGAGCCACGAGGCCAAACATAGCATATGTCATATATGTTAGCCGTTTGCAACACGATATCAATACAGCTAACGAGGGGTTTCCTTGAAAAATCCCCGAAATCCAGGCTGAAAGGGGGGATGCTTATCCTAGGAGATGCTGGGCCATGCCAAATATGAGAAACGCCAAGCATAGAACGGCAACGCCGACTGCCATTACCGTTCGAGCTCTCCGCGACGAGCTTCTCCATTCCCCCGTCAGGATGCCGGCCAGATTGCCGAAGAGAATCGCCGCGACGAGCATCATCGGGAAGGCCACGAACGCGCCGTAGGGACCCATCTTGCTGGCGCCGATCCCAAGAAAAACGATCCCCAAGGGCCATGAGATCCCCATGAACAGGGCCCAGACCCAGTATCCGAGCGTGCCGTGGGCGACCAGAAGCCCCAGTGTCCGGTGGCGAATCATCAAGGCCAACGCGTAGACCGCATTGACCGTGTAGTTGCCCGTGAAGATCAGCGCCCAGACCGCGTTGTTCTTCGCGACTTCCGACGCCCCGCGCTCGGCGGCGACGTCAGCAAGGGGCTCGCCAAAGACCAGCCCGAAATTGACCAGCGCCGAGAGAACGCCTGAGAGAAGACAAAACATCAGCCCCAGCGCCAACGGGGATCGGCCCGAGGTTCCGGCACTCCCTTCACCCTGGTCTCCCTGACGCAGCCGT
>JAFGFF010000137.1 GCA_016931075.1 Pirellulales bacterium | reverse complement strand
TGCAGCGATGGGGCAAATCTTTCCCGGCCGCGTTGACGTCCCGGGCCGACAAGACACTCGCCTCGACGGAATCGAACCCATAGCCGACCGGCTTTAGCCCGTCGCCCTGCCAGGGGACGAGCCGGAAGTAGTCGGGGTTGATGTGCCGGAAGGCCGCGCCGGCCGCCTTGTCGGTGTAGCCGTAGCCGCAGCCGCGGAACTGGTCGTTGTGCTGGAGGATCGTCCCGCCGTCGGGCCCCTCGCCGTAGAGGCACAGGGCCTGATCGTTCGTGCCGGGCGCTTCGTCGGGATAGCCCAGCCCGTTGATCACGCTCAGCACGGCGCCGTTCTCCCAAACGACTTGCCCGGCCGACCAGAGATAGCCGACCTTGCCGTTGGGAAACGTGCCTTCCACGCCCCGCACCGTCACCTCGACCGGCTTGAGCCCGGTGATGAAGTAGACCAAGTCGACGTAATGGCAACCGACGTAGGTGAAGGGGTCGGTGTTCTCTTTGGTGAACCAGTTCTGGAAGTTCGAGTGCCGGTAGTAGTAAGGCTCGATCATCTTGGCCTCGCCACAGCGGAACTCGCCCAGCCGGCCGGCCCGATACTGAAGCCTCGCTTCGAGCGAACGGCGGTCGAACCGCTTGTGGTACTCCACCCCGACGAACAGCCCTTGCTCGTGGGCCATCCGCTCGATCTCGACCGCCTCGGTGTACTTCAGCACGAGCGGCTTGACCGTCATGACATGCTGGCCGTGCTCCAGGGCGAAGCGGATCACGGGCGTGTGCAAATGGTCGGGCACGGCCACGATGACCATGTTGCCCGGCGGCATGGCGGCCACGACATTCCGGAATAACTCCGGGTGCATCTCATCATCGGGCGTATCCAGAGCCGGGAAGGGCTCGAACGACTGCCCGGGGAACGCCTCGGCCAACGTCGGCGCTTCGGCCAACGCCCGAAGGGGAGCCGAGTTCAACGCGCAGATTTTGATCGCCCCGACGTCCCCCCGCCGCTGCAACTCATAGATCGACGGCAGGATCTGATCGTGCGTGATCATCCCCCCACCCACGATCGTGATGTCCAAGGCTTTCTGGCTCATTGTCCCACCCCCGTGCAGCCGACCAGCCAATCGTCAAGTGCAAGCCCCCAATCCCCAATCCCCAATCCCCAATCCCCCATCTCCTTCATCCCAGCACCTCCTCGCACACCTCTTCGCACACGGCGATGCCCTCGCGAAGCGGTTCTTCGGTGATGACCAAGGGAGGCGAGACCTTGACCGACGCGCCGGCGTAGCCGACCGGGGCGAACATGAGCAGGCCGTGCTCGACGCACGTGTTAACGATCCGGTAGGCCGCTTCCGGGTCCGGCTCGACGCCGCCCGGCTTGACGATGTGCAGCGAGCCAACCAATCCTCGGCCATGGACGGCCCCGATCCGCTTGGGGTGTTTCTGGCCGATCCGCCGCAGCTCGGGCTGAAGGATCTCGCCCATCCGCCGGGCGTTTTCGACCAGGTTCTCGTTGTGGATCACGTCCAGACTGGCCAGGGCGGCCGCCGCGCAGACCGGGTTGCCCGTGTGGGTCGACGTCATTGAACCGGGTGGGTAAAGGTCCATGATCTCCGGTCGCCCGATCACGGCCGACAGGGGCATGCCGCTCGAGATGCCCTTGCCGCAGCAGATCAGGTCGGGGACGATCCCGTAGTGCTCGAAACCCCAATAGGCGCCCGTCCGTCCGAACCCGGCCTGGACCTCGTCGCAAATCAGGACGACCTGGTGTTCGTCGCACCAGTTGCGCAGCCGCTCGATATACTCGGGCGGGGCGAAACTGGAGTTGCCGCCCTGGTAGGTCTCGGTCATGACGCCGGCCACGCGCTCGGGCGACATGCCCCGGGCCTTCAACGCATTGAGGAACACCTCAAAACTCGTGTCCGGGCCGCCCCGGAACCCGTCGGGGAACGGAACCTGGATCATATCGGTATCCAGGTTGACAATCCACTCCTTCAGCGAAGGAATTCCGCCGGCCATCTGGGCCCCAAGCGTCCGGCCGTGAAAGGCGTTGTCGAACGTCACGATGCCGATTTTTTTCGGGCCGCCGACCTTCTGGCCCCAGGATCGGGCCAGCTTGACCGCGCATTCGGTCGCCTCGGACCCAGTGGTGAGCAAAAAGACCTTGTCGAGCCCCTCGGGGGCCACCTCGACTAGCTTCCGGACCAGCTTGGATCGAGGCTCCGAGGCGAAACAGTAGTTGTGAACCAGACCATGGTTGATCTGGTCGAGCATCGCCCGGGCGATCATCGGATGGTTGTGCCCAGCGTTGGTCACCAGGACGCCCGAGGACCAATCCAACCACTTGTTTCCCCACCGGTCGAAGACCTGGCAGCCCTCGGCCCGGTCCCACACGACCGGCGGCTGTCCGCTCATCGATCGGGGCTCGCAGGCGCGAAGTGCTTCAAGGATCGGGATCGATTCAGGCACGGGGATCGGCGTCTGGATCCGCCGGTAGGCCGTCTCGACCAGCGCGACGTCGCGGGGGACAAGGGATGTAGCTTGGGTTTCCGCCATGAGGCACCTCCTTCCAAGGATTGGAGGTCTAACCCACCCGGTGGGTCAGGAGCCTAAATTGTCTTGGGTTGCGTCTCGCACAAACAAAAACACCCCGCCCTGGGGCACCCCGGTATTTCGGGGGAATGCCCAGTCGGAGTGCTCTCCCGCGCTGACAGTGCCGCTACGGATGCCAGCGAGCATATCAAGTTGTGTTCTCGGACACCAGGAATCTCCTTCCCAGCCGCCCGAAACCGCGCATTATACCCCTTGAGCCTGGCCCCGCAAGGGCAATGAAAAAGGGGACAGGCGCATATACTGGGATATGTGCGGGGGATAGGCTGATTTGCTAAAGCTAGTCCACAATGAAGGAAATATCCGCGCCCGACTATAGGATCTAAGCCTTGGTCAGTAAGATAGGCTTGGTTCTTGGCTCTAACCCTCTGATGCCGGAGTTGGCTGACGTTTCACCAGAACCGGAAGCTCACGCATTCGGCTTGGGTTCCCCGAGTCCCGAGCCCCCAATCCTTCGTCCCCAACCCCCCGCCCCCTCATGCCCAACTACCCCTCGATGTTTCGTCTTCGCCAGCACTTCGACACTGCATGTGTCGAGGATGTGTCGGGCGAGGTCGAGGCCCAGTTGGCTCGGCTGGGCTTGGGACGGACCATCAGCCCGGGCCAGAGCGTGGCCGTGGCGGTGGGCAGCCGGGGGATTGCCGAGTTGCCGGGACTGGTCACAGCTACTGTCGAACACCTCCGCCGGCTGGACGCCCGGCCGTTTCTCGTCCCGGCCATGGGCAGCCACGGCGGGGGCACGGCCCAAGGCCAACAGCGGGTGCTCGAATCATACGGCCTGACCGAGTCGGCGGTCGGATGCCCGATCCGCGCGAGCATGGACACGGTCATCCTGGGCAACGCGTCGCAAGGGTTCCCGATCCACTTCGACCGGCTGGCCGCCGAGGCGGATCACGTCCTGCTATGCAATCGGGTCAAGCCGCACACGCTCTTCGCCGGGGCATTCCAGAGCGGGTTGATGAAGATGCTGCTGGTCGGACTGGGTAAAGCCGAGGGTGCCCACACGATCCACCAGGCCGTCGAGTGTCACTCGTTCGACGAGATCGTCCGCGGCGTGGGCGAGCAGACATTGCGCGACGCCCGGGTCGTGGTCGGCCTGGCTGTTGTGGAAAACGCCTACGACCGCCCTGCTCTGATCGAAGCCGTCCCGGCCGCCCAGATTCTCTCGCGCGAGCCCGAGTTGCTTCGGCTTGCCCAGGAGAAGATGGCTCGGCTTCCGTTCCAGCACGTCGACCTGCTGGTGATCGACCGGATCGGCAAGGACGTCAGCGGCTCGGGCATGGACACCAACATCGTCGGCCGCAAGGTCCACGATCATGAAGCGGCCGAGGACGAGTTCCCCAAAGTCAAACGCATCGCCATCCGCCGTCTGACCCCCGCCTCGCACGGCAACGCCCTGGGCATCGGCATCGCCGAGTTTTGCCGCAGCGAAATTCTCCGGTCGATGGACGTCGCCGCCACGCGTCTGAACGTCCTCACCTCCGGTCACGTCACGGCCGCCATGCTTCCCCTGGACTACCCTACGGACCGCGCCATGCTCAACGCCGCCCTAGGAACCATCGGCCTTGTTGCCCCCACCGACGCCCGCGTGCTACACATCGCCGACACCCTTCACCTAACCGAGCTTGAGTGTTCCGCTGCCTACCTCCCCGAACTACCAAAACGCCCCGATCTCGAAATCCTCACTCCACCCTGCCCGATGAACTTTGATACCCAAGGAGGCCTGGTGGATGTGGTCTTTTGAATGCTATCGGGTTGACTATTGCTTCCACTCGCGGGAACACCAAAGACGGGCTGAAGGTAAGACGCATGATTGCGATTGTTATGCAATTGCGGTGTTGCCTGTCATAAGAGGAGTTCAGATCGTTTCCGGGCAGTCTCCCGTCTCCGGCACATCACCAATCGTTGCGCAATTGGGACAATGAGGATGGACTTCCTTCGGGAGCGAATGCGGTCGCTGTGGCCGAGAGTACCTGGTTGAGATGAGAGGCAACAAAGGCAAGGTTTCATGCCAGGTTCCAGGAAGTTGGAAAGGAGTCTCCCCCGATAAGATCGATCAAGTGAAGTCAAGCCCCGGCCGTCATTCTCCGACGCCTTGCCTTTCTCTTTCACCTCCCTTGATTTGGCGGCCTTATGGGTCAATAATCAACCATCTGTGGCTGGAGGGCAATCCCTGGAACAGTTAGGTCCGTTTTGCAGCAGTGTGAGGAGGTGCGTGTGAATACTGAGGCGATTGAGCAAGCCTACACGTTAGCCAAGGAGCGTTATGCCCAGTTCGGCGTCGACACCGAGGAGGCTCTGAAGACGCTCTTCAGCGTGCCTCTCTCGCTGCACTGCTGGCAGGGGGACGACGTCGGCGGGTTCGAGGCGGCCGGGTCGCTGAATGACGGGGGGATCCTGGCGACGGGCAACTATCCGGGCAAGGCGCGAAACGTTGACGAGCTTCGACAGGACATCGAGAAGGTCCTGACGCTGCTGCCCGGCCGGCACCGGCTCAACCTGCACGCGATGTACCTCGAGACGGGTGGGCAGCCGGTCGACCGCGACCAGATCGAGCCGGCCCATTTCCAGGGCTGGATCGATTGGGCCAAGGACCTCGGCATCGGTATGGACTTCAACCCGACCTATTTCGCCCACCCCAAGGCGGCCGACGGTTTTACTCTGGCCCATCAGGACGAAGGCATCCGCCAGTTCTGGATCGACCAC
>JAFGFF010000136.1 GCA_016931075.1 Pirellulales bacterium | reverse complement strand
CGATGGTTAGTTGCAGGCCATTGAACGTGGCCTGCACCAATTTCTCGGGAGTATCCGTAGCGGACACTTGGGACACGGCCATGAGCATACATACGGCTGTCAAAGCCAGGTGTCTGAATCTAGTATCCCACAACATCTCGTTGCTCCTTCTGCATGACCAGAGAAGAATCATCGGGGGCGCAAGACCATCACCGTAGGCCGGGTCTCGCCGGCGGCTGCCAACGATGTAGAGCGTGTCAAAACGCCCCTGCGCCGACGACCGGTTGGCCGATTCGTGGTGCGTCCAGACGCACCCTACGGTTCTTGCAGACATGCCGGAGACCGGCCCGATTGGACGATAGCACTGATTGCAGAGAGAGTCAACCGATGAGTTGACTGTAAGCAGTGCAAAGCGGGAATGGCGTTCAAGGTCCCCTGTGGCAAGCGGTGGCACACCGCCACAAAGGTCACGACAACGTGATTGATTCCGTCTTTTCGTCGAACAGCACGCACTTGTCCTCGCGATGGGAGATGATGCCCATCGACAGCAGTGCCTGGGCGCGCCCCACAGAGTCGTAGAGACCATGTATTGGGCATCACTGCAGCTATGCCTTACAGCGGTCGAAGCATTGCGGGCCGGCCACTACGAGTGCTGGAAGGACCTTTGAGGCGGGAGATGGTCGGCCTGTGTCCGAATGAACCGGCAGGCGAAGGCTGATATTCCCCACTTGCGACAACTGATTGCATGCACGCTCGACAGTAGCTGTGTATTCTTGGGGTAGGCTTGTCCGGGTTTGTCCGGGAAAAGCCGTCCAGAAGAGGGTAAACGAGGGCTAAACAATCGCGTGAACTCCGCGTTAGACATGAACAAACCCCGGCGCAACTCCCTGCTGCGTCGGGGTTTGTCGAAGTGGGCGATACGGGACTCGAACCTGTGACCCCTAGCTTGTCGAGCTAGTGCTCTAACCAACTGAGCTAATCGCCCGGTGTTTTTGGAAACTGGTCTGCGTCACTGGGCAAGGCACCCGATAACCAAGGGGCTTATCGGAGCCTGGCCCATTTGCTCACCAGCCGAATCCATTAGTTTATCGGTTGGGTGGTTCAACACAAGGGGACCGAATGGCCCGCTTTCTCTAGCCGTGATCCGGACGTCGAAGAATCGTCGACTCTCCAGGACGTCCGTGAAAACCTCATCCCCGTGCGATACCTTGCCTTGGACGCTAGCATTCACTACAGGCCCCTTGCCTGGTGGTGGGGTCTCTGGGATGCTAAAGGATGTGTCTCAGGACACTGTATAGCAGCAAAAAGGTCGCAGTTCAGATCTATCGCGTCTGCAGCCTGGAAGCATTGGTTAAGGCAGCGATTTACCGGAGGACACGCATGGCGTGGCAATATAGCGAAAAAACCAAGCAGCTATTCATGGATGCGGTTCACGGGAAGCCAGGAACCCACCTGGGAGAGGTAGATGACCCAGACGGCCTGGGGGAACACGGATCCTTGGCGTGCGGCGATGCGATGCGGTTCACGTTCCGGGTGAAGAAGCACCCAACCGACCCGACCAAGGACGTTATTACCGAGGCCCGATACCTGACGTTCGGCTGTACGTCGGCCATCGCGGCGTCCGAGGCGTTGTGCCGGCTGATTGAGCAAGGGCATTTCACGCCGATTCAGGCCCTGCGGGTCCAGAATAGGGACATCGTCGAGTTTCTCGACGGTCTGCCGGAGCAGAAGATTCACTGCTCGGTCATGGGGGCCGAGGCCCTGGAGTCGGCCGTGTTCAATTGGGCCCAGCGGCGAGGGGTTGATCTAGCCAAACTGGGGGTGGATATTCACGCCGACGAGCAGGACGAGGGCCGGATCGTCTGCAAGTGTTTTTCGATGAGCGAGCCTTACCTACGGCGGAAGATCAATGAACTCAACCTGCGGACCATTCCGGAGATCACCAACGCAATCAAGGCAGGCGGGGCCTGCATGTCGTGCCACCATATTCCGGGGGGGTTGCAGGACTTGCTCGACGAGATCTGGGGGGCCGATAAGAAACTGCTGCCTATCCTTCCGGCGGGAATGTCCAACCTGAAGCCCGAAGCCCCACCCAAACGGTCCGATGGCCAGGCCCTGTCACCGTACCAGTTTGCCAAGCAGGTCGAAAAGATCATCGAGCAGTACGTCCGCCCGATGCTCCAGCGAGACGGAGGCGGGGTCGAGATCGTCGATATCAAGGACACGCTGGTCTACTGCCGCCTGGAGGGGGCATGTTCGGGCTGTGCGGCGGCCGGTCAGACGCTGCGGATGATGATCGAAGCGCCTCTGAAAGAGCGGGTCGATGAGCGAATCCGCGTCATCCAGGTCTAACTAGACGAATCCGCCGATCGGGGCATTTGCCGCTGGTGGGATTAGTTCAACGGCCCTATAATAGGCGGTTTTGCGATTTTGCACGATCCCATGGCCCTTCCGATCAGGCCACAATGCTGCGTTTTCGCTCGTTTCGGAATACCGACCCCCCGGAACTCGTCCGGATCTGGCGCAGCCGCGGCCGGCAGCCAGGCCTCTACCAGCCCATCTCGGTCGATGTGCTGGAGCAAGTGGTCCTGGGCAAGCCGCATTTCGACTATGCGGGCTTGCAGTTGGCCTGGGAGGAGGATCGGCTGGTTGGATTCGCCCACGCGGGCTTCGGGGCGTCGGAGAGCGGAAAGGGCATTTCGACCGAACTGGGAACGACCTGCATGGTCATGGTTCGGCCCGACTGTGATTGCCAGGTCGTGGCCAACGGCCTGCTGGTCCGGTGCGAAGCCTACTTGATCGCCAGTGGAGCGAAGGTTCTCTACGGGGGTGGGATCCAACCGCTCAACCCGTTCTATTTCGGTCTCTACGGTGGGAGCGAGCTGCCCGGTGTGCTGGCCTCCGATATGCTGACTCGCGAATTGTTCGAGCGGCATGGTTATCGCCTAATCGACGAGACATGCATTTTTCACGGCAATCTGCACACGGTTCGAACTCCCATCACCCGACATCAAATGCATATCCGCCGTCAGATGCTGGTTCAGATCCAAGGCGATCCGCCCTCGCGAACCTGGTGGGAAGCCTGCACCACGGGCGATTTCGAGCGACTCCGGTTCGAGTTGCTTCCCCGCGGTGGTGGACCGCCCTGCGCCTACGCCCTGGTCCGCGGCATGGAGCCCGGGGCCTCGCTTGGTGCCAACCGCGTGGCCGGTCTGACCGAGTTGCACGTGGACACCCCGCACCGCCGGCGAGGCTTCGTCCTATTCCTGCTCAGCGAGGTTTTCCACCACCTGGCCAGGCTGGGTGTCGATCGGCTCGAAGTCCAGACGATGGCCCACAACACGGCTGCCGTCTCTCTCTACCACAAGCTCGGTTTCGTGGAAATCGACCGAGGTCTCGCCTTTCGGAAGGACGTCTCGGTCCCCTAGCCGGTGGGCCGTCCAACGTCTTCACGTCAGTCTGCCTAGCCTCCCGGCCAACCCGACTGAACCCCCTTGCGGTGGCTTACCGATGAGCTATAATTCAGGACTTCCCGCCTGGGGACGTAGCTCAATTGGTTAGAGTACCGGACTGTCGATCCGGTGGTTGCGGGTTCGAGTCCCGTCGTCCTCGCTTGAAAGAACAGGCTGCCGGCACGGGGTGCTGACAGCCTGTTCTTTTTTGATAGCAAGGATTTACGGTAACCACCCAGCAAAGTAAGGGCTTGGCGACCGACGTGGCCCCGTGTGGAGGAGTCCACCGGGACGTTGCAGGCCGTCAATCAGGGGTTGAGTCGTTCCCCGTTCCCTCGGTTTTAGGACACGCGGCCGGAAGGGATGCCTGGGCGCGAGCGCGGTTTTCTGGTTATCGCGAGATCGACTGGACGACGGGCGGCAGCGGGGCCGGTTGAGCGGCCGTGGTCGGGGCGGCCGCCGGGGCCTGCTCCTGCCCTTCGCCGCATCCGGACGGCTCGCAGCAGCTTGGGCAGGCGTACACGACGACGCATTTGTAGACCGGGATCTCGCAGGTGATTTCCTTCTTCACCAGCTTCTTCTTGCAGCGGACCTTGCCGCACTTGGGCGGGACACGGTGACGGTTGACCAGTGACTCGCACGGGTCCTTGCCGCAGCAACCCTCGGCCCCGCAGCAAGACGCCTCGTTGCCGCAGCACCCTTCGTCGCAGCCACAACCGTGGCAGCACTTCTTCTCGCATCGGGGCAGCGGCGCGCAAAACTCTTCGCACTCGACCACCCAGACGTGTTTGGTGACCTTCTTCATCTCGCAGACGACCTTGCAGGTCTTGTGGCAGCAGCAGCCAGTGCCACATTTGGCGCAGCAGTCGGGCGCGCCGCAGACTTCCGTTTTGTCGCAGCAGTTTGGCGCGACGCAGTGGTTGCCGGCCGTGGCGACCCCGGCCATCAGCAGGCCCGCAACCGCACAGAGTAAAACAAACCTCATCTTGGTATCTCCTTTCAGTGTGCCGCCCGAGGCGGTGACCACACCCGTTGAGTACGATGTCAGTGGTTACGGTTTCCTAGAAATCGACCTGGGCGCGCATCTGGAAGATGTTCATTACCTGGTCGGTGTTGGCGCCGCGGTCGGCGGTCGAGTGGATGTAGTTGAACATCATCCGGGTGTAGGGCGTCAGATACCAGTTCAAGCCGAGCGTATGGTCGCCGGCCCGGCCCCCCGCGGCAAAGCCGTTGTTCAAATCGACGTAGGAGTAGCGATAGGCGACTTCCCAGGCCCCCTTGCCGGTGTGGACGTAGCCGTTCTCATCGCGAACCCGGAAGAAGTTCTCGAACGGTTTGACCCGATCGAACGTGCCCGCATCCCGTTTGTAGGGCCGGTGCTCGCCGGTCAGGAAGTAGCTGACATAGACGTAGCAACCGTTCAGGTTCGCGTTGGCCACGCCTGCCGTGGTCGAGTCAAGAGTGGCATGGTAGATCTCCGTCTGAACGGAGAAAGGACCGTAGACGTAGGCCAATTCACCGCCGATCAATTGCATGTCGGAGACGGCCAAGGCTCCTGTATCGATAATGTAAGGAGCGAGGTGCGATTCGGGGTGAGCACGCAGTTGGACGGACTGGTCGCCGATCGAGCGGTAGCTGTAGGCCACGCCCGTGTGCAACAGGCCGCGGCCTTCGGTCGCCTCGTCGTACCACGGAAGGAATGTCGCCCGCATCGTCAGGGCGGTTCCCTCATGATCATGCTGTTCGACCGGTGGATTGTCGGGGCTCTCGCTGGCGAAGGCGCCGATGGCCCAGGTGAACCGCTCGCTCTCCGAGCAGTCGTGGGCCATGATGCCGATGTTACGAGCGGGAACGAAGACGCCCGCATCGCCCAACGATCGTTCCATGAACGTCGTGTACTTGCTCGACATGAGTTGTTCCATGCCGAACGGCTCTTTGAAATGGCCGATTCGGACATGCCCCAACAAAGGCAGCTCGTTGATCGACATGTAGACGTCCTTGAACGTCGGTCGCGTGCTCGACGCGAAGTCCATCTCGAGTTTGTAGTCGATTACCTGGAACATCGAGCCGCCCACACCGAGACGGGCGGAACGAAACTCAGTACCGTTCTGGGCGTTGCCGACGCCAGCTATGCTAGACGCGTTTTGGTCAAACATGGCCGTGTCGACATACATCCGGCCCATGATCTTGAACGACGGAGCACTTTCGGCCTTCTTTTTCGCCTCGGCCTCCTTGGCCAGGACCTTCTTCTTCCAGGCCTGGAGCTCGGCAACCTCGTCGGCCAGGCTCTTTTGGTTCGTTTCAAACGACACCATCGAAACCGGGTGGACCGGTGCAGTCCCAAGTTGATAGCCAGAACCGGTTGCGCCTAACGGCGGCAGGGCCTGTTGCCCCAGAGCCATACCGGTGAGCCCCGCGCTGAGCAAGAGCAGCAACACGCAGGTGAACCATTGACAAAAACGTCCGTGCATCGGTTTTCCTCCTGGAAACAGCTAGGCGGGAGCATCCGGGCTTCCCGCGGGCGTACAATTCTCCTCCCAAAGGGGCAACTCATCCGAGCAACAGATGAGCAACGAAACCACCGACTCCGTGACGGCGGTGCGGCGAACTGCCCCCTGCCAATCGTGGTCGGTTTGCACCGGTCAGACTCTTCATGACGGAAGGGTGATTTCGTGCCCTAACCGTTTTCTGACAAAGCACATGCGGCACAAGCGTGGACGGCAACCCGATCGACAGAGTCTGCCAGGCAGGAAGAGGTTGCCCGTCAAGAACCACCCGAAGAATCCGCTACGAGGCCGAAATTGGCTCACTCCGCCGACACGGCATAGAGCCCTTGAACCTGGATGTAGCGTTCCACCGCGCGAGGCGTCTGATAGCGGATGCTCTGCCCCCTTGCTGCCCGTTGGCGGAGTACCGTGCTGCTCAGATCCACCGCGGGCATTTCGACATGTTGGCGTTGGATCTCCTCCAATCGCGCGGGCGAGACAACACCAGCTAGCACCGTGAGGTCAGGCTCCGGCGAGCCCGGACGACGCACGCCCACGGGGATGGCCAGTTCGCACACGTCGGTCGGGTTGCGCCAATTGGGCAAATCGTGCAGCATGTCGGCCCCGAGGAGGAAGAAGAGGTCGCCTTCCGGATCGGCTTCGCGAAAGTGCCGCAGGGTGTCGACCGTGTAGCAGACGCCCTCCTGTCGGGCCTCGAAATCGCTCACCGCAAACGCCTCGTGTCCGGCCGTAGCCAGTTCGAGCATCTCGATCCGCTGCTCGACCGGAGATAGCGTGCGATCCAGCTTGTGTGGAGGCACAGCCGCGGGCAAAAAAAGGACCTGTTCCAATTCCAACTGCTCTCGGGCCGATTCGGCCAAGAGCAAGTGGCCATAGTGAACCGGGTCGAATGATCCACCGAAGAGTCCCAGTCGCATGGTTTTTCCCCACTTGCCAGGGGGTGACGGAGGTGGGATGATGAGCGGTCGCCTGAGGATCAAATCATGTTTTCTCGGACGCAAGCCGCCCTCACCCCCGGCCCCTCTCCCAGAGGGAGAGGGGAGGTTTTGATATCCATCGTACCGTTGCACTGGCCAACCAGCCATGCCCGAGCAGCAAAAAAGGCTCTTTGACGACGAGCCGGCTCCGTGGGAGTTGGACGACCAGGCCGAGCAGTGGGTGGCCACGGTCGTTTTTCCCACCGGACCGCCGGGCGAATTCGACTACGCCGTGCCCGAGCCACTTCGGGCGACACTCAAGGCCGGTTGCCGGGTGAAGACGCCGTTGGGGCGAGGGAATCGGTCGGTCACGGGCTACTGCGTCCGGTTGGCCTCGCGGGTGGCGAGCCGACAGCTCAAACCGATCCACCAGGTCGTTGATCCTCAGAGTCTGCTCAGCCCGGCCATGCTCCGGCTGACCGAATGGATCGCCCAACAATATCTCTGCCCTTGGGCCCAGGTGCTTGAGGCGGTCGTCCCGGCCGGAGTTCGCTACGGTGCCGGCACCCGCCAGACCACCGTCTTGAGCATCGCTCCGAAGGCCCAAGGCCGCCTGGACGAGTTGGACCTGCCCCCGAAACAGGCGTCCGTCCTCCGAGTGTTGGCCACCGCAGGCAAATCCCTCACGCCGGGCCAACTGGCCAAGGCGGCCGGATGCACCCAGGCCCCGATCACGGCCCTGCGCCGCAAGGGACTCCTGTTGGGTCAGACCGATCGGGTGTCCAATGAGCGTACCGACACCGAGCCTCCGCCTGACCGCGAGTCGCACTTGACGCTCAATCCCGACCAGAAAAAGGCCCTGGACGCCATCCTTGCGGCTGTCAACTCGGGCAAAAGCCGGACGCTCCTGATGCACGGCGTCACGGGCAGCGGCAAGACCGAGGTCTATATTCAGGCGATTCAGGAAGTGATCCATTTCGGACGCCAGGCGATCGTGCTGGTGCCCGAGATCAGCCTGACGCCGCAAACGCTGGCCCGATTCCGCTCCCGCTTCGACCGGGTGGCCGTCCTGCACAGCCACCTGACCGACGCCGAACGCCACGGCCACTGGCAACGGATCGCCCGGGGCGAGGTGCAAGTCGTCGTCGGCGCCCGAAGCGCGATCTTCGCCCCGACGCCCCACCTGGGCCTGATCGTGTTGGACGAAGAGCACGAATCGACCTTTAAGCAAGAGTCTGCTCCCCGCTACCACGCCCGGGAAGTGGCCATCGCCCGGGCCGAGGCCGAAAACATCCCCCTGGTGCTCGGCTCGGCCACGCCGTCGTTGGAAAGCTGGCGGCACGCCCAGACTGGTCGCTTCACGCTCCTGTCGATGCCCCGCCGGGTGTTGGAACGCCCGCTACCAGATGTGGGCACGATCGACCTACGCGAGCGAAGCCATTCCCGGCATTCGCGCGGTTCAATCAGCCGGCCACTGCACGCCGCGATCCGCCAGTCCCTGACCGACGGCGGACAAGTCATTCTTCTGCTGAACCGGCGAGGGTTTTCAACCCACATTCAGTGTCCGGCTTGCGGCCACGTCGTCGTCTGCCCCGATTGCGAGATCGCCCTTACCCACCACCGAACCGAAGAAAAAGCCCTGTGTCACTATTGTGACTACGAGATCCCGGCTCCGACCGAGTGCCCCGAGTGCCAGTTCGCCGGCATCCGCTACAGTGGACTGGGCACCCAGCGGCTCGAAGCCGAGGTCCGAGCACGGTTCCCCGACGTGACGTGTCTGCGAATGGACACCGACACGATGCGTGCCCGGGGAAGCCACCAACGGGCGTTGGACGCCTTTCGCGAGGGCCGAGTGCAAATCCTGCTGGGCACGCAGATGATCGCCAAGGGGCTCGATTTTCCGAACGTCACGCTCGTCGGCGTGATCAATGCCGACACGGCCTTGCACCTGCCCGACTTCCGCGCGTCGGAACGGACGTTCCACCTGGTCACGCAGGTCGCCGGACGGACGGGCCGGGGCGTAAAAGGAGGCCATGTGCTCGTGCAGACCTACAGCCCGGAACACCCGGCTATCCAGGCGGCCGTGCGTCACGACTACACCGCGTTCGCCGCCGGCGAGTTGCCCCTGCGCGAGGTCCTATGCTACCCACCGTTCGGGTCGATGATCCGACTGGTGCTTCGCGGTTCCTCGGAACAGATCACCAGCGAGTCGGCTGCCGAGCTTGCCCGGCTGGTGACCGAGTCGCTCGATTCCACCCCGCCGGGCACCCGCGTCTTGGGTCCCGCCCCGGCCCCGTTCGCGAAGCTGCGAGGCAAGTACCGATTTCAGATTCAGGTCCAAGGCCCCGACCGCGACGTCCTGCGTCACGCCGTCCGCATTGCCACCGAGGCCTTCCGCCCGCCGGAAGACGTCCAATGGATCGCCGACGTCGATCCGCTGGATATGATGTAAGGCGAACACATGTCCACGCAAGCGTGGACATGGCACCCAGAATTCTGGCCTCAGTGAAGTTTTTACATCACGGCAAAGTAGTTCTCGACCGCCTTGTCGAAATACTCACAGGTCAGCGTCAGAGGCTGATTGTAGTAGATGCAGTAGTTGCGGACTTGAAGCAGCAGGTCGCGAGGCTGGCAGAATCGCAACGGGCGGTCGATCGCCTTATAGTGCTTGTCGATTAGGTAGTCGATCACCGACTCGTCATATTCAAAGCCGAGTTTCGGGGCCATGACCTCGAACAGGCGACGGAATTCCTCTTCGGTCGGGTCAATGGCTTCGATTTTATAGGGAATACGCCGCAGGAAAGCCTCGTCGACCAGGTCGCGGGGCTCCAGGTTCGTCGAAAAGATGATCAACTGGTCGAACGGCACGTTGATCTTCTTGCCGTTGGGCAGGTTCAGGAAGTCGATTCGCTTCTCCAGCGGCACGATCCACCGGTTAAGCAGTTCGTCGATGCTCATCCGCTGCCGGCCGAAGTCGTCGATCACGAGGATCCCGCAGTTGCTTTTGAGCTGCAGCGGCGCCTCGCTGATGCCGGTCGACGTGTTGAGCGTCACCTCCAGGGCCGACATGGTCAACTCGCCGCCGGCCACGATCGTCGGGCGTTTGATCCGGACCCAGCGCTGGTCGATTTTGCGCTGGTCCCAGAGGCCCGAGTTGGTCTCGATCGGCGCTTCCTCGTGATTGATCGGGTCGAACAGCCGAATGATCTCACCGTCGACGGCGATCGCCCGGGGGATCCAGACGTACTTGCCGAACGCGGACGTGGCCCGTTCGGCGATGCTCGTTTTGCCGTTGCCCGGGGGGCCGAAAAGGAACAGCCCCCGGCCCGAGTTGATCGCCGGCCCGAGCCGGTCGAGCATCCGTTCGCTCAGGACCAGATCCTCGAACGCCCGGCCGAGGTCCTCGGCGCTGGGGTGCTGGCTGGTGAGCGATTGGGCGTGGACGCTCTTGATGTAGTCGTCCAGGCCGACCGGGGCGGAACCGAAGTAGGTGCAATGGGCCGCGTAGCGACGTGCCCTTTCCTGCCCCATCTCGGTGAGCTGATACTCATAATCGTTCATCGGCGCCGCGCCGCGATGGACGACCAGTTGGTCGGCCTTCATCGTCCGCAGCAGCTCGTCGACCAGGACGAACGGGAGCTTGACCTGATCGGCGATCTCGCGGCCCGTCCCGTCGCCTCGGGCCATCAGGTATTTCAGAATCAGCGACTCGACCTCGCTGTCGGTCAGGTCGGCCGCACGAAACGACTCGGGCTCGATCGGGACGAACGCGTTGGCCAGCCGATCGGGATCGGCCGTCTCGGGACCTTCCGCCGCGGCCGCAGGCTCGCCCTCAGGCTCGCCGCCCATCTGGTTGATCCGCTCGAGCATCGCGTCGAGCTTCGCATCGGCAACCGCCTTGTCGGCCACCGTGTCGTGCTCCGGCTCGCTGGCCGCCACCGATGCCCACGGATCGGTCCCGTCGGGCGCGGCGTCGCCCCGAGCCAGTCGCGATAGCAGGTCCCGGTCGTCTGGGTTGCTCATGGGAGGTTTTTGTCCCCGTGAAATGGCACGCGAACTCGATCTGCAGGTCAGGTCATAAGAAACCTACGTCCCACCAGGGCTGGGGTCAAACCGTGTCAGAAGGGTCGTAGGGATTACGCCATGTGTCCAAAAAATGCCCTGTTTTCCGTGCCCTCCCCCCGGCGACAAGGCGGCCCTCCGGAGCCTTCCCGGGCTGAAAGCCTCCTCCTATAATGAGCTTTCTGCTGCTTGAATGTCTGTCCTATGACGGAGAACCGCCCGTGTCCGGCCCCGAGGATGCCCGTCAAAAGTGCCCCCTGCGGATTGGCGTGGTCTCCTATCTCAATTCCGAGCCGCTGTCCGTGGGGCTGGATCGGTTGGAGCCGGAGGTCGAGCTGGTGGACGACGTGCCCAGCCGGTTGGCCGATCGGCTGGCTGAGGGATCGCTCGATGCGGCACTGGTCCCGTCGATCCTGCTTTTTGGCCCGGGCGGATTTGAAATCGTCTCCGACGCGTGCGTCTCGTGCGACGGCTCGGTCCGGAGCGTGAAGCTCTACAGCCGGACGACGGTCGACCGGATTGAAAACATCGCCTTGGACGAAGGCTCGCGGACCAGCGCGGCGTTGGTCAAGATCATGCTGGCCGAGCGGTTGGGCCTGCGACCCCGATTTGAACCGCTGCCGATCGGCACGCCGCCCGAGGCGTGCAACGCTGACGCCGTGATGTTGATCGGCGATCGGGCGATGCTCGACCCGCCGGGGCCATTCGTCCACGTCTGGGACCTGGGCCAAGAATGGAAGGCCTGGACCGGGCTGCCGTTCGTCTTCGCCCTGTGGTTGGCCCGACCTGGCGTGCCGAAGGACCGGCTGGCCAAGCTCCTGGCCGGCGCGCGGGACGAGGGCTTGCGCCGGTTGGAAGAAGTCGCCCAAAAGGAAGGCCCTTTGCGAGGCCTGACCGCCGAGGAGTGCCTCGACTACTTTCGGCGCAACCTGGCGTTTCACCTGGGCCCCCGCCAGCGCGAAGGTTTGACCCGATTCGGTGAGTTGGTCCGGAAGCATGGCCTCGTGCCCGCGGAAGATGCTGCTTCCCACCCGGGCCGGCCGCAACCCCAGACGAAGCTCCAGTCGATGGCCAAGCGGGTCGAAAAACGGCTCGTCGACGGACGCCTCCAGACGTGAGTAGTTCCATCGCGACGATCCTCGAACGCACCGTGGCCGGTCGGCGGTTGGATGCGGGCGATGCGCTGCGCTTGCTCGAAGAGGCCCCGTTGGCCGAACTGGCCGGCGCGGCCGACGCCGTCACCCGGCGGTTCCACCCCGAGCCGTGGCGGACCTACAACATCGACCGGAACATCAACTACACCAACGTCTGCGCCAGCGGCTGCCGGTTCTGTGCGTTTTCATGTTCGCCCGGTGATCCGGCCGGTTATGTCCTGGAACGCGAAACGCTCTTCGAGAAGATTCAAGAGACGATCGCCCTGGGCGGCAATCAGATCTTGCTGCAGGGCGGGATGCACCCCGATTTGCCGCTGGAGTGGTACGAAGACCTGTTGCGTGCGATCCGCGACGCATTCCCCGAGATCAACATCCACGGGTTTAGCCCTACGGAAATTCATCACCTCGGCCAGCTCTCCGGCAAGTCGGTCCGCGAGATTCTCCAGCGGCTCCGCGAGGCCGGGCTGGGCAGCCTGCCGGGCGGCGGGGCCGAGATCCTGGTCGATCGGGTCCGGCAGGAGGTCAGCCCCCGAAAGGCGTCGGCCGACCAGTGGCTCGACGTCTGCCGCCAGTGGCACATCCTGGGCGGGCGCGGCTCGGCCACCATGATGTTCGGCCACGTCGAGAGCCTGCCCGAGCGGATCGAACACCTCGACCGGCTCCGCCAACTTCAGGACGAGACCGGCGGCTTCACCGCCTTCATCCCCTGGACGTTTCAACCAGAGCACACCGGGCTGGCCAATCTCCCCAAGGTGGGCGCTTTCGGCTATCTGAGGATGCTGGCCCTGGCAAGGCTATTCCTGGACAACATCCCGAACCTTCAGGCAAGTTGGGTCACGCAGGGGCTTCGCGTCGGGCAGTTGGCCTTGCGGTTCGGGGCCAACGACATGGGCAGCCTGATGATCGAAGAAAACGTTGTCGCCGCCGCCGGCACTACGTTTCGTGCGACCGAAGCCCAACTCCGACACACGATCCAGCAGGCCGGCTACAGCCCCCGACGTCGGAACGTCTTCTACGAAATCCTCGAATAATCTCTCCTGGAGGGCCACGCTCCGTCGTGGCCGAATCTTGCGAAAGACGCGGACGCGACGGAGCGCGTCCCTCCAAGGTTCTAAGCCTGCGAGAATTCCGCCTCGAAATCCTCGACAATTCACCCGAGTCGTGGTTGGATGAATAGGGTTGCACGAGTCGTGCCGATCGGCCGGCCGTCAACCTTCTCCCCCCTTGGCGGTCAACGTAAGCTAAGCTACGGTAAGGGGTTTGGGAAGACATCTCGGGATCCGCCCATGATACGTGTCGACGGGCTGACAAAACACTATGCCGATCTCCGGCGCGGACACTTCGTCGCGCTGGACGGGATCAGCTTTCGCGCGGCCCCGGGCGAAGTCTACGGCCTATTGGGCCCCAACGGCGCCGGCAAGACGACCACCCTGCGGATCCTCAGTACGTTGCTCCAACCGACCTCCGGCCGCGCGATCGTCGACGGCTATGACGTGGTGACGCAGGCCTCGCAGGTCCGGTTGCGGATCGGCTTCATGTCGGCCAACACGGCCGTCTACGACCGGATGACCGCCTGGGAAATGGTCGAGTATTTTGGTCGCCTGCACGGCCTGCCCGAGGAAACGCTCCGCGAGCGGATGGAATCGATCTTCGACCGGCTCCAGATGAACGAGATTCGCGACCTGCTCGGGGCTAAGATGTCGACCGGCATGAAACAGAAGGTCTCCGTCGCCCGGGCCATCGTCCACGACCCGCCGGTGGTGATCTTCGATGAGGCGACCGCCGGGCTGGACGTGCTGGTCGCCCGGGCGTTG
>JAFGFF010000135.1 GCA_016931075.1 Pirellulales bacterium | reverse complement strand
TTGCACTGTGGGCAAGGAAACTCAATCGACATGGCAGGCTCGTGGGCTAGACCGAAAAGACAGATTCACAACACCCGGCGGAATCGCCGGACGCGGCACCGATCCCCCCCAAAGGATAAGGCAGGGCCGATTGTCCGTCAATTAGTGTGGCGTAGATGCTGGCCGCCACTGCCTCACGTCAACCATTTTGTTGACGTCAACAAAATGGTCCCGGATGCCATGGCCCGAGACGTTCCCTGTCAATCCGTGTCGAGTTGAAGACAACACGTCAAGGCTGTGCCTCCTTGGCCTAACGGCCCCCCGATAGCAGAGCTGACGAGGCCACCCTTGCAACCAACGGACAGCGAATATGGGAACGCATATTCTCACATGGTATCAATACGTCGATGGCAGTTCGCCGCGTTCCCTAAGCACGAAGTAACAGTTCTCGGCCCCCTCAGGCTTTGTGTTGAACGACACACGTTTGCATCTGAGATCGGGAAGATCTTCAGGAAATCCCATGTATTCTGCAAAGAGCTCCGGATCTGAATCACGAAGAGATTCGAGGGCTCGCATCCATCGTGAGCGATAGGCAACGTTGGATCGATTGTTCAGGCGAAGAACGTCCAGCAACTTCTTGCCGTCTTCGTTCAGTGGCTCGATTTCTCCATCCGTCCTGATACGCAGGCAATCACCAAACGCGATCGTGCATGGATTGGGAACTCCGAGTAAATTGCTTTTGGCAGTGTTACATGTGCTGCACGCATAAAACAGGTTGATGTACTCGCACTTGCCAAGCGGATCGACGGACACAGGAGTGAAGTGCTCGATATCGAATGTTCCCGGGCGGCCATACCACTGTTCTCTGTGAAGACAGAACACGCAGCGAAATGTGAATTCGTCGCGCAGCCAGTCACGGTAGCTGGAGTAGTCGCTATACCCTGCAGGCCCATGCCGGCGGGAGTGCGGCTCTGCTGGATACTCGAATCCCTGCATCACCCCCCCTTGTTCCGTGTCGTGGACTTTGCCAACACCATGTTCTCAAGTTCCTCAAGAACATGAGTTGGTCGCGGGGCCACCTGTTGCAGGTGATAGTCGGCATAAGCCTGAAGCCCATCAAGCTCCACCTGCTCGGGGGGAGTCAGCGCTCCCGCGATATCTTTGTCGATCAGTTTTCCTCTTCTGCGATTCGTTTTTCGCCAGTCTGTTTCATAGTCGACGAAATCGGCATAATGAAGCCGTGCTTCAAGCTCAGCAGGAAGATGCCGTGTTTGCTCAAATGGCACGCCGACACGTTTCCAGTCGGTGAAAAGCGAGAGCAATGATTGCTCCAGCTTGAGAGGCAAGGAGTAGCTTCGCAGGACTTCGGCATCGACATGAGCCATGAGAGATCGCAATTTCGTGGGCTCGACTCCCGAACGTGCCGCATCAAGATATTCTGTTACTGCCGATTCGATCTTAGGAAGAGCAGTGCCCTTGGGAAATGGCATCTGATTGATCTGTCCCACGATGTTATCCCGTTTCCCAAGGTGGCAGAACGCATACGCATTTGCAACGGGAGAATTGAGCACAGCCCACAGGAATTGAAGTGAGCATTCGTGCGGGCGCACCGCGAGGAAGCGACTTGCCACTGGGTGCCCCTTCCCATCAACCAGTGCTTTGAGCCGCCATGGCCCTCGACTAACACGCGCGTAATTCAACAATACTTGAGGCACACCACGTGTTGTACCGGCAATGTTCGTGCGGACGGCTTTCTTGTCAAGATTCATCCAATAAATTGGTGGAAGTTCGTGAAGTTGAAGGTCCGGACACAGCTTGACATAGCCTCGCGAGGCACCCAAGAATCGTTCCTCCGAAAACGTCTGCATACCACTCGGTAGGTTCTTCCCATGGTAGATAAGTCCCTGTCTCACTATCGCAAGGTCATCCAGTCTTGGGTTCTCGGCGAGTGACAGCCATACCTCTTCGAGATCGGGAATTCGCATGTCCCAGTGGACATCTCTGTCAAATCGAGACTGTTTGACCATTCGCGAGTTTGGCGCTTCGTAAGCCTCACGAAATCCCAACATCTGCCATTCGCGAATCCGACGAAAACGAAGCCTGGAGCGCGGTTCAGATCGTTTCGCCGTGCGGCGACCAATAATAACCGCTGACTCGGCGTCAGAAAATGAAAAGACCTTGTCTGGAAATAGTGATACTTCTCGCAACTCGAAGTTCTCAACCAGGAATCGACGAACATCTTCAGCAGCAGCACCATAAAGCACGTTTTGCGGGAGGACGACGCCAAATACACTCCCTTCCTTCAACTCAGGCAAAGTCATCCGAAGCATTTCGGCCGCTTTATTCTTGAGGACGGTCTTCGTATCCGCATTTGCGTACTTGCGGAGTTCGTGATCTTCAAAGTTCTCAAAGGGCGGATTGGCAAGGAGGATCGTGTTTCCGTGAGTCTGCTGTGCCAGACGATCACCGACAAACATATCCTCGACCCGCAAGTCCCACCCGTCCGGGTTTGGAATGTCGGTGAGTGTAAGTGACAACCGCGCGAGTTCAAGAGCGAAGGCATCGATGTCCGTCCCGTGTAATCGGCTGCGTAGATACGGGCCACGGCGGCTTGGGATTGCCTTGTCGGCTGGCAGGAGTTGTGTAAGCAGTCGCATCGCCGAGACCAAAAACGCCGCGTGGCCGCAAGCCGGCTCGTACACGCTTCGCTCGTTTTCTGGAATTTCCTCAATCCAATCGGCAAGATGCCCAAGCACGTAGTCAACGAGATACGACGGTGTGCTGTGCGTTCCGAGTTGTGATCGAGTCTTCTTCGAGATGAGCGTGTTTTCGTAAACATATGCTAGCGATTCGGTAGTCGTCAGAGCCAGGCTACTGAAGCGATCAATCGTCCGAGCAGATTCGCTAAGAGCTTCGCGTTTCTGCTTGGAGCCTGCTTTGAAAGGCTCGGTCCCGTAGTGTGTCGCGACGCGATGGAACACGTCCTCGACATCCTCAAGGTCGACGTCCTCAAACGTCGGAACCTGCTTGTCGCGGAGAATCTTGCCGGAGACCAGCCAGAAGATGGTCTGCAGAAGCCATTGCCCCTGTTTGCTTGTCACGTCACTCCAGCCGAGTCGCCCCTTCAACTCGGACACGTTTCGCGAAATGAGCCGGCTGAGAGCCATTCCGACCTCTTCCTCGACGAGAGGCATCACACCAACGTCGACGAAGTCGAGTTGGTATTCACTCCGCACTCGACCAAGTGTCTTTGCCCGATATACAGCCTCGGGAGAAAATGCGTCCTGATGGACGCGAAAGAAATTCTCAATGTTCGCGGCGGGCACACTTTCGAGCCATTCGGCCGAATCCGTGCCAAGCTTCCACCATTGAAGGCTGTCCTGATAGCACACGAAAACGAGTGGAGCACCGACCGATCTGCAAGCCTCGGCGGCCTTGCGAGGTTCCGGAGTCTCGGAAAGCACCACTACACACGCAGAACGGGAATCCGTGGGAAACTGAGCGAAGCCAACTAGCGGCAAAGTGTGGCCGTTGCGGAAAGGGAAGTTTGTGCGCAGCAGGTCACGTCGGTACCCACATGAACGAAGCGGCCCTTTAAGAGTTTCGGGTTTCAGCGGAACAGCAATGGACTGGTCCCTCCATATGCGGTTCTAGGATCGGGCTGGTGCAAACCTTCCCCTACAGGCAAAGAAATTGCGGGCCTCAGTTGTTTTATCGACACATTTGGCTCAGACTATCGCATGATAGCCAGGTTGATCCTCGCAAACAGCCGGCCTTGTCATCCTGGCTGGTTCGCTTGGACAGAACCGGTGCCCTTTGTTGCCGGAACTGATCAAGTATGTTGGAAGAAATTTCTCTGAATTATCGGATTATTCCACTCGGGACTAACCGAAGAACAGAGTCCCCGAGTCTAGTGCAAGCCAATTATACCGGAGGCCATTTTGATCGCCGCTGACTGAATCAACAAGCCTACCGACAATGAAGCCTCAATGGCCCGGTTCACTATGCGAGGAAGGATGAAATACAGAGGCTAGGCAAGCCAGGGGAGACCGCGGGTTACACCGGCTGGCCCAGACAGGCGAGCTGTCTGGGCGGAGCAGCCGCAAGAGGATAATCAGCCGGAGCTTGATCGTCCTAGCCTCTCTTTATGCCATTGGCACTCCGATGACGAAGCAGTTGGGGCCATTCGGTGTGTATTCTCTGCATCAAAATTCCGCGCTCCCCGGCGTCCGTGGGAACGGAATCACGTCGCGGATGTTGCCCATGCCGGTGAGGAATTGGATGACGCGTTCGAGGCCGAGGCCGAAGCCGCTGTGGGGGACGGTGCCGTAGCGGCGAAGGTCGAGGTACCACCAGTAGCCTTCGGGCTCGAGGCCCTGTTCGCCCATGCGGTCGGTCAGGACGTCGAGGCGTTCTTCACGCTGGCTGCCGCCGATGATCTCGCCGACCTTGGGCACGAGGACGTCCATCGCCCGGACCGTTTTGCCGTCGTCGTTGCACTTCATGTAGAAGGGTTTTATGGTCCGGGGATAATCGTAGAGAATCACCGGGCATTTGAAATGCTGCTCGGTCAGGAAGCGTTCGTGCTCGGCTTGCAGGTCGGCGCCCCACGAGACGGGGAACTCGAACTTCTGGCCCGAGGCGGTCAGGATGTCGACCGCGTCGGTGTAGGGCAGGCGGATGAAGTCGGATGCGATGATGCCCTGGAGCGTTTCGAGGACCGTTTTGTCGATCCGGTCGTTGAAGAACTCCATGTCCTCCGGGCAGCGGTCGAGCACGTCGCGGAAGATCCGCTTCAGGAACCGCTCGGCCAGGTCCATGTTGTCGGGCAGTTCGTAGAAGGCCATCTCGGGCTCGACCATCCAGAACTCGGCCAGGTGGCGCGACGTGTTCGAGTTTTCCGCCCGAAACGTGGGGCCGAACGTGTAAATCTTGCCCAAGGCACAGGCGAAAATCTCGCCTTCGAGCTGCCCGCTGACGGTCAGGTAGCTGGGCCGGTCGAAGAAGTCCTGCTCGAAATCGACCTTGCCTTCTTTCTTCGGCACGTCGTCGAGTTTGAGCGTGGTGACCTGGAACATTTCGCCCGCCCCTTCGCAGTCGCTGGCCGTGATGATGGGCGTGTGGATGTAGAGGAAGCCTTCCTCCTGGAAGAAGTCGTGGATCGACCGGCAGACGCAGTTTCGCACCCGGGCGATGGCCCCGAACGTGTTCGTCCTCGGCCGCAGATGGGCGATCGTGCGGAGGAACTCGAACGAGTGGCGTTTCTTCTGCAAGACGTACGTCTCGGGATCGGCCGTGCCGTAGAGCGTGACGGCCTGGGCCTCGACCTCGGTGGCCTGACCCTTGCCAGGCGATTCTTTGACCTTGCCTCTCACGCCGATGCTCGACCCGGCAGTCAGGTGCTTGACGACCGACTCGTAGTTCTCCAGCTCGCCCGGGGCGACGACCTGGATGCTGCCCATCGACGAGCCGTCGTTCAGTTCGATGAAGCTGAACCCGCCCTTGGAGTCGCGCCGCGTGCGTACCCAACCCTGGAGCAACACGTCCCGCCCAATCGCCTCGGGTTTTCGGGCTTCCGCGATAGTGATCTTGTCTGACATGGTCGAATTCTCCGAGGGGAAGGGAATGACGGGATAAATGGAGGGGGGAAGGGGCCACAGATGAACACGGATTAACACGGATGGAATGAGTGGTTAGTAGCTAGTGGTTAGAGAAAGCTCGTGTGGTTGAGTTCAGTTGCTTTGGACGGGATGGCTTCCGGGACGTTTCTTGCGGATTATGGCGATAGACTTTTTTTCAGAAACACTAATCGACGCTAATCGACACGAATAAAGAAATTAGTGGTGATTAGTGGGAATTAGCGTTCTCTAACTTTGAGTATTGTTATGTGTTGTGTTATCAAAAGTTGTTCTTATTGGGAGTAAGTCTGAAAGACAGGCTTTGGGCATGGAAGTTGTCTTCTAGGATGTTTTCGTGAAGCAGGTGTGCCCAGCCCGACATTTATCATGTATCTTTTGTTCTTCTCACTTGCCACTAGCCACAAACCACTAGCCACTCATTTCATCCGTGTTTACCCGTGTTCATCTGTGGCCCCTTCCCTTTGTTTCTTTACAGTCCTTTTGCCGCCAGCCAGCGTTCGGCGTCCAGCGCGGCCATGCAGCCGGAAGCGGCGGCGGTGACGGCTTGGCGGTAGGTGTCGTCGGCCACGTCGCCGGCGGCGAAGACGCCTTCGACGCTCGTCAGGGTCCGGCCGGGCGTGGTCCAGCGAAGGTACTTCTTGTCGGTCATCTCGAGCTTGCCGTCGAGGAAGGCCGTGTTGGGCGTGTGTCCGATGGCCAGGAAGACACCAGTCACGTCCTTTTCGACGTCGGGCTGGCCGACCGTGCTGGCCAGGCGAACGCCCGTGACGCCGTCGGCGTCGTTGCCGAGGACTTCGGCGAGCGTCGTGTTCCAGAGGATCTCGATCTTCGGGTTGTCGATCGCCCGTTGGGCCATGATCTTCGACGCACGCAGTTCATCGCGGCGGTGGATCATGTAGACGGTGCTGGCGAACTTAGAGAGGTAGTCGGCCTCTTCGACAGCCGAGTCGCCCCCGCCGACCACGGCCAGCGGCTTATTGCGGAAGCGGGGAAGCGCCCCGTCGCACACGGCACACGCGCTGACGCCCCGGTTTTTGAACTTCGCCTCCGAGGGCAGGCCCAGGTAGTTCGCCCGAGCGCCGGTGGCCACGATCACAGCCAGGGCCTCGTGGGTCGAGCCGTCCGAGGCGATGAGCTTGAACGGGTGGCTGGTGAAATCGACGTCGACGATGTCGTCGGTGATGACACGCGTGCCGAAGTTCTTGGCCTGCTGCCGCATCAGTTCGATCAGCTCGGGGCCACTGACGCCTTCCTTCAAGTGCGGGGCCATCATCTGCCGCTGCGTGGCGTCGATGGCGTCGTCCAAGTAGCTTTCGAGGTTGCCCGACGGGAAGCCGGGGAAGTTTTCAACCTCGGTGGTCAAGGCGAGCTGACCGGAGGGCAAGGTGCCGGCGGCCTGGTTCTCGGGCGTGATAGCCCCTTCGAACAGGAGCGGCTCGAGGGACGCCCGGGCCGTATAGATGGCCGCCGTCCAGCCGGCCGGGCCACTGCCGATGATGATGACTTTTTCCGCCATGATTCGTGTCTTTCCCGGCCCGAGGCCGTGATGTTTGGTGAGAGGATTGGTCCCTCAATCGAGTTTGGGAGGGAATTGGTCATCCATTATAGGGGCACACTTGGCGCCGTCCATGGTTCTGCGCTTGCACGGTAAAGAGGTATTCGTTAAGCTTGAACCAGGCGGTTTCTGGTGTACGTCTGTCCCCATACAGCTCTCGTGGGCGGGTATTGTTTGGAGGAAGGGTATCGCAGGAAGGGCACCCCCCGCAGGGGGATCTTGTTTCGGTGTAGAATACAAGTAGTTGGAGTGAAAAGCCCCTCGTAATGGGAGAAACGATCATGAAACAGTCTGACCGCAGGGCACAAGCCAAGCGCGTCATTCTGGAGATTGTTCGGCAGTCTCCGGGAGACGAGATCGAAGGCAAGATTCGCTTATTCAAAGCGTTTTACTTTGCCCATCTGTACTACGCCATGAAATCGGCCGACTATCTGACTGACTGGCCGATCGTCAAGATGCCGCTTGGTCCGGGAATCGACGATTTTCCCGGTTTGATCGGAGAACTGGTGGCCGAGGGTCTTCTGACACAAGAGCAGACCATGGTGGGCCCGTACCGCACGACGCTTTATCGAGCAACGGAGCGTTTTCCCGCTCAACCGCTCTCGGCCGAAGCGGTCGCGGCTATTCACGACGCGGTCACATTCGTCGCGGACAAGACGGGCGCCCAGTTGAGCGACATCACGCACGAGTTCTCCTATTCATGGAATCAGTCGGAGTTGGGAGACGAGCAGAACATCTACCAAGATCTGCTTTCGGACGAGCAGCGAGAAGAAAACCGCAAGCGAGTCAACGACATCGGTAAGGATATCAAGGCGGTCTGGAACTGACCGATTGCTCGCATGGACCGACGCCAGCGCCAGGTGTTCATGGAAGTCGCCTCGGAGGTCGGTCCCCCTTCTCAATTCCGCCGTGGCGACGGCAGTCTCAAAGATTTTCTCGACCGCCACGGCGAGGACATGGCTGACGTCGTGGGGGCGAGAATCATCGAGTACTTTTCCATGGAGAAAGGCCGGTTCAACAACTTCCTGCCCGGCGTAATGCTTGCAATGGCCTTTTTGGACCGCGTGCTGGGTGGACCGAAAGACAACGCCCAAAGACAACAGGCCGCCAGGGATTTGAAGGCCATCCTGGACCGTCAGGCCAGCTTTGAGCTAGTCTTGGAGTGGGTCCGAAGCCACTACCGCTGATCTCGGGATGTTGCCAGCGGTTCTGGCTTTTCATTTTCCCCAGGAAGGATCAAGCGATGCCCAACAACGCCGCCGTCGTGGCCCTGATTTCGTTTGCCGCACTCGTTGTGGCCTATTGGACCTACGGCCGGTTTCTGGCTCGGCGGATTTTTCGGCTGGACCCCAACCGCGAGACGCCGTCACACGAGCTGGAGGACGGCATTGATTTCGTGCCCACCCGGGTGCCGGTCTTGTTCGGGCATCACTTTGCCTCGATCGCCGGGTTGGGTCCGATCCTCGGCCCGGCCATCGCGGTGATCTGGGGTTGGGTCCCGGCCGTGCTCTGGGTAATTTTCGGATCGATCTTCATCGGCGCAGTCCACGACCTGGGGGCGTTGGTCGTCAGCCTTCGCTTCAAAGGCCGGACGGTCGGCGACGTGTGCGGCCGTCTGATGGGCCCGAGGGCGAGACTGTTGGCGCTGTTGATCATCTTCTTCCTCATGGCGCTGGCGATGGGGGCCTTTGTTTGCACCATTTCCGAACTGTTCGTCGCGTTCAATCCGGACGCCATCATTCCGTCGTTCGGGCTGATCTTTGTGGCGATGGTCGTCGGCCTGTTGGTTTACCGGTTCCGAATCGGTCTGACGGTGGCCACGGTGGGTGGGCTGGTCGTGTTCGCGGGCTTGATTTTCTGGGGCGTCGAACAGCCGATCACGTCGTACGAATGGCTTTCGAAGCCTGAGACGCGCGTGGCCCTGGAGGAAGCCCGGGACACCGTGGCGACCCTCGACGCGCCCGGTTTCGAGGCTCCCTACGGCTCGGCGGCGGCGGTCGCCCATTTTGAGGCGCTGGGTCGGACGGAAACGGTGAAGGACATTCATAAGGCGGTTGGCAAGGCCAAGGTGACGTGGATCTGGGCCTTGTTGGGCTACGCCTTCATCGCGTCGGTCTTGCCCGTCTGGTTGTTGCTGCAACCGCGCGACTACCTCAACAGTTTTCAGCTCTACTTCGCCTTGGCAACGATGCTGGTGGGCTTGCTGCTGGCAGCCTATCATGGGCTGCCCGCCGCCCAGATCGACGCCGCCCCGATGCGGACCGACGTGCCGGGGGCTCCGCCTTGGTTCCCCTTCTTGTTCGTGACGATCGCCTGCGGTGCGGTCAGCGGGTTCCACGCCCTGGTCTCCAGCGGAACGACCGTCCGGCAGATGAACAAGGAAACCGACGCCCTGACGATCGGCTACGGCGCGATGCTCACCGAAGGGGCCTTGGCCATTCTCGTGATCCTGGCCTGCGCCGCCGGGCTCGGGGCCGTTCACTGGCAGGCCGATGGCATGTACGGCAACTGGAGCGGCATCAAAGGCGCCGGCCTGGCCACGCAACTCTCGGCCGTGGTGCACGGCGGGGCCGCGTTCCTCAGCCAGGTCGGCATCCCGGAATCGCACGGCCGGGCATTGCTGGCTGTGACCGTGGTCGCCTTCGCCATGACGACGCTCGATTCGGCCACGCGACTGCTGCGGTTCAACGTCGAGGAGATCGCCCGATCGGTCGGGCTGGGGCGGTTGGCTAACCGGTACGTCGCCTCGGCCGTGGCGGTTGGGGGGATCGCCTTTTTCGGTCTCATTTCAGCCGGCAAGGCCTTGTGGACGTTATTCGGCACGACGAATCAGCTCTTGGCCGCGCTGACGCTGCTGACCGTGAGCGTCTTTCTTTACAAACTACGCCGGCCGGTCATTTACACGCTTGTGCCCATGATTCTGATGCTAATTGTCTCGGTCTGGGCCATGACGTTGACGCTGTACGATTTCTGGACAAACCCGGCGCACACCGAATGGCGTGGGGCCCTGTCGGGCGTCTCGGTTGTTGTCCTATTCATGTCCTTCTGGCTGATCGTCGAGGCCCTGCTTTCGTTCGCTCGAGGCCGGGGGGGATTGGATTTCGACGGCGACGGCGTGCCCGACATCGCTCCCGATGGTCAGGGCGAGGGGTAGTTGACGGGCCGGTCGGTGGTCGCTATCGTGTGGTGCAACAGCGTCCCGCGCTGGGGGCTCACCCAGGCGGCGACCTCTCTTCCATCTATGGCCTCGCGGAGAGATTCCCATGTGGAACATCGTGTTCGGCATCATCTGTGTTGTCGGTGGTCTTTCGGGCAAGCTGGTTTTGCGAGGGACCAACAATAGCTATGCCTTGGTCGCCGTTGGCGTGGGCCTGCTCATCTGGGGACTGGTCCAGGTCAACCGTGGCCGACAGTCCTGAGTGCCAAGACGACAGGCTTCTCGGCTCGCACAATCTCGCTACAACCAGCGCAATCGCCGCAGACCGACCGACTCTTGTGAGTCGGCGGTAAGGAATCCGCCGGGTGGTCTTTCGTCTCTTTGATCCGGGCCGTTTCGACCTAGGTTTGGATGATGCACTCTTTCTGGGCAGGCCTTCGGCCGGCGCGGACGTGGCGTCCGGCCTCATGCCGCAAAGATCCAAACCAGGGGGAAACAACGATGTGGAATGTTGTAGTTGGCGTAGTCTTCATGTTTATCGGCCTCTCGAACACGCTCTCGATCGGCGGAACGGCCGGCGGATATTCCATCGCCGCCGTCGGCGCGATTCTGGCTCTCTGGGGCGGCATTAACGCCTCCGGAGGCAAGTAGCCGCCCGGCCAAAGAAGTCGTAATCCAGAAGGGGACCGGCTCGGTCGTCTCCCGCCCAACTCGGGCCGAGGGCGACGGGGCCTGTCCCCTTTTTCCATAACGTCTACTCGGTGGGCGTTGCGTCGGAGAGTGACTCGCCGTTGCCGTTCAGGGGCAGGTCGGGTTCGATGACGCGCATGGTCCGCCAGCGGCCTTGCAGGAACCGGCCCAGGTAGATCATGCCCAGCGACATGGCCCAGGCGGTCAGCAGGACCCAGCATGCCATCAGCCCCCAGCCGAGCCAGGTGATGCCGGCCCAAGCCGCGACGACGGGCAGAGGGCAGAACAGCAGGTTGGTCAGCAGGACGAATCGCGTGTCGCCCGCCCCGCGAATCGCGGCGACGAAGACGATGTTCAACGCGTCGAACAGGCAATAGGCCGCCACGAATCGCAGCAGGACGACCGTCAGATCGCGGACCTGGGCGAACTCGTCGGGATTCGCGCCCGCTTTGTGGCCCAGCAAGAACAGGTCGGGCACGAGCACGTAGCTCGCGGCGAACAGGCTCATGTAGACCATGGCGATCCACAGCCCGCTCCAGGTCGCCCGGGCGGCCAGGTCTGGTTGCCCACGGCCGAGTTGCCGGCCGACCATCGTTGAGATGGCGATTCCCACGCCCAGCATCGGGATGAAGGCGACGCTGTTGACGTTGAACGCCAGCGTCGTGGCGGCCAGGGCCGTCTTGCCCAAGCGTCCAACCAGCATCAGAAAGAGCGTGAAGGCGCAGATCTCGACCAGCATCTGCAGACCGTTGGGGCCGCCGAACCGCAACAGCCGGCCGAACAGGGCCGCGTCCCACCGCCGGCCGGCGCGGATCCGATAGGTCCGTTCCCACTTGGCCCGGTGCATCAGCCAGACATACGCGGCGACGCGATACCATTGCGAGACGGCGGTCGCCCAGGCGGCCCCGGCAATGCCCATCTCGGGAAATCCGAATCGGCCGAAGATCCAAACGTAGTCGAGCGCGACGTTCAACAGGGCCGACGTGACGCTGACGAACATCACGTAGCGATTGTCGCCTCGTCCGGTGAAGAACGAACTTAGCGCGCCGGCGATGATGGCTGCCCCCGCGCCGGTCGAGATAATCTGGAAGTAAGTGGACTCCATCGCGGCCAACTCGGCCGAATGGCCCGCGATGCGGAAGATCCACGGGGCCAGCGGAATGATGGCCAGGAAGATGGGGATGCAGAAGAGGCCGACCAGCACACCTTGCCAGACGGCCAGTCCAATCCGGTCGGGCCGGCCCGCCCCTTCGTACTGGGCCACGAACGTGTTCACGTACGTCGCCACGCCCAGCGGAAAGCACAGCATCGTGAAATGCAACATCCCGGCCGGAAGCGCCGCGGCCATCGCCTCGGTCGAGGTCCACATCAAAAACATCCGGTCGACGAAGTTCATGATTGTCCACGAGCCGGTCGACACGACCAGCGGCAACGCCAGCCGGGAAACCTCCCGACCGCCGCAAGGTCGCAGCCACCACTCGCGCAATCCAGTCCGAACCATCGTCGCCGTGAAGGGCCTGTTCCTGGTAGGTGTTGTGGGCGGGAACCGAGACGAATCCATCTATTTTCGCATACCTTTAAGGAGCCCGCCAGGGGCCAAAGGGTTCGGAGAGTGTGGCACTGGGTGCCATGCCCAGACGACCGCCTTGGCGGTGGATGGGCATGATCGTTGGATACCCTTACCAACATGCCCATCCGCTGCTGAAGCAGCGTCTGGGCATGGCACCCAAAATTCCCAGACACCCTCACACTCACCGTGCGCACGGCACCCGTGGGAAAGGCTTCATTATGGGGTCGGGGTTTGCCGTAGCCGCTTGTCACGCTATGATCGGGCCTACCGAAACTCCGATTCTCACCCTGACTACAGACGATTCCACCCATGAAACACATCGACACGCTCCGTTGGGCCGGACAGGCCGACGGCCATCTCGAACTGATCGACCAGACCCTGCTGCCGGTCGAACTGACCGAAATCGCTTGCCGCGACATCGAGACCGTCTGGGAGGCAATCAAAATGCTTCGGGTACGTGGCGCGCCAGCGATTGGCATTGCGGCGGCCTACGGCGTTTGCGTTGGGATGAAGACGGCTGCTGACGCCAACGAAGAAACATTCTTTACACGACTCGCCGAGGTGACCGACTATCTGGCCGGCAGCCGGCCGACGGCTGTCAATCTCTTTTGGGCGTTGGACCGGATGAAGGCTAAGGCCCAGTCGCTCCGAGGGCAGCAGAGCCCCGGAGAAATCCTGGCCGCGCTGTTGGATGAAGCTCGGGCGATCCATGAGGAAGACCGCCGGATGTGCCGCGCGATGGGACGCCACGGCGCGACACTGCTCGAAGACGGCCAGGGCGTGTTGACCCACTGCAACGCAGGCGGCCTGGCCACGGCCGACTACGGCACCGCGCTGGGTGTGATCTTCGCCGCCGTCGAGTCGGGCAAACGCCTGAAGGTGTACGCCGACGAAACTCGACCGCTCCTGCAAGGCGCCCGGCTGACAGCTTGGGAGCTTAAGCAGCGGGGAATCGACGTGACGGTCATCTGCGACTCGATGGCCGCGCAGGTGATGCGCGAGGGCCGGGTGCAGGCGGTTATCACCGGGGCCGATCGGATCGCGGCCAACGGCGACGCGGCCAACAAGATCGGCACCTATGGTCTGGCTGTCGTGGCCGCCGCGCACAAGATTCCATTCTATGTTGCGGCCCCCAGCAGTACGTTCGATCTTTCGCTGCCCGAGGGGGGCGCCATCCCGATCGAGCAGCGCGACCCGCGGGAGATCACTCACGGATTTGGGCGTCAAACGGCCCCAGAGGGCGTGAATGTCTACAACCCTGCCTTTGACGTCACGCCTGCCCGGCTGATCGAGGCCCTGATCTGCGAACACGGCCTGATTCGCCCCGTCACAACGGAGCGGATCGCCCAGGTGGTCGGCAGCCCTCGGTAGGTCGGCACCGCCCAATCGGCTGGCCCTTTCGTCCTGGTGTTGCCTCATGGGGGGTTCACGGGTTAAGCTATCGGCCTGCCCGGGGTCTAGTTGGAGGCCGGAAGCGCCGCCCGGGAGGTCTGTACGAGGAAGAAGGAGTTCCCATCCGTGTTTGTCGCTGCCACGAGTCGCTGCCTGGCCAATCTCCCCCTTAACGCCGCGATGGGGCGACTGGTCGACCTGGAATACTCCGCCGTGGAGATCATGATTCACGAGTCGGGTGGGCATCTCAAACCATCGGAGGTCCTGGCCAATCCAGAGGCCGTGTTGCAGGCTTGCCGCGACACACACCGTCTGACAATCGCCGCGCTGAGCATCGACATCGAAGCCCCGGAAGAGGACTACTACCGGCAATTCGCCGCGTGCTGCCGGCTGGCCAAGGCCACGAAGGTAATCACGCTGACGGTCCGCGCGTCGGAGTTGGGCACCCCCTTCAACGCCGAGGTCGAGCGACTTCGTGAGATGGTCGCCATCGCGTCCAACGAGGGGGCCGTCGTCGGGCTGCTGACCGAGACGGGCCGAATCACCCAGGACCCGGCCACCGTCAAGGTCCTTTGCGACAACGTCAAAGGCCTGGGCGTTACGCTCGATCCGAGCCACTTCATCTACGGCCCTCACGCCGGAGGCAGCTACGACCAGATCCTCGAATACGTCATCCACACGCGCCTTCGCGACACGACCAGCAAGGAGTTGCAGGTCCGCGTGGGCCAGGGCGAGGTGGAATACGGGCGGTTGATCACGCAGTTGAGCCGCTTCAAGTACAACCGGGCCCTGACCGTCGACATCGAACCCACGCCCGACATCGACCAG
>JAFGFF010000134.1 GCA_016931075.1 Pirellulales bacterium | reverse complement strand
GCATGGCGGCCATCATGACGGCCGTGCAGCCGTTTCTGGTCAATCGGACGCACAACAAGCACGAGCCGCGAAACTTCGTCGCCACGGCCCAGTGCTATGGAGGCACGTTCCAGCAGTTCAACGTCCGGCTGATGGAAGAACGCGACATCGAGTGCCGCTGGGTTCATGACCCGACCGATTTGGACGAATGGGCCTCGAAGATCGACGGCAACACGCGGTTCCTCTACGGCGAATTGCCCAGCAACCCGGGCCTGGCCTTCTTCGACATCCAAGCCGTGGCCGACCTTGCCCACGAACATGAGCTGCCGCTGATCTGCGACAGCACCGTGGCCACGCCGGCCCTGCTGCGGCCGATCTGCCACGGGGCCGATATCGTGGTCCAATCGGTCACCAAGACGCTGTCCACTAGCGGATTCGGCATCTGCGGAGCGGTGATCGCGCGAAAGAACCTCGTGACAAACATCGAGAACGACCCGATGCGGACCGATTTCGCCTCCTACGTCAAATATCTGCCCAACCGCGACTACGGCCCCAACCTGCACCCGGTCCAGGCCGTGATGGCGCTGAACGACATGCGGACGCTCCGCTCGAAAGTCGACCTGATGAGCCGCAGCTCGATGCGCGTGGCCGAGTTTCTGCGCGATCACCCGGCTGTCGAAAAGGTCGAGTACCTCGGCCTGCCGGAACACCCCCTGCACAAGTTGGCCAGCCGCTACCTCTGGCTGGTCGACGCCGAACACGACGACCTCTACGGCAAACCGGTCAACCGCTACGGTCACCTGATGTCGTTCTGTGTCCGCGGCGGCGCCGAGGCCGCGCGAAACATGTTCGACCGGCTCGAGCGGATCTGGCGCGCGACCGACCTGGGCCGCATCAAGAGCGTCGCGACCATCCCGGCCATCTCCACCCACCAGCAACAGGGCGAAGCCGGCCGCCAACTCGCCAACATCCCCGCGAACCTCGTCCGCCTCTGCGTCGGCGCCGAACACCCCGACGACGTCATCGCCGACTTGGATCAGGCATTGAAGGGGTGATGACGTTACACGTCTTGTCTAACGTCTGGGTGCCATGGCCACGCTTGCGTGGCCATGCAGCGTGTTTCTGAAAAAACATGCCCACGATAAGCGTGAGGGTGTCCGGGAATTCAAGCCCGGAAAACACGGAATTGCGTCATCTTTGGGCGCCGTGTCCACACTTGCGAGGACATGTAAGGAACGTCTTTGGTCAGGAGGCCTTGATCCGAATCGATCGTCTTTCGTTTTTATCCCACGAAAGGACGAAAGTACGAAAACACGAAAAAGGCGAAGTGGGTTGGATAACCGCACCGCGACCGGTTGCGTTTGTCCTTACCTCTCCTCCTTTTCTTTTCGTGCTTTCGTACTTTCGTGCTTTCGTAGCCCCTTTGCCAAAACCTCTATGCCAGAGCACGCGTGGAAGCGGATTCGGGCGTCCACTTGCCCTGGCGGAGCCTGGCCGACATGGGCTAAAAAGGCAAGGGTTGCCGGGCTCGAATTCCCGGACGGCCTCACGACAAGCGTGGGCATGGCACCCTTTGGATTATTGATTATTCAGAGGGCGCAATGCTCCCCCCTGCCTTCCGCGCGGCGGCTAGGCGGCGGGCCTCGACGAGGGCGAAGCAGGCGCGGACTTCGGCTTCGATCCGGGCGACCAGCTCCCGCTCGGTCGCGCCGGCCAACTCGTCGGGCGGCATGGGGCGGCCGTAGTGGAGGTAGAGGCGGCCCGGGCCGGGTAGGTTCCGCTTGCGGGGCCACGCTTGATAGGCCCCAGCCAGGCCCACCGGCACGACCGTTGCCTGGGACCGGACCGCCAGCGACGCGAAGCCCGGCTTGAACGGGGCGATCTGGCCGTCGGGTGAGCGGGTGCCCTCGGGAAACACGAGTACCGCCTCGCCCCGCTTCAACCGGCGAAGCGTTTCTTTTATGCCGGCGATCCCGCTCCCGTCCCGGTCGATCGGAAACGCGTTGAGCGACCGGATCAGCCCGCCGAACAGGGGCGACTTGAAGAGCGTCTCCCGGGCCATGTAGCTGACCGCCCGAGGACAACAGCCGCCGACCAGCGGCGGATCGAAATGGCTCTGGTGGTTCGACACCAGAAGCACCGGCCCCTCCCTCGGCACGTTCATGTGGCCCGTGCACCGCACCTTGTAGCACAACGTCCACCCGAGCTGCAGACTCCGCTTGACCAGGTTGTACCACACCCGCTGCACCGGCCCCGGCAACTCCAAGCCGTTCCTCGCGGAAGCAGACCTCGTCGCGGCTCGATTCACGTTCACCTGCCTCCGCTTCCGCCATACTGACAAACGGGTGCCATTGCTGACTTGCTCCACGGCGTCCGGAAATTCAAATCTGTAGGAGGCGACTCCTGTCGCCGATCAGGGCTACAGAACACCTTCGGCGACAGGAGTCGCCTCCTACAAACTTACAATCGGGCGCCATGCTTCCTTCTTTAACAAGCAGCCAACAGCGTCAATTCAGTCCGTGCATCATGCGTTTGATGGAGGGCACCAGCGCCATAACGATAGCACCGATGACGATAGGCACGACGGTCAGAATGACGAAGAAGTCGGCCTGGCCGGCAAGCCACCCTTCGCCCGCCTCGCCGCGTTCGACGAAGTAGCTGGCGGACGAGGCCACGTAGCCGGCGGTCAGGTTTGATAGCGACATCATGAGGAAATAGACGCCCATCATTAGCGATGTGTATCGGGCCGGTGAGAGCTTGGTCACCATCGATAGACCGACGGGCGAAAGACACAACTCGCCCCAGGTAGCCACGATGTACGTAATCAGCAGCCAGTGAGGCCCGGCCAGGCCGTTGGCGCTGGCCTGCAGCGCGCCGAAGATCATGGCTGAGTTGCCCACAGCCAGCAATACAAGACCTATAGCGAATTTCATCGGCGTGGACGGTTGCAGCTTCCGTTTTTCTAGCCTTACCCAAAGCCAGGCGAAGACCGGTGCAAAAATCACGATCGCCAATGGATTGACCGATTGGAACCAGGTGGCCGGGAACGGACGAAAGAGAGATCGCCAGTCCTGCCAGCTTGCGGGCAGGTGTTGCTCCAGCGAAGGAATGCCGATGCTTTCAACAAAGGCCAAGTCGCGATTCGTGGCGTCCTTGGCAAACAGGTTCAGCGACGTGCCCGCCTGTTCGAACGCGGCCCAGAAAAACACGGAAAACAGAGACAAAATAACGATCACGGCCATCCGGTCCCAGTCGACGCGGGTCAGCGGGCGGGTCCGTTCGTGTTCGTCGATCTCGGCCTGTTTGATCTGCTCGGGCGTCGGTTGGTGATCCGCCTCATGCTCCGGCTGATGATGAGGCGGCAGGCCGACTCCCTTGAGGAAGAACGGTCTGGCAATTGAGTAAACCACCAACCCGAGCAACATGCCCGCACTCGCCGAGCCGAAACCCCAGTGCCAACCGACCTTTTCGCCGAGGGTGCCGGCTATCAGGGTCGACAAGAGAGCCCCGACATTGATGCCCATGTAGAAAATCGTAAATCCGGAATCACGCCGTGGATCGTCCGAACTGTAGAGTTGCCCCACCATGACAGACACGCACGGTTTGAAAAACCCGGTGCCGATGATGATCAAGAAAAGACCGGCCATGAACGTGAGAAAATGCGCAGGCGCGGTCCCCAACAAAACGCAATCCACGTTGGCAAGGCCCCAAAACTCCGTGGCAGCGAGACAGAACTGTCCCATGGCAATGAACACCCCGCCCACCAACATCGAGCGGTGTGTCCCAAGGAACTTGTCGGCCAATAGCCCTCCAACCAGCGGAGTCAGATAACAGAAGCAGGTGAACCAGCCGTAGAACTGGGCCGCGCTACCCGCTTCCCATCCGAACCCGGGATTGTCGGCCGTGGTCTTCGAGACCAGATAGAACACCAACAACGCCCGCATCCCGTAGTAGCTGAACCGCTCCCACATCTCCGTGATGAACAACACCCAGAGTCCGCTCGGCTGGCCCTTGGCTGCCTTGACCGCGGGCGAGGACGCCTCGGGCTTGACCGAAGGGGGCGATTGGTAGGGCGAGTTCTGCCCGGCGTGATCCTCGGGCGGGGTCGATTCGCTCACAGATGGACTCCTTCACAACTCCGTGGAGGTGGACAGGGGATGGGCTTGCCGCGAACAGGCGACGATGGTGACCGGGCCGAGCCGTTCAGACCGTTCCTCATCCCGGACCGCGCGCAGATTCTCGCAGGCAAACCCTCGGTAAAACCACCATCATAGTGTTGTCGGCTCCCCCTGCCTACTCCATCGGCCCGGCTGGCCTGCTTCATTCCGGATGAGCCTTCGGTTACGCTGCCCCGCCAATCGGGGGCAAGCAGCCCTCTAAGGCCAGTGCCGCAAGACCGCCAAGTCGAAATAAGCCCCACTTCCGGGACTGGACCGAGGACCGCAAGAGGCGAACAATAGCTCGAAGCACGTTGAAAAGCCCGACCGGTTGCGTCATAGTGGTATGTTTGGACGGTGCGGGGCACTCTTTTGAACAGACGTTGAGGATTCCTGGCGTGCAGCGGTTCATGCTCAAGTCGAAGATCCATCGGGCCACGCTGACCGGCACGGATCTGGAATACGAAGGCAGCATCACTCTGGATCGCGACCTGATCGACGCGGCCGGCCTGCTGCCGGGCGAGCAGGTCCACGTGCTGAACCTGAACAACGCCCAGCGCCTGGTCACCTACGTCATCGAAGCCCCCGCCGGCTCGGGCACCGTGCTTCTGAACGGCCCGGCCGCCCGGCTCGGCATGCCCGGCGACCGCGTCGTCATCCTCTCCTACTGCACCCTCTCCGACGCCGAACTCGCCACCCACCGCCCCACCGTCGTGCTGGTCGACGAGCACAACCACATTCGGCAGTGAGCAGTGGCTGGTGGTTAGTGGCCAGTGGCTAGAGGGCATTTCAAAACCAGCTCATTGCGTTGGGTGGCTGGCGGCTGAGCGAAGCCCCAGTTTTTGGCCATCTGGGGCACCGCTGCGCTATGCCCCAGCCACCCTCATCATGGTTTTGAAATGCCCTCTAGTGACCAGACGTCACGGTATCCGGTGAGAAGAAAGCGTGCCACTGGCTCTGCCAGTGCCTGTGGCCCCGAGGCAAGACGCCTGTGCCACCCACCAAAAGAAGCCCGCCAATCGACCACCCCTTCCCCCAATTAGCGCCGATTAGCGAAGACTAGCGCCCCGAGTTTCTCCTCCGCGCCTCTCCGCCTCCGCGGTGTACTCTACTTTTCCATCATCTCCAGCTCCACCACCGGCCTCACCAACGGCCCCACCTTCCGTCGGGCAACCGAAGAATCCCCATTCTCCCCGCCCGACGACCGCCCAAACAACTCCGCCAACGCCACATCATGCACCAGACCCCGTAGCTGCGGCCGGACCGCCGCACCCGGCGACGCTTTCACCACACCTGCCCCTTCCACCGGGCTCTGGGATCGGCCCGTCAAGCCCAACACCATCCTCGTCGGCGCAACCAGCCCGGCCGCTTCGAGCCGCCTCGGCCCAACGATCCTCTCCCGCTCGACCACCACCGACCCCTGCGGCCGCACGACCGCATTTCCCTCCGTCACGCTACTGCCCCAATTCGCCGCCATGATCGACGCATCCAGATCGTCCACCCGCCCGTCGCCGTTGAAGTCGCCGTCGTCCCAGGAGACGTCGTCCTCGCTCAACCAATGTTCGGCAAGAATCCGGGCGTCGGCGGCGTCGACCGTCCCATCGTCGTTGGCGTCGCCCGGAATCAGCGGTAATGCCCTCGCTCCCCAATTCGCTGCCAGGATCGACGCATCCAGATCGTCGACCCGTCCGTCCCCGTTGAAGTCGCCGTCTTCCCAGCAGGCATTCTCCCGCATGAGCCAGTGTGTGCCCAGGACTCCCGCATCCTCCGCATCGACATGCCCATCGAAGTTGGCATCGGCCGTGAGCCGGAACTCGTAGGCCCCGATGTCGACCCTTCCATATAGAACTCTCTGCAGTCCACCGAGGTCGGTCAAGAGCGGATTGCCCTGGTCATCCACGGCAAGCTCGTTACTGCCCGCGTTGATCGCCGGGCTGCCGACCAACGGCATGCCCTGCGCGTCCAACATCGGATCAATTGGCGTGTCGTACGTGCCGACTAGATTTCCATCCACTCCGTCGACCAGCGCCGACTGGCCAAGGCCGTTACCGATCAGATTGTGGAAGCCCAACAATGTGCTTGAGCTTGAGGAAGAGCTGATATCATACCAATCGTTCGCGGCCACGATCGTGTTGTAGAGCATTGCGATTGAAGAACTGCCGGAGTTGTGGAGCCCACTGCCGCTGAGGAAGGCAGTATTGTGCGCGATAGTAGAATTCGTAACTATGAGTGTTCCAGAGTAGTTGAGAATTGCGCCGCCCACGCCAAACCTACCGGTGGAGTTGCCCAAGAGCGTGCAATTCGTAATCGTCAGGGTGCCATGCGAATTGATGATACCACCACCGTCTGCTTCGACCGAGTTGCCGGAAACGACGGAGTACGCCATGTGCAGTGTACCCGAGTCGTTGTAGATTCCACCACCATCGTAGGCCGTGTTACCAGAGACCGTGGAGTCGGTCAGCGTCACTGGGCCATACCAAGTGTAGATTCCACCGCCTTCTTTAGTAGCTGAGTTCCCCGAGATCACACAGTTGTTGACCGTCAGTGCGCCGGGAGCGAAGATTCCACCGCCCGACTCCGCCGAACCGCCGGTAATCGTGATTCCATGCAGCTCGACGGAAACACTTTGCCTCTTCGAGAAGACGCGGTTTTGGCCATTTGCATGGAAGGTCAAGAGGTCCGCCCCCGGGCCTTCGATGCTCAGGTCGCCGGTGACCAGCAGTTCTCCGTCGTCCACCCATACGGTGCCGCTCAGACCGTCGACGAATGTGATGACGTCCTGCTCGGTGAACGACCCGGCCGGCGCGTCGCCCACCGGCTGATTGCGATTGGACGCCTCGAAAGCCTCCCGGAAGGTCAAGACGCCGTCCGTGGCAATCGTGTCGTCGAGGCTCGTGACCACATACGTTTGGGCCGGGCTGCCCGCCGTCGTTCCTTCCACGGCTCCCATGTCGACAGTGTCGTTCTGGATGCGATCGTTCCCCGCGATATCCTCGGTGAGCGCCTGGCCCGAAGGGTCGAGCGCCAGGCCATTGTCACCCGCGTCCAACACCGGGCTTCCGGGCATCGGGCAGTAGCCCCAAAGGCCGTTGTCGAATTGATGCAAGTCACTCAACAGCGGATCGATTGGCGACGCTTCTGTACCTACTAGATTCCCATTGGTCCCGTCAACGAACGCCATCTGGTCCGAACCGTCGCCAATGAGGTTACAGAAGCCGGAGAGCCGATTTGACGGGTGGTAGATGTCCGGACCTTGCTCAGCGGCATTCGCGGCCACGATCGTATTGTTCAACGTACTCATTAAGCTGCTGACGTGGGCGATGCCGCCACCATATTGCACGGCTAAGTTGTCCATGATCGTGGAGTTCGTGACGGATAGCGTGCGTTGGTTATAAATCCCACCGCCGCTCTTGGCCGAGTTACCCGAGATCGTGGAGTTTGCTATGCTCAGTGTGCCAGTGTAATGATAAATCCCACCTCCCTCGTAATCGGCCGAGTTATCCAAGATAAAAGAGTCCACGATCGCTGCCTCCGATGCGTAGATCCCGCCACCTCGTCCGGCAGAGTTGCCTGAAATCGTGGAACGCGTGACCGTCAGAAGGCCTGAACCGTAAATTCCGCCACCGTAACTACTCCCGGCAGTGTTGCCCGAGATTGTGCAGTCCGTGACCGACAGCGTGCTGGAACCACTGTAGATTCCGCCACCTTGATTGCCTGAGTTACCCGAGATTGTGCAATCCGTGAGGGCCACAGTACCTCCGGAGTGGTAAACTCCACTGGCCGAGTTGCCCGAGATTGTGGAGTTCGTGACCGACAAAGTACTTGAACCCGTGCTGTAAATCCCGCTGCCCGTATTGTCCGAGAGCATGGAGTTCATGACCGTTACTGTGCCACTGGAGTTATAGATTCCGTTGCCTGAGTTGCCCGTAATCGCACAACCCGTTACCGTCAGTGAGCTGCTGTAGTTGGACACCGCACTACTCGAACTCGAGTTGCCCGAGATTATGGAGTCGGTGACCGTAAGCTCGCCCGAACTGTAGATCGCGCTGCCACTACTGTAGGTGTTGTTCGAGATCATGGAGTTCGTCATGGTTAGTGTGCCGTCGTTTAGAATCTCGTTGCCGTAGATGGCCGAATTGTCTGAGAATGTGGAATTGGAGATAATCAATGTGCCGGAGTTGTAGATCGCACCGCCGTAGTTTTCGGCCTGATTGTCAGTGAGTACGCAGCCGGCAACGCTCAGCACACCGGAGCTGGAGTTGTGAATCGCACCACCGTCGAGGTTGGCTGAATTGTCCGAAAGTGCGGAATTCGTCACCGTCAGTATACCGTCGTTGTGGATTCCGCTGCCGTTGCCAAGACTGGCAACCGAATTGTCTGAAACCTCGCAGTTCGTGATGGTCAACGAGCCCATGAAGGAGTTGTAGATTCCACCACCGCCATACCCGCTCGAGTTGGCGGAAAACACGCTATCGGTGACCGAGAGAGTTCCTGAGTTGCGAAGCCCGCCCCCCTGATCGGTTGAGCCGCCGGTGATCGTAACTCCATCGAGTGAAGCAGAAACACAAGGCCATACGGAAAACACGCCGTTGCGACCATCTGCCTGAAACGCCATATCGTCAGCTCCAGGACCTTCGATGGCTAGGTTGCCTGGAACCATCAACGTACCGCGATCCACGAGAATCGTCCCGCTGATGCCGTCGGCGAATTCGATAGTATCCTGTTCAGTGAACGAGCCCGCTGGTGCATCACCTACGGCCTGGTTGCGGTTGGCCGCTTCGAATGCTTCTAAAAAGGTCACGATCCCGTCGTCGGCAATGATGTTTTCAAGGCTTGCCACTATATAAATCTGAGCGGGATAGTCAGTTGTCATTCCCTCCAAGGCCCCGATATCAATCGTCGCGTTCTGAATACGCGCATTCCCCGCTATGTCTTCAGTCAGCGGTTGGCCCGACGCGTCGATTACCAGGCTGTTATCACCTGCGTCCAGTGCCGGACTCCCAGGCAGAAGGTAGTGACCCCATCGTCCATTGGCAAAACGGCTCCAATCGCTCAACCCAGGATCTATCGGCGAGGATGGAGTGCCTACTAGATTCCCATCAGTGCCGTCGATCAACGTTGACTGGCCCGAACCATCGCCAATCAAGTTGCAGGAACCCGAAAGTATACCGGAGACGATGTGATAAACGTCAGGACCATATAGTCCCAGGTTGCCTGCCACGATCGTGTTGTTCAGTGTGGTTGCGGATGTGTTCAAACCGTAGAATCCGCCTCCGCGGTAAGCGAGATTACCCGAGAGCGTGGAGTTCGTGACGGTCAGTGTGCCGGAATTGTAAATCCCCCCTCCGTTGTCATCAGCTGAGTTGCCGCCGAAAGTGCAGTTCACAACGATCATCGTGCCTGTGTTGGATATCCCTCCGCCGTTGCCGTTTCGCGCCGAGTTGCCCGAAACAGTGCAATCCGTGACTGTTACCGTCGAGGACATGGAATTGTAGATCCCTCCACCGTCACAGGCTGATCCGCCGGTGATCGTCACTCCTTCAAGGTCGACGGAAGCAATCGACCAAACTGAAAAAACGCGATTTCGACCGTTGGCCTGGAAAACGACACTTCCGGTTTCTGGCCCCAAAATGCTCAAGTCGCTGGTGACCGGGAGTTCACCGTCTTCGAGCAGAACCGTTCCCTCCAGACCGTTCGCAAAGGTGATGAAGTCACGTTCGCTGAAAGAGCCGGCCGGGGCATCGCCCACGGGCAGGTTGCCGTTGGCTGCTTCGAATGCCTCGATAAATGTCAACACCCCGTCATTGGCAATCGTGTTCTCGAGACTCGTGACCAGATAGGTTTGGGCGGAATTCCCCGTTGTCGCCCCTTCCACGGCCCCGATATCGACCGTGCCGTTTTGGACTCGTGTGTTCCCCGCGAGGTCTTCCGTAAGTGGCTCACCAGACGGATCAATCGCCAGGCTGTTGTCACCCGTGTCAAGGGCTGGGCTGCCCGGCAAGAGGTAGCAGCCCCAAAGCCCGTTGTCAAACCGACTCAAGTCACTCAGCCCGGGGTCAATCGGCGAGGAGGTCGTGCCAACTCGGTTGCCGTTAGAGCCATTGTGCAATGACGACTGGCCTGAGCCATCGCCGATCAGGCTGTGGGATCCCGTCAATGTCCCCGACTTTCGATAGACATCCGGACCAGCCGTTGCCGTATTGCCAGCGGCGATCGAATTATTCAGTATTGTTTCTGAAGAACTCCCGTAGAGGTAAATCCCACCGCCGGAGCCGGCTGAGTTTTCCGAAAGTGTGCAGTTCACGATCGTCAGCGTGCCTGAATCGTGGAACAACGCACCGCCATAACCCTCGACCGAATTGCCGGAGAGCGTGCAGTTCGTGATCGTCAGCACGCCGGCGTTATCGATCCCACCGCCTCGGCGGGCGGAGTTAGCCAGAAACGCAGAATCCACGATCGTCGTCGTGCCCGAGGTGTCGCAGCGAATCCCGCCCCCAACGCTCCCTGAATTGCGTGAAAAGACCGCTCTTGTGATCGTCGTCGATACGGAATTAGTGCTATAGATCCCGGCACCGGACCCAGCCGAACAGTCCTCGATGGTACAGTCTCTGACCGTCACCTCCCCGGAACCAAAGCTGTCGATCCCGCCACCGTAGCCCTCGGCCGCGTTGCCCGACAACGTGGAGTTCGCCACTGTCAGCGTACTGGAATTGCACGAGATTGCGCCACCGTCTTCGCCCGCCAAATTGCCCGATAGAGTGGAGCCCAGGACTGTTACCGTGCTCAAGGTACCCGTGATCGCACCGCCATAAACGGTCGCCGAATTGTCAGAAAGAACGCAATTTGTGACCGTCAACGTGGCATCATGGACCAAGATTCCAGCCCCGTTGCGGCATGTGTTCTTTGTGAACGTGCAATTGGTGACCGTGACCGTGCCAATGCCACCAATACCACTACTGTCATTATGAGAGAAGCTGCTGTCCGTGACCATAGTCGATGTGCCCAGTCCGCTAATTCCACCTCCGGCAGAGTGGTCTGAGAATGTGCAACTCATGACAGTCAGTTCGCCCAGACTGCAGACTCCTCCGCCGCCATCGGCTGAGTTGTCTGAGAAAGTACATTTCGTAATGGCTGCGATGTTGGAGCAATAGACTCCCCCGCCCCTGCCACCAGTGACGCTGGCAGAGTTGCCTGAGAAGACGCAGTCCGAGATACCTAGTGTGCCGGAGCAATAGACTCCGCCACCTTTGCCTAAAGTGTTGATTGCCGAGTTGCCCGAGAACTCGCAGCTCCCGATGGTCAATTCCCCCAGGCTGTAGACTCCCCCGCCATCATCGGCTGAGTTGTCTGAGAAGACGCAGTTCGTGATGCCTAGTGTGTCACAGCAATAGATCCCACCCCCCCTGCCTATGGTTGAGTTGTTCGAGACTTGGCAATCTGCAATGGTTAGCGTTCCGG
>JAFGFF010000015.1 GCA_016931075.1 Pirellulales bacterium | reverse complement strand
GATGAATACAACTCCGCCCACCGTAACTGACGTCGTAGACATCACTCCCGACCCTCGCAACACCGCGGTCGACACGGTCGACGTCGTCTTCTCCGAACCGATCAACCTGTCAACGTTCACCTTTGAGGACGTCATCCTCACGCATGACAGCTCTCCCGTGACATTGACCGGCGCGATCACCACGAGCCTCGTCTCGGGCACCACCTATCGCATCAGCGGATTGAGTAGTTTTACTTCGATCAATGGTGACTATGTCCTCACCGTAGACGCAAGCGGCATCCAAGATCTGGCGGGCAACTCTGGCACGGGATCGGCCTCAGATACGTGGACAATGAATTCATCAATAGACATGTCGGTTTTAAGAGTCGATACCAACGCAGCACCTGGCGGTGATGGCTTGGCCTGGATTACGGCCTACAATAATCTGCAAGAAGCGTTGGCGCTCGCTACCACACTCAACGGCGACGGCAACTCGGCCAACGACGTCCACCAGATTTGGATCGCCGAAGGTACCTACAAACCCACCACCGAACTCGAACCGGGCGACCCTCGCTCAGCATCCTTCTCACTCGTCAACGGCGTAACTCTCTACGGCGGCTTCGTCGGCACCGAGACGACGCTCGACCATCGCAACTGGTCAGCCCACATCACCACCCTTTCCGGCGACCTGGGCACGTCGGGTGACAATTCCGACAATACACACACGGTCGTCTATTGTGGAGCAGGCATCGAAGCTAGAGTCAACGGCATTTCAATCATTGGCGGGAATGCGAATGGCTCAAACATCTCCAACCACCCTGAGAGACTCTATGGTGGTGGGATTTACAACTCCGGCACGCTGACCGTCACTAATTCCATGCTCTCGGACAACTCGGCTGCCGACGGCGGCGGAATTTACAGTTGCTCCGGGACACTGGTCGTAATGGACTCCACGCTTGCGAATAACTCCGCCGCAGGGAGTTCCTACGGCTTAGGCGGCGGGATTTACAGCTGCTCCAGCACACTGATGGTCACCAACTCCATACTATCGGGCAACTTGGGCAGCTACGGCGGCGGAATCGCCAGCGACGGCACGTTGATAATCACCAACTCAACGCTCTCAGCCAACTTGGCCGGTAGCTACGGTGGTGGGATCTACATTAAAAGTGGCTCTTCAATAGCAACGCTCAACAATACGATTGTCGCTGGAAACGGTGCACAGTCGGAGTACGGACTGGATATTCGTCTCGCGTCTGGTACGCTCTCGGGTTCATGCAATCTGATTGGCGACGGCTCGGGCCAGTCCACCTTAATCCACGGTATCGACGGTAACCAAGTAGGCAACTTTTCCTCCCCGATTGATCCGATGTTGAGTGATTGGACTGAACTGGTCAATGGCCAGTGGGGCTACTATCTGTTGCCGGGCTCTCCCGCCATCGATGCGGGAGAAAATATACTAGCCGTGGACACGGTGGGGCAACCCCTCGCTGAGGATATCTATGGCAACTCTCGCATCCAAAACGGCACAGTGGACATCGGTGCGGTGGAAGGGGCGATGGTGGGCAGTCCCGCGCAGATCTATGTGGTTGGAAGCCTGGCGAAGACGATTAGTGAAGACGGAGTTTTGACGTTTGCCGAAGCGTTTCAGGCCGCCAACCGTAATCAGCCAGTGGGCGATGCTCCGGCCGGTTCTTTTGGCGAGCAGGATGTCATTCAGTTTGCTGAGGGTTTAAACGGAACCATTCTTGTCAATGACCATGAACTGGTGATCGAGGGTGATCTGGGCATCGAAGGACTGGGCGCAAAGTTGCTTTCTTTCAATGCGGAAGGCGAAAACCGTGTGTTTCGGATCCGGGTTGGTGCTGCCGTCCTTCTTAGTGGTGTGACTATAACGGGTGGCTTGGCTGACGAGGGCGGCGGTATCTACAACTCCGGGTCGCTGACGGTCGTCAACTCCGCGCTATCCGGCAACTCGGCCTATCGTGAGGGCGGCGCGATTTGCAGCTTTGGTAGCTCCAGCATGCTGATGGTCGTCAACTCCACGCTATCTTACAACTCAGCCGCCGGCTCCGGTGGCGGGATCTTCAACTACGGCACAATGACGGTCGCTTGTTCCACGCTCACAGACAATTCGGCCAAGGGATTCTACTACAGCTACGGCGGCGGAATCTGCAACAATGGCACACTGACGGTCACTAACTCCATGCTCTTGGGCAACTTGGTCAGTAGCTACAGCGGTGTCGGGATTTACAGCTACGGCGGTGGAATTTGCAGTTGGGGCACACTGACGGTCACCAACTCCACACTGTTGGGTAACTCGGCCTCTGGGAGTTCATACAGCTACGGCGGTGGAATTTGCTGTGCCGGTTCTTCAACAACGACACTGAATAACACAATTGTGGCTGCCAATACCGCTCCCACTGGGCCGAATGTCTGTCGTGTTTCGGTTTCTGGCACGCTTTCGGGCTCCTATAACCTGATCGGCGATGGCTCGGGGCAGTCCGCTTTGGTCGATGGCGTCGATGGCAACCAGGTGGGCACTTCTGCTGCGCCGATTGATCCGATGTTGAGCGAGATGTACCGTCCGCTGCCTGGTTCTCCTGTTATTGAAGCGGGGAGCAACGAATTGGCGGTCGATGCTCAGGGCACTCCATTGGCGGTGGACCTCGATGGTAACCCGCGAATTTCTGGCCCGAGCGTTGATATTGGGGCGTATGAGTACCAATGGACAGCGAACGCCATCACAGGTCAAGCGTGGAACGATGAGGACCAGGACGGTGCCTGGGACGAGGGCGAGTTGGGATTGGAGGGGTGGACGGTTGGAATATCACGCCCGGGAGGTCTGGGGCGTCTTCTAACCACGATCCAGAAGCCGGTTCCGGTCGAGGGCGATCAGTTCGGGCTTTCGGTGGCGGGAGTGGGGGAGCGGATTCTGGTCGGCGCGCATCGTGATGATCAGGGGGCGTCGAATGCGGGCGCGGCGTATTTGTTCGACGCGGTGACGGGAGACGTGGTACTGAGTTTCGTGAATCCCGAACCGGACGAGAACGATTACTTCGGCCAGCGGGTGGCCTCGCTCGGCGACGACGTGCTGATCGCCGCCTATATGGGCGACACGGGCGCCCAGGATGCAGGCAGCGCGTATCTGTTCGACGGGACCACGGGCGGACTCCTGCAGACGTTCGAACGGCCCACGGCCGCGGCCTATGACTACTTCGGCGGCGCACTGGCCGGACAAGGCGACTGGGTGCTCGTCGGTGCCGTAGGCGTCGACACGACGGCCGCCGACGCCGGGGCCGCCTATCTCTTCAACGCGACTACCGGCGATTTGGTCCGAACCTTCGAGAACCCGGCTCCGTCTTCGACCGGCTTCTTCGGCGCGTCGTTGGCGTGGGTCGGCGACGACGTGCTCATCGGAGCGCCGAGCAACGACGCCAACGCGTCGCACGCCGGAGCCGCGTATCTGTTCGACGCCGAGACCGGCGCATTGCTGCAGACGTTCCTCGACCCGACGCCCGGGGCGAACGGGTGGTTCGGCAATGCCGTTGCGGCAGTCGGCGGGAATGTTCTGGTCGGCACTCGTTATGGCGAAGCCGCCTATCTGTTCGACTCCACGACCGGCGCGCTCTTGCAGACGTTTGTGAACCCGCAGCCCACAACCAACGATTGGTTCGGATTCTCCCTGGCGGCCGTGGGCGACGACGTGCTGATCGGGGCCTACGGAACCGACGGAGAGAACGCGGACGTGGGCGCCGCCTATCTCTTCGACAGCTCGACGGGCCAACTGCTCCGGACGTTCCAGAATCCAGACCCCACGCCGTCGGCCTGTTTCGGCTACTCCGTCGCGTCGGTGGGGAACCAAGTGCTGATCGGGGCGTTGCATTCCGACCTGGGAGCCGCGGACGCGGGAGCCGCCTATCTGTTTGACGCGGAG
>JAFGFF010000133.1 GCA_016931075.1 Pirellulales bacterium | reverse complement strand
TGGGGATTGGGGATTGGAACCGAGCGGGGGACGTCAGTCCCCTGTTCTGTCAGCGGCTAGGGATACGGGGCTCACCCAATCCCCCGCGCCTTCTCGTACGCGGCGATGGCCGGCTCGTGCTGCAGGGTCAAGCCGATGTCGTCCAGGCCGCCCAACAGGCAGTCGCGGCGGAACGGATCGACCTCGAACGGGAGGGACAGACCCAACTCGTCGGAGAGCGTTTGGGTTTGCAGGTCGACGCCGAGCCGGTAGCCGGGATGGGCGGCTGCCCGGGCGAACAGATCATCAACAACCGCCTCGTCCAGCCGCAACGGCAGCATGCCGTTCTTAAAACAGTTGTTGAAGAAGATGTCGGCGAAACTCGGCGCGATCAGCACGCGGAACCCGTAGTCGGCCAACGCCCAGGGGGCGTGCTCGCGGCTCGAACCGCAGCCGAAATTGCGCCGGGCGAGCAGGATCGTCGCCCCGGCCGCCTCGGGCCGGTTCAGCTCGAACTCGGGGTTATCCGATCCGTCGTCCAGAAACCGCCAATCGAAGAACAAGAACTGCCCGAACCCGGACCGCTCGATCCGCTTCAAAAACTGCTTCGGGATGATCTGATCCGTATCGACGTCGGCCCGATCCATCGCCGCGACCAGGCCGGTGTGTTGGGTGAAAGGTTGCATGAAATAGTTCTCCGAAAACGGAAGGAAGGAACCGCGGATGAACGCGGATACACGCAGATGGATGATTCTAAAGGAATGATACCTTGGATGTGGGTTGAGTAGGATGAGCAGGAATGCTCTGCCCTACATATTCTTCTTATCTGCGTCCATCCGCGTTCATCCGCGGTTACTATTTGTGTTTCGTATTGTCTATCGATAGTCCCACTCTCGCACGTCGACGAACCGGCCGGTGACGGCGGCGGCGGCGGCCATGGCGGGGGAGACGAGGTGGGTGCGGCCGCCTTTGCCCTGGCGGCCTTCGAAGTTGCGGTTGCTCGTGGCGGCGCAGCGTTGGCCCGGCTCGAGCTTGTCGGGGTTCATGGCCAGGCACATGCTGCAGCCGGGCTCGCGCCAGTCGAGGCCCGCTTCGATGAAAATCCGGTCGAGCCCTTCGGCCAGAGCCTGTTTTTTGACCTGTCCGCTGCCGGGCACGACCATGGCGTCAACCCCGTCGGCGACGCGCCGGCCCCGGACCACGGCGGCTGCGGCGCGGAGGTCTTCGATCCGGCCGTTCGTGCAGGAGCCGATGAAAACGCGCTGGATGGGAATCGATGTGATCGGCGCGCCGGGCTCAAGGTCCATGTACTCCAGGGCCTTGGCGGCCGCCTTCTGGTCGGTCGGATCGGTCCAGTCGGCCGGGTTGGGCACGTTGCCGCTCACGCCAATGACCTGCCCGGGGTTGGTGCCCCAGGTCACCTGCGGCTCGATGGCCGAGGCGTTGAACGTTTCGCTCCGGTCGAACGTCGCGCCGGGATCGGTGGCGAGTTGTTTCCACTGTTGGACCGCTTCGTCGAAGTCCTTTGGAGCGAAGGGGCGACCGCGAAGATAGTCGAACGTCGTCTGATCGGGCCCGATGAGTCCGGCCCGGGCGCCGGCCTCGATCGACATGTTGCAGACGGTCATTCGTTCTTCCATCGAGAGGCGGCGAATGGCCTCGCCCGTGTATTCAATGCAATGGCCGGTGCCGCCCTGGGTGGTGATTTGGCCGATGACGTAGAGGATCAGGTCCTTGGCGGTCACGCCGGCGGCCAGGCGGCCGTCGAGGCGGATTTCGAGCGTCTTGGGTTTGTATTGTAGGAGGGTCTGCGTGGCCAGGACGTGTTCGACCTCGCTGGTCCCGATGCCGAAGGCCAACGCGCCGAACGCGCCGTGCGTGGCCGTGTGGCTGTCGCCGCAGACGATGGTCATGCCGGGTTGGGTGAGCCCCAGCTCGGGCCCGATCACGTGGACGATGCCCTGGTTCGGATCGTTCAGATCGTAGAGCCGGATGCCGAACTCTTGGCAGTTCGTTCGCAGGGTGTCGATCTGGAGCTTGGCCACGGGATCGAGGATCGGCAGCGTCTGGTCGGTGGTCGGCACGTTGTGGTCGGCCGTGGCCACCGTTCGCTTGGGCCGCCGAACCTTCCGCCCAGCCAACCGGAGCCCCTCGAACGCTTGAGGGCTGGTCACTTCATGGACGAGTTGGAGGTCGACGTAGAGGATCGTCTGTTTTTCCTCTTCCTCGCGGACGACATGCTGTTCCCAGATCTTTTCGAGCATCGTCCGGGGAGAATGGACGGATGTTGACATGGTTCAATGTTTCTTGTGGTTAGTGGTTTGTTGTACGGAACACTTTGGATTTCGATGCTCGTAGACGCGGCGTCCCGCCGCGTTCTGGAAAGCGGCGAGACGCCGCTTCTACTTTCTTGAAGCAAAAACCGGGTGCGATGTCCAGGCGGAGCCTGACCTACGGGTCTGTCAATTATAGGCCGTCTCCGTCCGAACCGCGAGGTGTCGCCGGCGCGGGCGTTTACCCTTGCACTTCGGTCCACCAGGCTTTCGCGTCAGCCCGGGTCCAACGACCCTCGTCGGCGCAGCGATCCAGGGCGTCGGCCATCGCTTGGGCGTTTGGGAACCGGTCTTCGGTCTTTTTTCCCAGGCAGCGGAGGATCACGGCTTCCAGGTCGGCCGGGACGTCGACCCCGCGGGCCGACGGCGGAACGACCTCGTCCCGGGCGTGGGCGATCATCACCTTGATCGGCTTGTCGCCTTCGAAGGGCGGATGACCGGTCAGCAGGTAGTAGCCCACGGCCCCAAGGGAATAGAGGTCGCTTCGGGCGTCAGGTTCGCGGTCGCCGACGGCTTGTTCGGGCGACATGAACAGGGGCGAGCCGGTGATGGCCCCATCGGTCGTCAATTGGACCGGTTGATCGTCGTCGGCACTTGGCTTGACCAGCCCGAAGTCCAGCAGCTTGACCGTGTCGTAGATCCCGCCTCGCTGGGCCGCGAAGATGTTGCCCGGCTTGATGTCGCGGTGCACCAGGCCGAGCCGGTG
>JAFGFF010000132.1 GCA_016931075.1 Pirellulales bacterium | reverse complement strand
TGGACCGGGCCGGTCGCTTCCAGGTCGAGTCCGCGCCGAATCATTTCAGGGTATCCGAGGCGGAGGACAGGCTGGAGCTACTGCTCGTTTCCGCCAAGGAGTCCGGCAGTGGGCGCGACGTGATCATGAACCAGGCCGACGTCGAGAACCTGATCCGCACCAAGGGTGCCATCTACGCGGCCGCAGACTCCCTGGTCCAGTCGGTGGGACTTTCATTTGACCAGATCCAGAAAATCTACATCGCCGGGGCGTTCGGCAACAAGCTTGATGTATCCAGTTGCATCACGATAGGGCTGCTGCCTGACGTGCCGCTCGAACGCATTCAGTTTATAGGAAACAGTTCCGTGGCGGGCGCGAAACGGGCCATGCTGAGCCGCCGCATGTTTGAGGAAGTCAACCGCATCCGGGACCAGATCACCTACCGGGAACTGATGGTAGACCCCGCATACATGGAGAAGTTCACGTCCGCCTGTTTCCTACCGCACACGGACTTGACCCGATTCTCATCCGTGGCGAAGAGGTTGGAGGAAGGTCTGAGCGGGACCCGATCCGCGGATGTGATCAGCAGGATTTGAAGAAGGGAACGTCGCCTTGAAACTCTCCGTAGCGATCGCCGGTAAGGGGGGAACGGGAAAAACGACCTTGGCGGCGCTGTTAATCCGCGCCTTTCGGGAGAAGGGTACCGGTACGGTCCTCGCCGTGGATGCCGATCCCAACTCCAACTTGGCCGAAGCGCTGGGCGTGGAGCCAGGAAGGCCTCTGGGCGAGATACGCGAGCAAGGCTCCACTCCGGAAGGATCGCCGCCCAGCGGGATCGGCCGGGCCCGGGCTATTGAGAACGAAATCCAACGGGCGGTCACGGAGGCCGATGGGTTTGACTTGATCACGATGGGCCGGGGCGAGGGTCCCCGCTGCTATTGCTACGTGAATAACCTGTTGCGCGAGTCGCTTGACACCCTGTCACGCAACTACGAGGTGGTCGTCATGGATAACGAGGCAGGCATGGAACATCTCTCCCGCCGAACGACCAACAACATGGATTTCCTCATCACGGTCGTAAATCCAACGTTGCCCTCGATCCGAGCGGCGAAGCGGATTTTGGCACTCTCCCGCCAGTTGCCGATACGGATCGAACACCGGACGGTTTTGGTCAATCGTGCGGCGTCGGACGGGCTTCGGGAAGAGATCACCCGAGCGATTGCGGAACTCGATGCCGAACGGGTTCCTGATGTTCCCCAGGACGACGCCGTCGAACGCGTGGGAGTTTCTGGGGGCAGCGTTTTCACCTTGCCCGACCAGACGCCCGCGCTGGTTGCCGTCAGAAACACGGTGGAGACGGCACTTGCCGCCTCGTCGATGGCCGGCGGTCGCGAGTAGCCACGACTTCAACGCAACAGGAGGAGATCGCGGATGGAGATTCCTGACGTCAAAGAGAAATGGTCGGGGCAGGTCAATACGGTGACGATCGGGGCAACGCAGTCCGAAGGAGGAACGCGTGGCCGGACGGTTACGATCGGCGGGGCGTCGGGCATTCCCTTCCTGAACTTCGATGGCGAGATGCCCAACCCGCCCGCCATCGCGATGGAAGTGTTTGACATACAGCCCGCCACTTGGTCCAAGCCATTGGAGGAAGTCTATGGCGACGTCTGGTCCGATCCGCCGGCATGGGCGCGCCGAGTCAAGGAACTAGGGGCGGATCTGGTCAACCTTCGGCTTGTAAGCACGCACCCTGATGAAGGCAACCGATCAGCGGAAGAGGCCGTGGAAACCGTTCAGGCGGTTTTGGAGGCGGTCGACCTTCCCTTGATTGTCTGGGGTTGCCAGGTGCCAGAGAAAGACCAGAGAGTCATGCCCAAGGTAGCCGAGGCGACCCAGGGCGAGAACTGCCTGCTCGGGGCAGCCACCGAAACAGACTACCGCACGCTCACGGCCGCAGCCCAGGCGTATGGCCATAAGCTGATTGCCCTGGCCCCCTGCGACATCAACAAGACCAAGCAAGTCAACATCCTCATTACGGACATGGGCTATCCCCTGGAGGACATCGTCATTTACCCGACTACGGCGGCGCTCGGATACGGCATGGAGTACATCTACTCGATACTCGAACGAGGGAGACTGGCTGCGCTCTCGGGCGACCGGCTGCTGGCGCAGCCGGTCACTTTGGATGTCGGCTACGAGGCGTGGAGAGCGAAAGAGGCGAAGGCGGACGACGAACTGGCCGACGCATGGGGACCGGCGTGCCAGCGCGGTCCGGCCTGGGAGGCGGTCACTGCGACCACTTTCCTGCAGGCAGGGGCCGACCTTCTGGTGATGTGCCATCCGAAAGCGGTAGAAGCCGCCCGCAGCGCGGTCAGCCAACTCGTCGGTGAGGAACTCGCGGTGCCGATCGGCTGAAGTCGGCCGACAAATGTAGCCAGCGCAGATACGCCAACCGCAGTCTAGCGGCGAAACGGAGCAAGACACCCGATGGCTCTATTTTTTGAAATCAATGAAGCCCGGTAGGTCTTGGAGCTGGAAGAGGCTGCCAGCGAGAGGGAAATTGAGGTGGCCTACCAAAGGTTGGCCCTCAAGTTTCATCCAGACAAGCACAAGCCGGAAAACAAGCCGGAGGCCGAGCGGAAGATGAAAGACGTCAACTGGGCATACAGGGTGCTGAAGGAGTACTGCTCCCGGAGCGAGTGCAAGTATCTCTTTACGGCGGAAGCCGTGGCACGGGCCTATCCACGCGACGCGTACAACATGCGTTGGGCCGAATTCATGGCGGATGACTCCTACGTGTAGGCCAACGGAGACCGCGGCAGTAATCTGAGCAACAATCCTTGCTGATGCGCCAATGGAGACTGAAAGCATGAGGTGGATCCCATTTTTCGCACTCGTGCCACTGTTCCTTGGCCTATGGTCCATCGCCAGGGCACCGGTGAACGCGGGGGCACAACAAGACGGCAGACAGTTCGTCGTGTCTTCCATCGGGTCTGTTGCAAAAGCGGATGGGAAGACGACCATAGTCCTGGAAAAGCAATACCAACCGGGCCTTCTTGGGTTGGAGGGATTCTCGCACGTCTACGTGTATTGGTGGTTCGACCGCAACGACACGCTCGAAAAGCGGGCCATTTTGCAGATTCATCCCAGTCCCCCGGGAAACAAAGCTCACCCATTGACCGGCGTCTTCGCCACTCGATCTCCATTTCGCCCCAACCTGATCGGCATGACCCTCTGTAAGATCGT
>JAFGFF010000131.1 GCA_016931075.1 Pirellulales bacterium | reverse complement strand
TTCTCTTCGACAACGGCGGTTCCTCCTCGGGCAAGAGTGGCGGCGGGGGCGGGGGCCGGCGCAGTGCCGGGCGTCAAGGAGGACGCGGCGGATCGGCGCTGACCGTGCCGCAATGGGTCGATTCGGTCTCCGAGCTGTTCCCCCGCCAGGCGAAGGAAGTCCTCGAGCGAGAGATGGTCCAGCGCCGCGGCATCGCCGAACTGCTCAGCGAACCCAAGCTTCTCGAGAAGATCGAACCGAACGTCGAACTGGTCAAGACCCTGTTGACGCACAAGGACCTGCTCAATCCCCAGACGCGCGTTCTGGCGCGGAAGATCATCGACACGGTCGTCCGCCAGTTGAAGGAGAAGATGAAGGTGCAAGTCGAGCAGGCCGTCACCGGGGCCATCCGCCGCGACAAACACTCGCCGCGCCGCGTCTACCGGAACCTCGACCTGGGCACGACGGTGCGCCGCAACCTGAAAAACTACGACCCCCAGCGGGGCCAGCTTCTGGTCGATCGGCTGTTCTTCTTCGCCGCCGAGCGAAACAAGCGGCCCTGGCACATCATCATCGCCGTGGACCAGTCCGGCTCGATGCTCGATTCGGCCATCTTCTCGGCCGTGATGGCCTCGATCTTTTACGAGCTGCCGGCCGTGCGGACGTCGTTATTCCTGTTCGACACCGACGTGGTCGACATTTCCGACCAGGTCGGCCAACCGGTCGACGTGCTCATGAGCATCCAACTGGGCGGCGGCACCGACATCACCCGGGCGCTGCAGTACGCCCATCAGCTTGTCCGCGAGCCGGTCCGTTCGATCGTCGTCCTGATCACCGACTTCTACGAAGGCCGCCCGGAGCAGGATCTGGTGCGTCAAACGCGGGAAATGGCCGACTCGGGCATCCGCATGATCGGCCTGGGGGCCCTGGGGTATGACGCCCGGCCGGAGTACAATAAGCCGACCGCCCGGCGGCTCCGCAAGGTCGGCATGGACGTCCTGGTCTGCACGCCGGAGAAGCTGGCCGAGTGCATGGCGGAGATAATTCGGGGCTAGTCACGTGTTGTATCGATACAAGCCAAACGCAAACCCATCGTCAACACAGAAGAGGACGAAACCATGGCCAAGAAGAAGGCCGGCGACACCTGGCGCGTCAAGAGATTCAAGGGCAACACGTTCTGTTTTGGAGGACGTTGGCAAAGCTACGAGAAGAGCTTCGCGGAAAAGCAAATTCGGTTTGCTGGAGGCAAGATCGTCGACAAAGTCACCGCGAAGCTCGACTATGTGGTCGTTGCAGCGTCAGTTTCAGGCGCCACCTCGACCGCTGAAAAACAAGCCGCCAAGCTCAACCAGAAAGGCGAGGCGCACATCCAGGTCGTCAATGACGAAGACCTTTCGGAAACCCTGGTTCCGACGCCCGAAGAGGTCGTCGCGATGCTCTCTGCTGGACCCGCTGGCGTCAAACACTGGTATGCGCTTCGCGAATGCCTCCGCTATCACTCCTTTCAGGCCTTCAGTTTGAACGGTCTTGCATTGGATGGGGTCAAAATCCGGTCGACCAATCTCGCCGGCCTGGCACTTGACGGAAACAGCTTCAACAACGCCGACCTCCAAGAAGCATCGCTGGATAATATCACCAACTGTTCCTTCAAGAAGGCAAATCTCCGTAAGGCCCACATCGATGTGGCCCAGGCCTGCAACTTCGAAGGAGCTGACCTCCGCGAAGCTGAGGTAGAGGCGCTCATAGACTGCAACCTGAAGAAGGCGAATTGCCAGGGACTGACTGTCCAGTATCCCTACTATCTTCAGCAGTATCAGCAACAATCCGCCGACTTCACCGAAGCCGATCTCACCAGAGCGTCGCTTGCCGGACAGCATTTTGTCGGTGTGTCTTTCCGGGGCGCTAAGCTCAACGAGGCCGATCTCCGCCGTGCTGACCTGAGCAAGACGGATTTCTCCAAAGCCGATCTCACAGGCGCGAATCTGTCCGGCGCCAATCTCAGCAATGCTGTTGTCGCCGGCGCCAATTTCAGGAACGCTCATTTGTTCTCGGTCAATCTCGACGGAGTCGATTGCTCAAAGGCCAAGGGACTTGATCCAGCCACAGTGAAGAATGCCAGTCCTGGTCCCAAGCTCCAGAAACTGGAGAAAGCTGCCGGAAAGGCCAATGAGTTGAAGGTGACCGCTGACGTCCGGATGGACAAGGCTCACGTCAGAATAACCGTGTCGGGAACTTCACAGCGCAACACCCTGGAATGGGAGAGGCATGCAGATTCTGGAAAGACCGACTCGGACAGTGACTACTGTTGGAAAACACGGACGTTTTGCCAGGCAATGGTCGATGCCGCGCAGCTCTTCGGCAGTGGCGCGCTGCTTCCGGATTCGATCCGCGCGTCGGGCTCGAAAAGCCCGGTCAAGGGGGCCGAACTGAAGAAACTGGCCGTCGGCGCGTGGTGCGAGGCGTTCGGCGTCGAGCTGCCCAGTGAAGAAGAACTCAAGAAACAGAAAACGTCACGAGAAACAGACCAGAAAAAGATCCGTACCGAAGTGCTCGAAGAACTGGCGGGGCCCGGAGGAGCGAAAAAGTTCAACGCACGCACTGCGGCCGACGTCGCCGCGGTGGGACACCTTCGCAAGGCCGGTTTGGCCGGGGCGTCGCTTGCCGGCGTGAAGTTCACCGGCATGGACCTTCAAGCCGCCGACTTCGAGGGCGCGACCCTTTCCAAAGCCCGTTTCGACGGCTGTAAGTGCCATCAGGCCAACTTCAAGAAGGCCGTGCTCAAGGGAGCCAACCTGTGCGGGACCGGATTCAACCGGAGCAGTTTCGCCGGGGCCGATCTGAGCAAGGCCAATCTGACCGAATGCAGTCTCACCAAGGTCGACTTCACTGGCGCCGATCTGACCAACGCGAAACTCGTCTGTGCCTACCTGGCCGGATGTGACCTGAGCACGGCGACGCTCGACAAGGCGACCCTCACCCGGGCCAGCTTCGACGAGCACACGAAGTTCCCCAAGGGCTTCAAGCTGCCCAAGGACATGGACTGGGCCGGCCAGGGCGCCAATCCCATTATGTTGCAGGCCCCGAAAAAGAAAGTCGGCTCGATGACCATCGAGCAGTTCATGGAACAACTGGGCAAGTCGGTGGACAAGTCGAAACTCGACAAAGCTCTGAAAATGCTGAAGGCCGACCGTTTCCAGCTTTTCGTGCAACTGGAGGACGACAGCCTCACCGGCGTGGTGAAGAGCCAGACCGACGCCGAGCTGGTCTACTCCTGCCGGCTGGCCGCCGACGGGGGCTTTTGCTGCTGCACGCAGAACCTGAACGTCTGCGGCGGGCTGCGGGGGACGCTGTGCAAACACCTCCTCGTGTTGATCATCGGCCTTGCCCAAAACGGGACTATCGACGCGGCTACCGTCCACAACTGGGTCGCCACCAGCAAGGCGCACAAACCGAATCTCGACAAAGACGCGATGAGCGAAACGTTTCTTCGCTACAAAGGGGCCGAGGCCGGAGAAATCGATTGGCGACCCACCGAGACCTTGCCCGAGGATTTCTACGCATTGTAATTCTCTTCGTTTGGGAGAGGCGTCATGCCCGATTTGGCCGACGGTGAGTCGATTGACATCAAGGGTTCCGCGGCGAAACCGTACGAGGTTAAGAACGTCGGCGGGGTGTATTCCTGCACCTGCCCAGCATGGCGGAACCAGTCGCTTCCCATCGAACAACGTACGTGCAAACATATTCGCCGTCTCCGTGGCGATCAGGCCGAGATGGACCGGATCGGCGGGGTGCTGCCCGCCAAGCCCAAGGCGAAAGCGTCGTCTGCCACAAGCCCACCGCTGCTTCTGGCTCAGAATTGGGACAACTCGGTCGAATTGAAAGACTGGTGGATCAGCGAGAAGCTCGACGGCGTTCGCGCCTACTGGGACGGCCGGCAGTTCCTCTCGCGCCAGGGCAACCAGTACCACGCGCCCGACTGGTTCGTCGAGGGGCTGCCCACGGAGCCGCTGGACGGCGAGTTGTGGCTGGATCGCGGCAAGTTCCAGCGAACCATCAGCATCGTACGCCGGCAAGACAAGAGCGATCACTGGAAAGAGATCCGGTTCGTGGTCTTCGACGCCCCGAAGGCCGAGGGTAGTTTCGAGAACCGGCTGGAGTTCCTGGCAGAATGCCTTGATCCCAAGACTCACCTTTATGCGCAGCGGCATGAGCAGGTCCGGTGCAAGGGTCTGCCGCATCTTCGCGAGGAGCTGGCCCGCGTCGAGGCCCTCGGCGGCGAAGGGTTGATGTTGCGCCAGCCCGGCTCGATCTACGAGGTCGGCCGTTCGTCGACCCTGCTGAAGGTCAAGACGTTCCACGACGCCGAGGCGGTCGTTCTCGACCATCAGCCCGGCCGGGGAAAGTTCAAGGGCAAGCTGGGGGCCCTGGTCGTGCAAATGGAAGACGGTACGGAGTTCTCGGTCGGGACCGGCTTCTCCGACGCCCAACGTGCCGACCCGCCCGCCGTGGGCAGCACCATCACGTTCCGCTACCAGGAACTCACCGACGGCGGCGTGCCGCGGTTCCCGTCGTTCATTCGGTCATGCCAATCGGCAGCGAAGGACACTGCGACGGGCGTCAAGAAGGCAGGCAAGAAGACGGCCAAAAAGACGCATTCCGTCGCGGCCAAAACGCCCGTCTCGTCATCCGCGCAAAGCGCCGCGCGGTACTTCGAGTTCGTGGAAGGCAAGTCGGACAAGTTCTGGGAAATCACCGTCGACGACCGCGAGGTGACCGTCCGCTACGGTCGATCGGGCAGCGACGGAACAAAGAAAACCAAGCATTTCGACACGGCCGGCGCCGCCACGTCACACGCCGACAAGCTGATCGAAGAGAAAACCCGCAAGGGGTACGTCGAGAAAGCAACCTAGTACGTTTTTCATGAGATGTCCGCCGGTGGCATCACTCCCGTCATGAAGGAATATACTGTACGCCTCATGGCCGGGGCCAGACGCGAATTGCGGGAGGTGGTTGAGTCGGGCACGCGCCCAGTGCGTGTGGTCTGGCGGAACCGGTGATTTGCATGGGCGAACAGCCCTATCAGTTGCTCAACGACGCTCGTCCGCCACAACGAGTAAATCGCCAAACAGGACTACGAATATCGACGTTGCGGCACATGCAGCGTCTTTGTGGTCATGGAGCCGCTGGCAGGCAAGCGATTCGTGCAGGCGAGAAAACATCGCGCGAGCTGCCTTTGCCAACTCGTGCACGAAGCTGGCCGAGCCCCCGCACGCCTCCAAGGCCACCGCCTGCGGGCTCCCATGCCTCCAGATAAAAAGGTAAATTCGCCATGTCTGTTGCTTCTTTCTGGTTCAAGCAAACCTAAACCCCCGGCATTATTGCCGGGAGGAGCAACAGACTTTTCATCACCATCTAGCCAGGCAAGTGCCCGGTCACTATGCCACTAAACGACGTCTTGGCATGATCCCCGATTCTGAAAAAAACTCCCTCTTTCTTGCTGTCGGCCGGGCCGCTCTGGTATAATAGCTGACAGGTAGCGCCAATCGTTCCGATAATGTTGCAGAGCAGCCGATTGGAAAATAGGGCGGAACCTTCTTCCTGAAGGAGGGTTAACCGAACGGAGCCGGGTTCTTTGACGCGAGAATCCCCTGGACCATTGCCGCCTCCTGGCAATGGCTTGATCGCCATCATGGGACATGATAGTGAAGGGGAACAAGATGCGTTCCAATCGGCAAGGTTTCACCCTGGTTGAGCTTCTGGTGGTCATTGCCATTATCGGCGTGCTGATCGCCCTGTTATTGCCGGCCGTTCAGGCCGCGCGTGAGGCTGCCCGGCGGATGCAGTGCAGCAACAACATGAAGCAAATCTCTCTTGCTTCGCTCAACTATGAAAACGTCTACCACCGGTATCCGCCGGCCAAGGTCGACATGAACGAGAACGCCTATGGGCAAAACGACCACCTCCGGCGTCACAACTTCCTCGCCTTCGTGCTTCCCTATCTGGAGCAAACCCAGGTTGCCGCGGACTACGATTTCAACGTCGAGTGGTACTCGCAGGGCTCGTACACGACTCCGTCGGGTGAAACGGGAACCAGCATCAACCACAGCCTGGCGTCCCTGACCCTCGCGGCCTTCCGCTGTCCGAGTTCCGTCGGCCCGGATACGGCCGAGTACACGGGCAATCCCTCGGGCACGTTTGGAGTCACCGACTACGCCGCGTGCTACGCCATGTGGCTCAATACGCCCGCCTGGAACTACGCCGTCAGCGCCGGAATCGTCAATCCCAACAATTGGCTCGATTCGCGTTTTCTTCTGCGACCTATTCACGTTCAGAATGGCGTGTTGTACGATTACGGCGGGCTCGGTGTGCGCGACGTCACGGACGGGACGTCCAACACGATGCTCGGCGTGGTGGAAGACGCCGGGCGGCCCGAGTACCATTCGTACGACGGCACCACCGGAACCAGCACGCGTTTCCCGGCTTGGGCCGACTCCTACGGTTTCGTCCACGGCATCAAGTCGGTATGCTCCGGTAGTCGACTGTTCAACTGCAACAACAACCGGGAGATCTTCTCGTTCCATCCTGACGGCGCCGTGTTTCCGTTTGCCGACGGTTCGGTGCATTTTATCCCCAACGACATCGAAAGCCGCGTGTTCTACGCCATGCTCACCCCCGACCAAGGCGAGACGGTCGACATTTCGAGATATTGATTCGCCGACGCTCCACGCGGTTTGCCGAATCGCCCGTGCCGCGTCCCTTTACGAGGCCTTGCATAGAACATGAGTTTCTCCACACCCCTTGTTCGACGTTTTAACTGGGCCCCGCTGCTCCTGCCCCTTCTGCTTCTGGCCGGCTGTTCCGAATCGGGCGATTTCCTCAAGACGTATCCCGCCAAAGGGACGGCCCATTTCGAGGGCAAGCCGATGGAGCACGCCGTGGTCACGTTCTATCCGATCGACGGAGAGGCGAAAGCCCGGCACCTCCAGCCGCACGGGACGGTTGACGCCGAGGGCCGCTACTCCCTTTGGACGTATCATTTCGGCGACGGCGCGCCGGCCGGCCAATATCGGGTCACCCTCACCTGGCCCAACCAGCCCGAGTCCCGGATGGGCATGCCCGGCTACGTCGCCGACACACTCAACGGCCGCTACCTCAACGCCGAGAAGTCGAAGATCGAAAGGACCGTCGACGAAAGCGGCGCCGAATTGCCGGCGATTGAGTTGCCTTGAGGTCGTAGGCTTCCATCAGCACTGGTAGAGCCAGTGGCGCCCTTGCGGCAGAGTGGTAAACGCGCGGTCGCGCTGCTATAATCGACCGGATGAACCGTTCCTCCGCTCCACGACGTCTGTTCCTGGCCGGCATCATGCAGGGCTCGTTGGCCAAGGCGGCCGTGCATGATCAGGATTATCGGCGGCATCTGAAAGAACTGCTGGCCGAGCATCTGCCGGACGTTGAGGTGTACGACCCGAGGGCCGACCATGCGGAGTCGATCGGGTACGACGCGGCGACGGGCAGGGAGGTGTTCTTTCATCACAACCGGATGTGCGGCGAGATCGACGTCCTGTTGGCGTTTGTACCCGAGGCGTCGATGGGCACGGCGGTCGAGATGTGGGAGGCCTATCGGCACGGGGCGGCCGTGATCACGATCAGCCCGATGGCCGTCAATTGGGCCGTCCGGTTCCTCAGCCACGAGATCTACCCCGACCTGCCCACGTTCGAGGCGGCCCTCGTCTCCGGCGAAGTGGCCCGGCGGATCGAACAGATCCTCGCCGACCGGAAAACAGCGAATCCATGATCCACCTGTTCGACAAATCAATCGGGTGGCTGGGGCATTTGCCCCAGGCGTTTGAGTCACATTCTCTAGGGCAAATGCCCCAGCCACCCGCTGCCGACCGGGACGTCTCGAAGCGATGATCCACCTGCTCGACCGGCCGTTTGAAACACTGCCCACTTGGCTTGCCGAGCGCGGTGTTCCAGCCTATCGGGCAGGGCAGGTGACGACGTGGCTCTTCAAACGTCGGGCCGACGGGTTCGACGAGATGACTGACCTGCCCCAGACGCTTCGGGCCGAGCTGGCCGAGGCGTTTGCGATCTGGACCACGACCGTGGCCGCCCATCAAAGGGCCGACGACGGGACCGAAAAGATGCTCGTCGAACTGGCCGACGGCCAGCGGGTCGAGTGCGTGCTGTTGCGAGACGATCGCCACCACCGGACCGTCTGCCTGAGCACCCAGGTCGGCTGCGCGATGGGATGCGCGTTCTGTGCCAGCGGAATGGACGGCTTGGTCCGCAACCTGACCTCGGGCGAGATCCTCGAACAGCTCCTCCGGCTGCAACAGTTGCTCGGGCCGGATGAACGGCTCAGCCATATCGTTGTGATGGGCATGGGCGAACCGCTGGCCAACCTCGACGGGCTGCTGCCCGCGCTGGCCGTGGCCGCCTCGCCCGAGGGCCTGGGCATCAGCGCCCGGCGGATCACCCTATCGACCGTCGGCCTGCCCGGCGGGATCGAGCGGCTCGCCCGGGAGGGTGTTCCTTATCACCTGGCCGTCTCGTTGCACGCGGCCGACGACCGGCTGCGAACCGAGCTGATCCCGTCGAACCGCGGGACAGGCGTCCGAGCCCTGGTGGCCGCGACCGACGCCTACTTCGAGGCGACCGGCCGTCGGGTGACATTCGAGTACGTGCTGCTGGCCGGCGTGAACGACCGAGTGGAGGACGCCGACGCGCTGGTCGGTCTGTTGCGCGGCCGGCCGGCCCTGGTCAACCTGATCCCGTTCAACCCGGTCGACGAGTTACCCTACCGCACGCCCGGCTCGGCCGACGTGGCCCGATTCGCCGACCGCCTCGCCCGCTCGGGCCTGACCGTGAAAACCCGCTACCGCAAAGGCGACCGCATCGACGCCGCCTGCGGCCAACTCCGCCGCCGGCGCCAGTCCACGTAGGTCAGGCCACCTCTTGCGAGCATCAAGAATCGTAGGATATCTCGTCACCCTTCCGGACCTTCTTCTTCGTGCCGGGGAGGATGCCGGTCAGGGTACCAGCCAGGGCAACGACCGCCGATCCCAGGATGATGTACACTCTGTTTTCAATGACGATTCGAGCACCGGCTTCTGCACCTGCCTGGGCGGCTGCTTCCGGATTGTTGGCGCCAGCGATGCCTCCCGCGACAGCCCCAAGCACAAAACACGCAGCGAAATAGAAACCAACGAACCACGCTAAACCTGACAATAGTCGAATCATCATCCACTTTCCTTTCTTAAGGACTCCGCCGGGAGTCAGGACGTGCGGCGTAGAAACGAAGTGAAATCGTGGTTACGGGGCAATGGTCTGTGACGGTCGGACCGTGCTGCGATCCTATCTCATTACTGTCTGCCTGTAAACAGAGTATTCGAAACCTGGACAGGGTGATAATATCTCGGCTGTCCGTCGGCGACAAACTGTCCTGATAAGGGTGTCAAAGGTCCTCTTGAACCAGGCGTTTCTTCTCTGGCGGCGCGACAAAATCGACTTTCACAGTCGCCTGTCGGGCGGGCCAGGGGAGTTCGAGGGCGAGGGGCTCGAAGCGGTCGTTTCGGGCACGCCACGCGGCGATCGCTTCGCCAAGAGTGAAGGTGCAGGACGCCTTCGGGTCGGTCCCAAGCCGGACTCGCGTGGCCGACGTGCCTTCCACTGCAAGGCGAACGCGTTTGGGGGTCGAGCCCAACAGCAGCCCGGGCTTTCCTTTGCTGTTCCGGCCGACCGCCCAGCGGGGATCGTCGTCCAATAATCGAATGCCGGAGGCCGTGCCGTTTTCGATGGATATAGCGTCGCGCGGTAGTATGCTATTTCGCTGGGCAGTGACGCGAAGTTCAATCCATGCCTTGATCCGGTCGCCCTCGATGACGACCTTCGGAACCGGCGGATAGGCGTCGGTCGCGTCGGGCGTGTCGACAAGCGTCACGCGAGCCGGTGGATCAAGGACGGTGACCTTATCCGTGTATTGGGGCGTCAGGTTCGGCAGATAGATGCCGTGGAAGCCCCGCTCGTCCGTCAAGGGGAGATCGAGGACCAGTTCATTCGGCTGGCCGTATCGAATAGCTTTTGAAGCATCGATGAAAAAGCCCGACCAGCGGCATCGGGTCAGGCCCATGATGTTGGAGTGGACGTCGATCGGCTTGCCGTTGAGCGTGGCGGTTACTCCAAACCGTTTGATTTTTCGGAGAATCTTCTCGGGCGGTCCCCGGAATGGATCCATGTTCATGCCCGGCAGGGCCACGGGGAGATGGATGATGAACCGGCCGGGTCCGAGCCAGGCCGTCCGGCCCAGCCAGTAGGGCGTGTCGTACTTCTTGGCGACCGGCATCGTTTCACGTCGATGTTCGAGGAGCCCTTTCGCGTCACGGGGTACGTCGATCGTCGCGCGGATCTTCAGACGCTTTCCTTTCCGTGTTGCCCGCCATTTGGCGACCTCGGGTTGAATCGTCTCGCCGTCGAATTGTACCGCCGCCAGGAGCAGATCGCCCGACCGGCGCGCCGGCAGTATTCTTCCCTTGTGTACTAACTCGACCGGTCCGACCTGGTCCTTGGGCAAGCGGACGGCCACGAGCCGCTTCGCGCCAGTGGGGCCACGCAGATCGGAAAGGACGATCTTCCGAGTGCCCTCGCTTCCGGCCGTACCCGCTTTGTCGATCGAAAGGCGGCCTTCGACGCCCAGCAACAGGGACTGGTCGTCCTTGTAAGGCTTGACCTCGAAAAGGCACACCGTCTGGGGTGGGATCCGGGTGACGAAGCGCGAGCCCTGGTCGAACAGACCGTCGTTTGGGCCCACGCGATAGCGGGCCTCGGGATATAGCTCCCGGACCGTCCATCGGCCTCCCTTGGGCAAATGTATCAGCCCGTCGATCGGCACGGCCACCGTCTTCGTCCGGAACGTCGGGTTGCAGACGAAGACCACGCTGTCCCGGCCGTTGCCGTAGGCGTAGCCGTCGACGTTCGCCGGGCTGGGCTCGCCGAAGAGTTCCCGTTCGCGAACGTAGTAGTCCTTGTGCGAGCGTTGCCAGGTGATCCATTTGTCGAGAAACGCGGTTTGCTCCTCGAGCAGTACCTCACCTTCGGCCGGATTGGGAAAACAACTGAGCATCCCGAAGCCACAACCTGCCGCCATTCGGGACATCACGCAATACTCCCAGGACCCGTAGTCCCAGGCGTCGAAGCTGTGGGTCTTGTGGACCACGAAGGCGTTCATCATGTATCGCGGGAACATTTTGCAGTTGTTCGCGTACCACGAGCCGAGCCGGTAGTTGTTGGCAAACTGGTGGCCCACATGGAAGTCGAGGAAGTTGCGCTGATTCTCGATGTTGGGATCATGCGCGTTGTGGCAGAACGACGCGTGCTCGGCCAGCCAGGGTCCCAGGGAACGCCATCCGATCTGATAGCGGAGCATCAAATCGGGAAACGCGCGGCGGATGCGGCGGTTTGTGTCGCGGATATTGGCCCATTGGGCGTACATCGACCCTCGCCCGGGTAGGTAGCCGTGCTCGGGGTCGAAGTCGGGCCAGATGTCCATGAAGTCGTAGGTCAGGCCCTTGATGTGGGGATATTTCGCTCGCAGTTTCGAGACCGTGTTGAAAATGAAATCACCGTATTGCCGAGTCAGCGCGACGGCGTCGGGCATTCGCTTTCCCTGGTCGTCCAGCGTGAGCAGCTCCTTCCGCTTGAGCGTCGGCAGATCGCGTTGGCGGCGAGACGTCCAGATGAACATCGACAGGCCCATCCCTTGGCGCTTCGCGTACTCGAAGACCTTGACCGCGTGAGGATTCGGCTCGATGGGCATGTCGAAGGCGTGCTCGGCGAACTCGGCGCTGAGCCCACAGAAGTTGTCGATGAAGTGTAGGGCTTCCATTTGCGGAAACCGCTTGATGTTGTCGATGGCGGCTTTGAACTTCCGGGCCGCCTCGGCCGTGTTGAGTTGGTAAGGAAGGTCTAGGGCCCAGCCGTTGGCCAGAAAGATGTAAACTTCCGGTTTGAGGTACTTTTGGACGGCCGCTTGGACCGCCTCGATTTCAGCCCGATCGAGCGCGGCGTCGACATTGGGCAAAAGAAAATCCTGCAACGCCTTGGTCGGCCGGTAGGGGCTAAAAAACCGGCCCTTTCGCCGGTAGACGCCGATCAGGCCCTTCTCGCTCAAAAAGGACGTGCCGGCCGGGAGGATCTGGCCGGGCCAGTAGGTCGACCGGTAGCGGCCCGACGGTTTGTCCTGGTGCATCAGGACGAAATCGCAGCTCACCAGCGTAAAGAGCCCGCCCTCGCCGTAGCGGAGAAAATTGGCGATCGAGTTGTCGCTCGGCGTGTGGACTCCGTGGTCGGAGAATTGGCTGAAACGCTTGCTGTCCAAGTATCCATAATAGGGGATCGCCTTCCGCGGCGGGGGATCCACTTTCCAGTCGAACATCTCGAGCCGGCTGACGTTGAACGGGCCCTTGCCGAGATAATCCACCCGAACGCGCTTTTCGACGAAGTGGTCGGCCGGATCGAGGCGATAGGTCACGGTGATTCGCACGGGCCGCTTTTCGAAGACCAGCTTCACGTGACGTTGGTCGTGGGAAAAATCGTGGACCGTGCAGTCAGCCGGCGTGATCCGCCCCAGCGAGCCTTCTTTTTTCCCGGTGCCCAGCTCCAGCAAAAAACCGGGCGCGTCGATCTGGTGCGTCTGGCCGATGGCCTTGTTGGTCACGGCCCGCACGCCGCCGGTCCGCCGGTCGATCGTGACGGCCAGGTGGTCATTTTCAAGATGCGCCTCGGAGCTAGACGCCGCGGGCTGCCGGGCCCATCCGGCGGTCGACGCGAGCAAGACAAACAACAAGACAAGGACCACGTTGCGCGGCGCGTTGTGGGACGGATATCGCACGGGCAGGCCTCGTCGGGCGCCTGGAGGGTGGGATCCGAGAAAAAAGGCGTCCGCGCCGCGCGCGGACGCCTTTCACTTATTATTGTCGAATGGCCGCCAAGGCGATGTCAAGCGACCGCAAGTCCATCAGACCGGCCAAACGCTATCGGCTCGTGGTTTCCGGCTGAAAAACGGCCATGATTTCAGGGACCAGGCCGGGATACTTTTCGACGAACTCGGTCCGCTGGCGATCGAGGGCTTCTTGCTCGCGGGCGAAGGCCTCGTCGTCGTAGAGCATCTCGGGCCGCAGCAGGCAGTCATCCACGCCCGGAATTTCGGACGGCACTTCCAGGCCCGTCTTGTCCGACAGGACCCACTGGGCCACCTGATTGCGAAGGACCGCTTCGAGCACGCCCATCGTGTCGCGCAGCCGGATGTCGTGGAAGGAGTCTCCTTCGCCGACCCAGCCCGTGTTGAGCAAGTAGCACTTGATGTGCGGGTTGGCCTTGAGGATGTCGTAGAACAGGTTGGCGTGGGCCGCCTTGTCGCCGGCGATGAACGGGTCGTAGAAGAAGACGTTCTTGATCTTGCCCGCCTGGGTCGGGTCGCCCGCCGACGACTCCATCGACTGGCCCAGGACCATGAACGCGGCCGCCTGTTCGTGGGTGAGCCGGGCGACAGCCGGGATGGTTTTTCCCCGGGTGATGATGAAGAAGTGGTCGACCCGCTCGGCGTTGATGTCGCGGCTGCAGTGCATGAAGTCGCGCCGGGCGATCACGCCGCGGCCGTTCGAGGTCAGCTCGACGTTGAAGAAGTCGACCGAGCCGTCCTCGCAGATGTGGACGTTCTCGAGGAACGAGGCCGGCTTCAACGCCCCGTAGTAGGACTCGATCTGGTCGCTCGGGTTCAGCGCGTCGGTCTTGACGAACAGTCCGCCGGCCTCGAAACCATGGAACGATCCGTCCTTGCGGAGGATGCCGCCGTCGTCCTGGACGAGCCACGATCGTTCGCGTCCCCGCCGGGCAAGCACTTTGCAGGTGGTGCTCGTTTTGCCGTTGGCGCTCAGGGCGACGAACAGGGCGTAGCTGGTCACTTCCTCGCCGTCGGGGCCTTCGAGCGTGTCCTTGCGGCAGCCGGCATGCAGGAACAGGGCGTCGCCCTTCTGCTTCGCCCGCCAGTCCTCGCCCGTGAATACGCCCTTCTTCCACTCGCCGAAGTAGTTGCTGTTGCGGCAGATCTTGACCAGTCGGCCGTCGGGCGAAAGGCAGTTGCGGATCGTGATGTCCTTCTCGGGCAAGACCTTCGATCGGTTGGCCTCGTAGGCCTCGTCGAAAACCATGAGGACCTGGTGCGTCGGGCTGTCGGTCACCGTCGGCCGAAACAGATTCCAGCCGGCGTAGGCGACATGGGCGAAACGCTTCGGCAGGATCAGCCGGGCGGTGACGCCCTCGGTCCCGTCGCCGACGATCACATCGATGGCGACCAACTCTTCCTTGGCCGATTGGGCTGCCACGGCCGCCAGAAGCTTCTCTTCGTCCGGGCCGAAGGGAGTGTCGATGTTGTTCCGCGTAAACATGGCCGCCCGGGACATGGGCTCCGAATTGGCCGTCACGTTGCCGTACTTGGTTAAAACCGCGCCCGGTTCGTTGACGGCCAGGTCGCGAAGTTGCTCTTCGTCTGGGTTGTAGATCAACCGTCCTTCCTTCTGGGCGGTTTCGAAGATGGTGTGCACGGTCTTGAGAAATTGCTCGAACATCTCGTCTTTCCTCTATTTCTCCGAAAAAAGGGCCGCCGGTCGGGCGCGTCGCACGGGGCGCGGGAACGGTGGGGACAGCTAAACCATGCAGTATGACGCGTCTGAACCACCCCGGCAACAGGCTCCGCCGGGCGATTCCGGCTTCAAATCCGGGTAAGACGACGTTTTTGCGAAAGGACCAGGGCTTGGACCTGCTGGAAGGGAATCGACGGTCGAGAAGAATCCCGTCCCAAAACACCTGGCAGTCTGCGACTGGAGTCACATTCCAGGAAGACGAGTGCGGATTGAATAACTTCGGGCGTCTCGCATCGATACCCCTCGTAGGGAGGGTATTGCCTCATGGCCTTTTGAATCCCCGTTGGAAAAGCTGTTCAAGACTTGGGGCAATGCGGCCAAGCATCCTGTATTGCGTTTGCCTTCCACCGCGCGTCAGGCCGAGCGGCGTTGGCGCTTGAGCCGTTCTTGTTCGAGGCGGCGACGCAGGGCCTTCTTTTCCTGTTTGGTCAGTTTCCGACCCACTTGGCTGGAGACGGCCTGCATGCCGGCGGAGAAGGCGTCGGGCTTGGGTGGCGGGGCGGGACGCGAGGTCCGGTGGGTAGTCGGGCGGTGCAGGCGGACGTTCTGGCCGAACAAGACGGTCTCTTCGGCGGCAACCTCGTCCTCGTCGTATTCGTACTCTTCTTCCTCGGCGTAGTCGTCCTCAGCGTCTTCTTCGTCGCGAACCCGGATGGGCAGAAGCCCTTCGGCATCGAGCAGCACGTAACGCGCGTGCAGGCCCATGGCCGTCAGAAGGAGCAGGGCAGCGACCATCTCGGCGCCGCGGCTGAGGATGACCGCCTGGACGCCGCCCTCGGGCAGAACCCAGCCCAGCGGGACGAGCACGGCCACAACGGCCGACGCGGCGGCCAGCAGCATCACGGCGGTCGAAAGGCGCGACTGCCACATGTCGATGCCCAGCCGGGTGCCGACACCGCCCAGCAGGAAGAAGTAGCCGATCACCCACCACATCGTCCCGTCGCCCATCAGGGGCGTACCCGTCACGCGGGTCATCATCTCGCGAAACGCGTCTCGCAGGCCGGCCGTCTGGTCGACGCTCAGCAATAGCCAGCACAAGGCGGCCCAGAGCCAGACACGGTAGTGGCCCTGGTAGTCGTCCGTCCTGTGCCGCCGGATCGTGTAGACCAGCACCGACATGACGGCCGAGAGCAACAGCACGGTTGACGAGAACCACCCGGCCAGGCTCGCTCGCCCAGCCAGATCGAACGCCGCCAGCCGGTCGCCTGTCGCCGCGTTGGCCCAATTGGGCGTCGCCGTGTGGAGCATGACAAGCCCGGCGATGGTCCCCAAGCCGAGCACGAACAGCCCGATCAGCGTCACCAACCGCCGCGGGATGAGGTCGGTCAGGCGGAGCTGTTCGTCGAGGAACGGGGCGTCGCCATAATGCTCCGATTTGTGGGCATGCCGCGCGAGCCGGGCCGAAAGGGAATTACTCCGCGACGTGTCGCTCCTGCCCAACAGCATGTCGGTCAGCACACGGCGTCGCCGCGGATCGCGTTGGCCACTTCGACGGAATTCCATGAGCAGAGAACGAGGACGTATGGATCAGGGATGCAAATAACCTAGCGCAAGCCGCAAAAAAGCGCTCCGCGCCGTAGTCTCCGTTCGGCAAGCCGGACCCCACAGATCAACCTCGAACGCCCCGGTCGGTGGAACCCCTACGACAAGCACAAAAAAGGTGACAGTCACCAAATATGGAAAAGCAGGACAAGATAGGGGCTTTATTGGCCTTTCTTCGGTCTTCCCCGTGGCCGAAGTGTCCAGCCGAGTCCCAGTTGTTCAGCCGCATTTTCCACCCAGTCGGGTGGACCAAAGGGCTGACCGCGTTCAACACAATAGCATAGCGTGTCGAGTTCTGCCTCTGTTTCCGGCTCATTGACGATCCGTAGCCAGTCCACAGGACGCGGCACGGGCCATTTAGAGAGGATGGGAAAGGTGGGATCGTCACGCTCCGCGCGTCGCAAACTTGACCAACGCCATGCCTCTGCCTGCTCAACGAGGTTGGCACGCAAGGCGTTCCGTTCCACATAACGAACAAGCCGATAGAAATGGTCGTCCGTTTCGACCGGAAAGGACTTGAAACGCCCTTGGTAGAGATGCCCGTATCCGACCTCGTTGCGGTGCTGCTTCCAACGTTTCACATGCATGTTTGTCATATGTCGCATGAACGCAGTGAGATCGCCATCCCGCTCGGGCCAAACGACGAGATGCCAATGGTTTGGCATCAGGCAGTAGGCGCAGAGCCGCATCCGCCGAGTGCGAAGAGATTCTTCGAGAACTCGCTCGAATGCCACATAATCCTCATCCTTGGTAAAAATCGCCCTCTTACCCACGCCTCGATTGAGCACATGGAAAACCATCCCGCCCGGTAAGTATCGCCTGGCTCGGGGCATGTGGAGAGTCTTACCAAAATTCCCCATCCTTGTCAAATTTGGTGACTGTCACCTTTTTTTTCGGCGAGCGGTGCGGCGGTGGGGGCGGTAGCCGGGGCGAGTGGTTGGGCTGGATGAAGATTTGCCCTTGTTGGGCTGACGAGGAGGGCGGTCGGGGATGAGGCACTCGGGCCCCGGGCCGATCAGGTCGGTGCGGCCGATGGTCAGGAGGGCTTCGCGGACCAGGGCGTCATTTTCAGGCCGGTCGTAGAGCAACAGGGCTTTTTGCATCCGCCGCTCGCGGACACCTCGGGCAACGTAGACCTCGCGGCCCGTCTCGGGGTCAATGCCCGTGTGGTACATGCAGGTCGCGGCGTCGAACGGCCCGGGCAGGAATTCCTGGACCTTTTCCAGGCGGTGCCCTGTCCGCTTGAGATAGAGGGCCACGTCGACCATCGCACGAAGGTCGCAGCCCGGGTGGCCGGCCATGAAGTAGAGGCTCAACTGCTGAGGCTTGCCGGCGGTGGAAGAGACGACGCCGAACTGTTGGGCGAACGCGTCGAACTGCTCGATCGGCGGTTTCTTCATTAGTTGCAGAACATCGGGGTCGGTATGCTCGGGGGCCACCTTGAGCCGGCCGCCGACGTGGTGCTCGATGAGTTCCCGGATGTAGCCCTCGTCGGCCGCGGCGACGTCGGTCCGGACGCCCGAGGCGATCAGGATCCGTCGCACTCCCGGCCGTTTTCGAGCCGCCCGCATCAATTCGATAAGCGGCCCATGGTCCGTATCGAAGTTCGGGCAAACAGTCGGATGCAAGCAACTCTGCCGCCGGCAGCGGGCACAAGTGTCCGGGTTGCTTCCTCGCATCTGGTACAAGTTGGCCGTCGGGCCGCCCAGGTCGCTGATCGTGCCGCCGAAGCCGGGCGAGACGGCGATCCGGTCGATCTCGTCCAGGACCGACTGCGGGCTGCGGCTCTGAACCATTCGACCCTGGTGGGCGGCGATCGAGCAGAACGTGCATCCGCCCGGGCAACCCCGCAGGATTTGGATCGAGTCCTTCACCACGTCAAATGCCGGGATCCGCTGCCGGCCGTAGCTCGGATGCGGTTGCCGTGTGAAAGGCAGCCCGTGGATCTGGTCCATCTGCGATTCGGAAAGCGGCTCGGCCGGCCGATTCACCACCACCGTCTCGCGGCCGTGGGCCTGGACGAGCCGCCGGGCCGAGTGCGGATTGGTCTGCTCGTGGGCCAGCCGGGTCATCTCGACGAACGCCCGTTTGTCCGAGGCCACCTCTTCGTAGCTAGGCAGGACAACCGCGTCCTCGGGCGGCGTCTCGCTAGCGCCCAGGCGATAGGCCACACCGTGCAGATCGCGCAAGTCGCGGACCGTTTCGCCCGCGGCCAGGCGGCGGACGATTTCCAAGAGCGTGATCTCGCCCATCCCGAACACCAGCAGATCGGGCTTGGCGTCCAAAAGGATCGAGCGGCGGACCTTGTCGCTCCAGTAGTCGTAATGGGCGATGCGTCGCAAACTGGCCTCGACGCCGCCGGCGACGATCGGCACGCTTTTGTACGCCTCGCGCGCCCGCTGGCAGTAGGCCAACGTGGCCCGGTCGGGTCGCCGGCCAATCTGTCCACCCGGGCTGTAGGCGTCGTCGTTTCGGACCTTGCGGTTGGACGTGTAATGGTTGACCATCGAGTCCATGTTGCCCGCGCTGATGGCAAAACAGACCCGCGGTTGCCCGAACATCCGCCACGGCTCGCACGACCGCCAGTCAGGCTGACTCAAGATGGCCACACGATAGCCGTGCGCTTCGAGCCAGCGTCCCAGAATCGCCATGGCGAAGCTTGGATGATCGACGTAAGCGTCGCCCGTGACGAACACGACGTCGACGGCGTCCCATCCCCGCGCGGTGACCTCCTCGGCCGTCATCGGCAGCGGGTCCGAAGGGCAAGTCGTCTTAATGGCGTGCTGGCGGGCCATGGAATATCGTCCGTTGGATCGTGGGAGCGGAACTCTCCATTCTATCAGCCTGATGGACCGTTCGTCCATTTGAAACAAAAAACGTAACCACCCGCGGGTGCATTCCGCACTTCATTTCATGGAGAACGCTATCCATCGGAGTACCTACTGGGCCGAAGGCCCTGCGGTTCTCCCAGCCCAGGGCATCGCCCTGGGGACCGAGTTAGCAAGACCTCGGCATGTCCGGCCCAACGGGCCAACCGTTCTCCCGGCGGAACTGTTGGCCCGTTGGGCCGAAAAACACTTTCCCCGTTCTCTTTCCCCAGGGCGATGCCCTGGGCTGGGAGAACGGTTGCCCCTTCGGGGCGTTGTTCAGACCGAGAGCAGGCGAAGTGCCAAGGAATCACGGATTCATACTTTTTCAACAGCCTGCTATCCCCCTACATGCCTTCGGTTTGCGTCGCCTGTCCGCCGGGGGTGGGTGAGGTATAATGACGAAGTGATAGTCCGTCGCTTCCTACGTGTCCATCGAGTGCTTCATGTCCAACGAGCCAGACTTCGAATCCCCGCCCGAGGCCCCGATGCCCTGTCGGCCGTATCGGGAGGTCTCGTGCTACGAGCGTCGGCGGCCGATGGGCATGATCTGGCTGCTGGTGATCCTGTTGATTCTGGCAATACTGCCATTGTTACTGCCGTATCTCATCGGACAAATCCAGTACACGGTCACGTTGAATCGTCAAAAAGCTCGGGCCGAGGTCGCCCGGGAGTTCCTCGATCGGATGCCCGATCCCAAGCACGTCTGGCCTTGGGTGGCCAAGGCCATTGAGCCGTGCGTGGTCCGGATCGAGACGACCCGACGGGAAGAGGGCCCTGGCTTGCTCGACGAGTGGTCCCACTTCGGCCTACCCCAGCGCCAGTGGGAGGCCCACGGCGAGGGCTCGGGCGTGATCGTCGAAAAGAGTGGTTACATCGTCACTAATTTCCACGTGGTCAAGGGGGCGGTGCAGGTAACCGTCAAGCTGTCCAACGGGCGGAGCATCGAGGACGTCGAGGTCATCGGCGTCGACCCGCCCAGCGACGTGGCCGTGCTGAAAATCGCCGACGGCGAACTGATGACAGCTCCCTGGGGCGACAGCGACGAGCTGGAGGTGGGCGAGGCCGTCTTGGCCGTGGGCAGCCCGTTCGGACTCGAACGGACTGTGACCTCGGGCATCATCAGCGCGAAGGGCCGGCAGGGGATCGTGCCCAACCTGGGCAACCGGGAGTTCAACCAGGAGTTTCTCCAGACCGACGCGGCGGTCAATCCGGGCAACAGCGGCGGCCCGCTGGTCAACATCCGGGGTGAGGTCGTCGGGATCAACACGGCCATCCACGGCCAGACCTATCAGGGAATCAGTTTCGCCATTCCGAGCAACTTGGTCCGCGACATCTTCGAGCGGCTGAAGACAGAAGGGAAGATCATTCGCGGCTGGCTGGGCGTGCAGATTAGCGACCTGGATAAACGGCTGGTCGAGAAGCTCAAACTGCCGGGCTCAAAAGGGGCCCTGGTCCTGAGCGTCGTGGCCGGCTCGCCCGCCCAAAAAGCGGGTGTCCAGCCGGGCGACGTGATCGTCAAGTGGAACGATGCGCCGGTCGAACGGTCGCCCGACCTCAGCCGGATGGCGGCCGCCGCTGAGGTCGGCTCCCAGGTCACGGTCAGCCTGATCCGCAACGGCCAGGAGCAGGACCTGACGGTGACGATCACGGAACGCCCCACCCAGTTGGAGTAGGACGCGAGGAGCGGGGGACGAGGGACAGGCGAAAGGGCGTCTTTTCCGTTTTCGGTGCCGCGGCTCCCCCGTCCTCGGCTTCTCTTCTGCGGTATTCTTATTCATGTCCTCGAAACCTTCTCGGCAGCGTGGGGTTTTAGAGGGGTCGGGGTCGATGCCACGCGGCGTCCGCTCGTCATTGGCCCAAGTGTTCACCAAGGCGGACTCAGTTTGAAGAAGGAGCCCAAGACATGGCTCGTATTCCACGTTGGACCCTTGCGTTGATGGCGTTTGCCCTGAGTGCCATTTTGTTGGCCACGGCTTACGCACAGCAGCCCCCCGGGGGGGGCAATCGCGGAAACCGCGGCAACCGTGGCGGCTGGGGGATGCGGGGCGGCGGCGGCATGGGAATGATGCGTCAGGGTGGTTCCATCCTCGGCCTGTTGCGCAACGAGGCCGTGCAGAAAGAAATCAAGCTCGGCGAGGAACAGCTCAACCAGATCAAGGACATTGAAAAAGACCTCGGCAACCTCTGGGGCCGACCCGGCGAGGGTGGCGGCGCTCGAGGGAACTGGCGCGATATGAGTGATGAGGAGCGTGCCGCGGCGAGAAAGAAGATGGAAGAGCGGCAAAAAGAGATTCAGGAAAAGGTCAAGAAGATCGAAGAGCAGGTCAACGACGTGCTCGAGCCGGAACAGCTCAAACGGGTTAAGGAAATCGCCTTCCAGCAACAGTTGAACTGGCCCGGCGCGCTGGCGCGCGATCCGGAGTTGGCCAAGCAACTCGGTATCACCGAGGAGCAGAAGAAGCAGCTCCAAACGGTTGCCGAGGAAATGCGCAAAGGCATGATGGCCGGCATGCGAGGCAATCGCGAAGAGTGGGACAAAATGACGCCCGAAGAACGTGAAAAGAGTCGGACCGAGACAAGGAAGAAGATGGAAGAGCAACGCAAGGAAATGACGACCAAGATGCTCGACGTCCTCACGGCCGAGCAGAAGGCCAAGATCGACGAACTCAAGGGCAAGCCGTTCGACCTGACCAAGCTCCAACCGGCTTGGGGTCCTGGCGGCGGTCGCGGCGGCCCGGCGGGCCCCGGCGGACGGCGCGGCGCAGGCGGACGACGCGGCGGCAACGGCCCTCGCGGCGGTGGACCGCAGGGCGGCGGCGAACAGCCCCAAACGCTCTAAGTTAGAAACCCTCGGGCGGCCCGACTGCCCGAAGCAATTTCCGGTAAACCCGACCTGATCGGATCGAATCCCGGGACGACCATGCACGGCGTCCCGGGATTTCGTGTTTCTTGGTCAGAGCATCTTCCAGCGAATCTGTAGGATTTAAAAAGAACAGCTTACCGAATTGAGGTCATCGCCGTCATTGTAGGGAACGCCCTCCGTGGCGTTCCGTGAACTGCGAGTATGGCCCTTTTTTCGCGGCCCGCGGAACGCCACGGAGGGCGTTCCCTACAGAACAAATCCGGTAACTCATACCTTACAGCGCCTTAGCGGGGCACTAGGAAACCAAGAAAAAGAAAACGCCCAGCAACTCCCTCCACACAGGGCCGCCGGGCGTGAAGTGGTATTGTTGTGAAACTCCGGAGCTATTAACCGCCCACGGGTGATTCGATCGATTCGTGGATCCACTGCCGGGCTTCGTCAAGCTGCGACTCGTCGTAGTAGCGCTGGGTGGCGTGGACGAAGGGGCGGGCAAGGGTGGCCAGCCATTGTTCCCACTTGCGGTCACCGACGATGGCGATCCGTTCGACGTTGCGATGGTGGTGCTTGACGAAAGTCACGTGGTCCCAGGCGGCGTGACGGTCTTCCCAGCCGTGGAAGTCGACCAGTTGCAAAAGCACTCGAATCGAACCCTGCTGGGCGATGACCTCGTCGACCGCCGGGGTGAGCTTGTCGACATCCGCTTCGGTCAGTTGGCCGCTGGCCGTGGCGGTAACGATGCCGGTAGTCTTGTCGATCGTGAAATCGAGCATGATCGCTCTCCTCGTTCGCATGGAATGAAAGCCGGACCTGCCGCGGCGTGGACACTTTCCAAGGGCCCGTGGTCCATATCAATTCTTAGCACACCGTCCAGCCACCCGATCAAGGAGATCTGACGAACCGTGGATACCGATCTGGATGGCTGCCCCGGTCGGGTGGTCACAAGCCGGGGCAACGGGGCCCCGGTTGGAAGGGAACGGCAAAGATGCTATTATCGTGAGTTACGCTGGTTATGCGGGTGGTTCGTCTCTGGAGGCGGGAATGGCCAAGAAAGAAGAAGCTCTCGAAGTTGAAGGGATCGTGACCGAGGCCCTGGCCAACACGCGGTTCCGCGTGCAACTGGACGGCGGCCACACGGTCATCGCCCATGTGGCCGGAAAGATGCGCAAACACTTCATCCGCATCGTCCCGGGCGACAAGGTCACGGTCGAACTCTCTCCCTACGATCTCTCCAAGGGCCGGATCACCTACCGCGAACGGTAGCTGATCTCTTCCGCGCTCTCCTCCCTTTACCCCGCGCTGATACTCTGCGATGGGTAGCTCCGCTGGCTCGTCCAGTCCAATAGGTCAGGCTCTGCCTGGCAGTGCATTGCAGATAGTATTCCATGTGAACAGGCACACCCGGTAGGCTCACTACTCCCGTAGACACTCCCGTAGACGCGGCGTCCCGCCGCGTTCTGAAAAGTGGTGCAAAGTTCCCAAAAGCGGCGAGACGCCGCTTCTACTTTCAAGCCGCGAGACGCCGCTTCTACTTTTTAGCGGCGAGACGCCGCTTCTACTTTGCTCCGGCGAAGGTCGGTGAGCAGGCAAAAAACGAGGCCTAGGTTGGAATCTGGACAAGCTTGGCCTAAAAACTGATCTTGACAAAATGGGGGATATTTGCTAGCTTCGTGGCAATGGACATTGTGGTCTAGATAAGGAGGATAGCGACAACACGGACTGCCTGAGGTTGAGGGCGGTGATTGGCAACCACTGCTTGGGGACCCGGTCGAAGTCAGAGATTCGGCTCAGGCCGTGTGCGTGACAAGTTGGAACGGTGTGCCGGCGGGAGAGCCCGTCGG
>JAFGFF010000130.1 GCA_016931075.1 Pirellulales bacterium | reverse complement strand
TAAGCGGCGAGACGCCGCTTCTACTATCAGACGTGCATCCCCAGGCACAGCTTGACCTACGAGATTCCCACTCTTCTGGGTGCCTTCTTGCTGTCGCAAAGCGAGGGCGGGACTGCGCTATTCCGTCGGCCGGGGTGTTGTATGCCGCATCGCGCATGAGATAATAGGTATCCGCGAAGAATCCCATTCCCACTCGCTCTCACCCCGCCTTTTTCCGTCCCGTAGCCCAGGCTGTGCCTGACACGAACCCCAATCAACACCCTGTAGGGAACGCCCTCTGTGGCGTTCCGGTTTTGTGCAGAAACCGTAGGAACGCCACAGAGGGCGTTCCCTACAGGGTGTGGGTTGCTGCCGGTTGCCAACCGCCAACCACCGCCATTGTCAGGCACAGCCTGACCTACGGGCCTGGTCCCGCCTACGAATAGCCTGATACAACCCAGTCTTTCCAACATCGAGGAGGTTCCCCATGTCCGTGCCAGCCGATCGTCGTCCCACTTCGGAAGCGGAAGGGGGTGGTTGTTCCTGTGGGCCGAAGGGCTGTCCCGACATGAGCCGCCGCCGGTTCATCCAGGTGGCCGGGGCCAGCGCGGCCGCGCTGTCGGTCGCGACCCAATCGCCGCCCGCGGTCGCCGGTCCCTTTGACAAGAAGCGTCTGAAGGGCCATTTCGTCCCGGCCGACAAGAAGCTCGATTCGGCCTGGATCAAACGGCTCTACGCCAAGGGCGAGCCGACCGTCTATCGCGGCAAGGACCTCGAAACGATCGCCCTGCCGATCGGCGGGATTTGCGCGGGGCACGTCTACCTGGCCGGCGACGGACGGTTGATGCACTGGAACATCCTGAACCAGCGCGACTTCAGCGGCTGGGGCCGGAACAACTACGAGGGACACTACACGCCCAAGTCGCCGGTCAAACAGGGCTTCGCCATTCGCGTGACCTCCGGCGGCAAAACCATCACGAGGGCACTGGACTGCAACGACTTTCCCGACGTCACGTTCCGCGGCGAGTACCCGATCGGCACGGTCGAGTATCCCGATCCGAAGCTGCCCGTGGCGGTGAAACTCGATGCCTACTCCCCCTTCATCCCGCTGGACGCCGAGCAGTCGGCCATGCCGGCCACGGTGATGGAGTTCACGGTCAAAAACACGTCCGACGCGCCGGTCGACGTGACCCTGGCCGGATGGCTGCAGAACGTCGTCTCGGCGCTCAGCTCGGGCCAATTGATCGGCCGGCGTCAGAATCAGGTGGTCCAGCGCGACGGCGTGACCATGGTCGTCGGCCGCACGGTCGGCAGCAAACGGCCCAAAGCGGTCCGCCCGCCGCGGGTCCTGGCCGACTTCGAAGGCGACGACTACGGCGACTGGAAGGTCGAAGGCGAGGCATTCGGCGCCGGGCCCGCCAAGGGAACGCTGCCGCATCAACAGAAGGTTCGCGGCCAACGGGGCAAGGGCCTGGTCAACTCGTTCCTCGGCGGCGACGGGCCGACCGGCACGCTGACCTCGCCCGAGTTCACGATCGACCGCCCCTACCTCAGCTTCCTGATGGGCGGCGGGCTCTACGGCCCACGGACATGCGTCCGGCTGCTGATCGACGGCAAGCAGGTCTACATGACGATCGGGCACAACGACGAGACGCTCCGCTGGACGACGTGGGACCTCCGCAAGCTGCAGGGCAAGAAGGCGACGTTCCAGATCGTCGACAACCGGAGCGACCAGTGGGGCCACGTGCTGGTCGACCAGGTCGAACTGTGCGACGTGCCCAGGGCGGCCCGAAAGGGAATGCTCGAAGATCAGGAAGACTTCGGCACGATGGCCCTGGCCGTGCTATCCGACAAGTCCACGTCGGGCAAGGGCGGCAAGCCGCTCTCGTGTGCCTCGTTGCCTTCCGGCGAACCGGCGAAGGTCCTTTTTGCCGATGGTGGGCTCGCCGCGTCGGCCGAGGCGGATCGGCCCGTCACCGAGGAGATGGTCGGCGCGGTCGGCGAGGCGTTCACGCTCGCCCCGGGTCAAGAGGTTCGCATTCCGTTCGTCGTGGCGTGGAGTTTTCCCAAACGGTCCGACCGGGGGAAGTCGAACTTCTACGCCCACCAGTTCCCCACGGCCGCCAAGGTGGTCGACTACCTGAACGCGAACTTCGACGAACTACGCGGCAACACGTGGCTCTGGCACGACACCTGGTACGACTCGACCCTGCCCCACTGGCTCTTGGACCGGCTGTTCTCCACGACGGGCAACCTGGCCACGGGCACGTGCTACTGGTGGGGAAACGGCCGGTTCTGGGCGTGGGAAGGGGTCGGCTGCTGCCCAGGCACGTGCGGCCACGTCTGGAACTACGCTCAAACCCTGGGCCGGTTGTTCCCCCGGCTCGAACGCTCGGCCCGCGAGATGCAGGACTTCGACGCCGGCTTCATCAAGGAGACGGGCGAGATCCACTTCCGGGGCGAATCGAACAATTTCTGGGCCGGCGACGCCCAGGCCGGCACGATCCTGAAGGCCTATCGCGAACATCAGGCCAGCGGCGACGACACGTTCCTCCGCCGCAACTGGCCCCGCATCCGCAAGGCCATGGAGTTCCTGATCAAGGAAGACCGCGACGAAAACGGCGTCCTTGAAGGCATGCAGCACAACACCTACGACCTGAACTACTACGGCCCCAACACGATGGTCGGCTCGCTCTACCTGGGCGCGCTGCGGGCGGCCGAGGAGATGGCCACACTGATGGGCGACGACGCCTTCGCCAAGCGGTGCCGCACGCTCTTCGAACGCGGCAGCAAGTGGTCGGTCGACAACCTGTTCAACGGCGAGTTTTTCATCCAGAAAGTCGACCTCGAAAAGCATCCCAAGTTCCAGTACGCCGGCGGGTGCCTGTCCGACCAGCTCTTCGGCCAGACCTGGGCCCACCAGTTGGGACTCGGTTACGTCTACCCGAAGGACAAGGTCCGCAAGACGCTCGAATCGATCTGGAAATACAACTGGGCGCCGGACGTCGGGCCGCAGAACAAACACTTCCACCCGGGCCGCTGGTTCGCCAAGCCGGGCGAGGCCGGACTGATCACCTGCACCTGGCCCAACGACGACCGGATCCCCGACGCGATGCACTATCGCGACGAGGTCTGGACGGGCATCGAATACCAGGTGGCCAGCAACATGGCCAACGAGGGCATGGTCACCGAGGCCCTGGCCATCTGCCGGGGCATCCACGAACGCTACCACCCCTCGGACCGCAACCCGTGGAACGAGGTCGAGTGCGGCGACCACTACGCCCGGGCACTGGCCTCCTACGGCGTGTTTCTGGCTTTGTGCGGATTCGAGAACGACGGTCCCAAGGCCCACCTCGGCTTCGCCCCGCGGATCACGCCCGATGCCTTCCGCGCCGCCTTCACCACGCCCGACGGCTGGGGCACGTTCTCGCAAAAACGCTCCGGCAACACCCAGACCGAGCGGATTGAAGTCAAATGGGGCAAGACGCCCTTGAAGACCCTGGCGTTCCAACTCCCCGAGGGCAAGACGGCCGGCAACGTGACCGTATTGCTCGATGGAAAAACGGTAACCAACACGAGCAAGTCGTCTAAAGACGGTCGCGTCGAGGTAACTCTGTCCAACCCGATCACCGTCCAGCGTGGCCAGACCCTGGAGGTCCGGCTGGCATCATGAACACCGTAGGGTGGGGCACACCTGCCCCACCAAGAACACGTAGGGTGGGGCACACCTGCCCCACCAAGAACAAAAGGGTGGCACTGGCGTCTCGCCAGTGTGCGTGCCGGACAACACTGGCGAGACGCCAGTGCCACCCGCGCAAGAATGAAATGGTGGGGCAAGTGTGCCCCACCCTACAATTCTTCAAGATCCATAAGGTGAATCCACCATGATCCGAAAAGCATGCCTGTTGTTGATCGTTGCCATACTGCTACCGACCTGGGCCCATGCAGCGGGACCGATTACGCTTGAAACGTTGTTGGACGAGATGGTCGACCGGACGGCCGTGGCCCGGTTTCCGGATCCGGCCTACACGTGCCACCAGGCCAGCAGCTATCATCGAGAGTCCGTCGCGCCGGACCAGCCCGGCTGGTTCGCCAACCAGGACCGGTCGAACTTCATCCGGAGCGAAACCAACCAGGGCCGGACCGAATGGGTCCTGATGGACGAGAAGGGCCCGGGCGCGATCGTCCGCTTCTGGGTGACGGCCCCACACTACCTGGGCACGATCCGGATATATCTCGACGGCGCGGACGAACCGGTCCTCGCCGAGCGCGTCGACAAGCTCGTCGGCGGCAAGGCCCTGGTCGGACCGCCGCTCTCGGCCGAGCGATCCCGAGGCCGCAATCTCTACCTGCCCATCCCTTACGCCAAGCACTGCAAGGTCACCTTCGATCGGGCCAACTTCAACAAGACCAACGACCGAAAGGATCTTCTTTACTATCAAATCAACTACCGCACCTACGCCCCGGGCACGGAAGTGACGAGCTTCTCGAGACAGCAACTCGCGACGGCGAAGAGCAAGGTGGCTTCGGTTCAAGAACGGTTACTCAAGCCCCACCTGGTCAACATGCCTCCCCCGGGCGGCTACCACGCCGACAATACCGAGACGATCAAGCCGGGCGGGCGATTTCTCTTCGTCCCGAGCGTGGAACTGGATACAACCCCAGCACCGGCAGCCCTCTACCACCTCATGATCGAGATCAACGCCAAGGACCGGGCACAAGCCCTGCGATCCACGGTGCTCGCCATGGAGTTCGACGGCCAGAAGACCGTCTGGTGTCCCCTGGGCGACTTCTTCGGTAGCGGCGTCGGCCTCAATCCCTATCGCGGTTGGTATCGCCGGATACCCAAGAAGGGCGAGCTGTGGTCCTACTGGGTCATGCCCTACCAAAAGACTTGCCGCATCTGGTTGGAAAATCACGGCCAGCAGCCCGTCGAAGGTCGGGTGGCCTTTGCACGAGGCCCCTGGAAATGGGACGACCGCTCGATGTATTTCCACGCCAACTGGCGGCAGCAGCGGGGTATCCCGACCAAGACGGGCGGCAAGGGAGCGATCGATTGGAACTTTTTGAAAGCCGACGGACAAGGCGTGTTCGTCGGCGACACGTTGGCCCTGGTCAACCGGTCGGAAAGCTGGTGGGGCGAGGGAGACGAAAAAATCTACGTCGACGGCGAGAAGTTTCCGTCGCATTTCGGGACCGGCACCGAGGATTATTACGGCTACGCCTGGGGAAACACGAATTTCTTCGAGTCGCCGTTCCACGCCCAGCCTCGGGTCGAAGGCCCGAAGAATTTCGGCAACACGACGGACACGCGGGTGCGGCTCTTGGACGCGATTCCGTTTCGCAAGTCGCTGAACTTCGACATGGAAGTCTGGCACTGGCGCAAGACAACGGTCGACTACGCCGCCACGACCTATTGGTACGGTCGCCCCGGCGCGACGGCCAACCATCGGCCCGCCCCGACCGAGGCGGCCCAACCGGTTGAGTACAACATGAAGTCGCCCGTGCCCAAGAAGAAAAAGAACGCCAAGTGACGTTGATGTAGGGTGGGGCACACCTGCCCCACCCAATGCAGCCGGTTCTTGGTGGGGCAAGTGTGCCCCACCCTACATCATCACGGAGACAAACTCTCATGAAGAAGACATGCCCACTGCTGATCGCCGTCCTGCTTTTACCCGCGTTGGCCCAAGCGGCCGGGCCCGTCACGCTCGATACGTTGTTGGACGAGATGGTCGACCGGACGGCCGTGGCCCGACTGCCTGAGCCGGCATACACGTGCAAGCAGGCGAGCAGCTATGACCGGCGTTCCGTCTCGCCGGACGAGCCCGGCTGGTTCGCCAACGGCGATTCGTGCAAGTTTCTCCGCAGCGAGAAGAACGACGGGCGCGAGGAATGGGTCATGATGGACGCCAAGGGGCCCGGGGCCATCGTCCGCTTTTGGGTGACCGGTTTCAAATACGTCGGCAACATCCGCATCTACCTCGACGGGTCGAGCCAGCCGGCCGTCACCGCGCGGGTGGACGAGCTGGTCGGCGGCCCTGCCCTGGTCGGCGCCCCGCTTTCCGAGGCCACGGCCCGGGGACGCAATCTCTACCTGCCGATCCCCTACGCCAAGAGCTGCAAGGTCACGTTCGACCAGCCTCACTACTCGAAGACGAGGAAACGCGAGAGCCTGCTCTACTACCAGATCAACTACCGCACTTATTCACCTGGCACCGAAGTGAAGAGCTTTTCGATGGGGCAGCTCGACGCGGCGAAGGAGAAAATCGCGAAGGTCCAGAAGACCCTGTTGGATCCGGCCAGCGTGATGCCGGTGGAAAGCGACGTAATGCCGGACTTGTCGCAGCCGATCGTGGCGGGCAAGAGCCTGGATCTCCTCTTGGAGGGTTCGGAAGCCCTTTGCATGTTTTCCGTCCGGCTCGAGGCCGACGACCTGGCCCAAGCGTATCGGTCCACGGTCCTCGAGATTCATGCTGATGATGAAAAAACCGTTTGGTGCCCGGTGGGTGATTTCTTCGGTTCCGGCGTGGGCGTTAATCCGTACACTGGCTGGTATCGCAAGGTCGACAAGGACGGCACGTTGACCTGCTGGTGGGTCATGCCGTACCAGAAGTCGCTGAGCATTTCGTTTGCGAACCACGGCAAGCACGATGTCAAGGCGACAATCAGTTCGCTCACGACCTGCCCCTGGAAATGGGACGATCGCTCGATGTACTTCCGCGCCAACTGGCGACAGGAGCGGCGGATCAAGACCGAAGACCGGGGCAAGGCGGCCAAGGATTGGAACTATCTGACCGCCCAGGGCCAGGGCGTCTACGTCGGCGATACGCTCGCGGTGGTCAACCGGGTGAAGAAGTGGTGGGGCGAAGGCGACGAAAAAATCTACGTCGACGGCGAGAAGTTCCCCTCACACTTCGGCACCGGCACGGAGGACTACTACGGCTACGCCTGGTGCACGCCCGAGTACTTCCAGTCGCCTTTCCACGCCCAACCTCGGGCCGAGGGGCCGCGCAACTTCGGCAACGTGACGAACACCCGGGTGCGGTTGCTCGACGCCATCCCATTCACTAAATCGCTCAAGTTCGACATGGAAGTCTGGCACCCCCAAAAAACCGAGGTCGACTACGCCGCGACGACCTACTGGTACGCCCGGCCCGGAGCGACGGCCAAGGCCCATGACGGGCCTGCCGAGGCGGCCCAGCCGGTCGAGTACGACATGGAAACCCCCGAGTTCGAGAAGAAGAAAGCCAAGTGACGTTCATGTAGGGTGGGGCACACCTGCCCCACCATGTGCAGCCGGTTCTTGGTGGGGCAAGTGTGCCCCACCCTACCTTTACTGCACCGAGGAATTCAATCTGCTAGACTATAGGGGCGACTCCTGTCGTTGACCGACTGGGTGGCACTGGCGTCTCGCCAGTGTTGTTTGGGAAGAACACTGGCGAGACGCCAGTGCCACCCATACTTGTATCACCATGGAGACAAACTGTTATGAAAACAAGAGCATGCCTACTGCTGATCGCGGTCCTTTTGTTGCCGGCGTTTGCCCAAGCGGCGGGGCCGATCACGCTCGAGACCTTGTTGGACGAAATGATCGACCGGACGGCCGTGGCGCGGTTTCCCGACCCGGCCTACACGTGCAAACAGGCCAGCAGCTACGACCAGCACTCCACCGAGCCGGATGAGCCGGGCTGGTTCGCCAACAACGACCGGTCCTACTTCCTCCGAAGCGAGGAAATCAACGGCCGCAAGGAATGGGTCATGATGGACGCCAAGGGGCCCGGGGCTATCGTCCGGTTCTGGGTGACCTCCGGGGCGTACAAGGGCAAGGTCCGCGTCTATCTGGACGGTTCGGACACCCCGGCCGTTGAAGCCCGGGTGGACGAGCTGGTTGGCGGGCAGGCCCTGGTCGGAAAACCGCTTTCTGAAGAGACGGCCCGGGGACGGAACCTCTATCTGCCGATCCCCTACGCCAAGCAGTGCAAGGTGACGTTCGACCGGCCCAACTTCCAGGAGTCGCACGACCGCAACGACCTGCTCTACTACCAGATCAACTACCGCACCTACGCCGCCGGCGCCGACGTGAAGAGTTACTCGAAAGAACAGCTCGACGCCGCGAGCGAAAAGATCGCCCAGGTCCAGAAGACGCTTTTGAACCCGGCCGGCGTGCTTCCGAAGGGCAGCAGCGAGGCAGGCGACGGCTCCGAAACCAAAACGATCGCGCATCGCGAAGTACTCGCCGCGCATCTGAAAGGCCCGGCGGCCGTCTGCCAGATCTCCGTGCGGCTGGACGCCGAGGACCGTGCCCAGGCGCTCCGTTCAACCGTGCTGGTGATCGAAACGCGCCAGGGCCAGACCGTCTGGTGCCCGGTGGGCGATTTCTTCGGCTCGGGCGTCGGCGTCAATCCGTATACCGGCTGGTACCGCAAAGTCGACAAGGACGGCACGATGACCTGCTGGTGGGTCATGCCCTACGAAAATTCGTGCTCGATCTCGCTGCAGAACCTCGGCGCGAAGCCCGTCAAGGCCACGCTCGGGCCGATCATGACCTGCCCTTGGAAATGGGACGACCGCTCGATGAACTTCCGCGCGAACTGGCGGCAGGAGCGTGAAATCGCCACGGCCGAAGGCGGCAAGGCGGCCGTGGACTGGAACTACATCACGGCCCAAGGCAAGGGCGTTTTCGTCGGCGACTCTCTCGCGCTGGTCAACCGGGCCCGCGGCTGGTGGGGCGAAGGCGATGAAAAAATCTACGTCGACGGCGAGAAGTTTCCCTCGCATTTCGGCACGGGCACGGAAGACTACTACGGCTACGCCTGGTGTACGCCCAAGTTCTTCCAGTCGCCCTTCCACGCCCAGCCCCGCGCCGAAGGCCCTCACAATTTTGGTAACGTCACGAACACCCGGGTACGGCTCTTGGACGCGATCCCGTTCAACGAATCGTTCCAGTTCGACATGGAGGTCTGGCACTGGCAGCGGACCGAAGTCGACTACGCCGTGACGACCTACTGGTACGCCGAGCCCGGCGCAACGGCCAAAAAATACGACGGCCCGGGCGAAGCGGTCCAGCCGGTGCGATACAACACACCGATCGTCCTGCCGGGCTACCAGGTCCTGAGCGTCACGCACGGTAACCTGACCGTGCAGCAATTGGCCGGCTTCGGTCGCGGCAAGTGGTCCAACGACAACCATCTCTGGTGGACCGGCGCCAAACCGGGGGCCAAGCTCTCCTTGCCCGTGGAAGTGAAGACGGACGGGACGTACCGTGTCGAACTCAAGCTGACCAAAGCCAACGACTATGCCATCATCCAGTGCTACCTGGACGACAAGAAGGTCGGCGAGCCGATCGACCTGTTCGACCCGGCCGTCGTCCCGACCGGGCCCGTCTCGCTCGGCGAACACCCCCTCACCGCCGGCCAGCACAAGCTGACGTTCGAAATCGTCGGCGCCAATCCCAAGGCCAAGAAGTCCTACATGGTCGGCTTCGACCAGATCGTCCTCACGCCGGTCGAATAGTGACGTCAAAAAACCTCCCCTCTCCCTTTGGGAGAGGGGCCGGGGGTGAGGGCGGCTAGAGCATTTCTCAGTTCTCTATAGCATGGTGGCACTCAGCCTGGGTAGGTCACTTCAATCCGCCCCAACGGGGCCTGGTTCTCCCAGCCCAGGGCGCCGCCCTGAGGTTTTGGCCGGTAACACAGTTGTCTTTCGGGCCAACGGCCCAACGGTTCGGCAAAACGGTTGGCCCGTTGGGCCGATGCATCCGATGCCGCGTCAAACCGGTCCCCAGGGCGATGCCCTGGGCTGAGTGAACGGCTGGGCCTTCGGCCCGAGTGGCGAAGAACAACGCTTACTGATCTTCGCATGAGTAGAGGGCATTTCAAAACCAGCTCATTGCGTTGGGTGGCTGGCGGCTGAGCGAAGCGAAGCCCCAGTTTTGGCCATCTGGGGCACCGCTGCGCTATGCCCCAGCCACCCTCAACATGGTTTTGAAATGCCCTCTAGTGACCCCAATTCGATGAACCGAATCTGGAAGTCCACGCTCCGTCGTTGCCGCGAATGGCCGGACACCGCCCACGGTCAGAAGCGGAAGCTCAGCCTTGCGGTCAGGCCTTGGAGGAGCAGGTCGTTGTTGTGAGGGCCCGTGGCGTCGTCGAAGAGCTGGCATTGGTTGAGCCAGTCGTTCAACTCGTAGCCGGCCATGGCGGACCAGCGCCGGCACGTCAGATGGATGCCGACCGTCGCTTGGAATGTCAACGCGCCGAATTCGCGGCCGGCGATGGGAACCAACCTCCGTGACATGGTAGGCACGGAATCGACCGTGGTGGTCAGGTCGGCCACATCGGTGACGGTCCAGTGGCCCAGCAGATAGGCCGTGCTGAAATCCGCCGTGAAACGGATCTTGCACTTTTCGCCCTGCCACACGTTCCAACCGCTTTCGAGGCCGATTTTCGGTCCGATTCCCCAGAAACGATTACGGATGCGCTCGGTCACGCTCTTCGTCAGCGCGGCGTCCGGCCACTGGCCTTGAAACGCGGAATCGAACGCCTGATTGATCCAGGCGCCCTTCAGGCCGAATACAGGACGCAGCCGGAGCGACCCGGCCGACTTGGCGGGCTTGTAGAAATCCCAGTCCAGCACGTTGTAGTCGACCGCGGCCTCGACCTGTCCGAGGTCGAAATAGGGAGGCGTTCCCGCCGGCGCGTCGGACAAGGCCAGTTTTCCGCCCAAAAACGTCGGCGTCAGGTTTCCCGACGCCCGATGCGCGGCGCGGCTGCGAAGCCACGTGTAGTAGAACTTCGTCCCCCACTGGCCCTCGCGGCCGACGCCGACCCGAAAACCGGGCACGGAGTTGAAATCGATCGTTTCGTAGTTGACGAACTGATCCACCGGAAGGCGGTTCGTGTTCAAGACCCAATCCACCGGCTCCGTGGTCTGCCAATACAAAAAGTCTCCGAAGAACTCCACGCTCTGGGCGCGCCCGGACTGCGGCAAGCAAGCCACGAGAAGGACCGACATCCACGCGCAAACGGCCGTCCACGACAACGCGCGGCATGTCCCGGGCCGTCTGTCGTCGCGCCGAGCGTGTTCGTGCGTGGTTCTATTCAAAACGCCACCGTAATTCCGAATGTAAGCCCTTGCAGGCTGAGATCGCCGTGCATGGGAAGCTGTTGAAACGTGGGCAGTCGCTGCTGATTCGCCCACCATTGCAGTTCATACCCCAGTCGCGCCGTGATCGTGACGTCCCCTTGGCGGACCCATTCCAGGCCCACGAAGTAGTTCAAATTGAGCGTGCCGAGGCTTGAATCCTTCATGCTGGTGGTGAAGGCTTCGCAGCCCGGGAGCAGAATCGCCGCGCCGACTCTTTCGTACGTGTCGTCGACGTTCCACCCGCCCCAGAGCAGGGCCCCGGAGAAGGAGGCGACCACGTTCAGCCGCGTCAACCGCGGCAGATTCCACCGACCGTCGATTCCAAAAGTCGGTCCGAAGCCTCGGAAGGCGTGGTCGACATTCTCGACCCCGAACGGACCGAGAAGGGAGTTCCAGTGCGTCAGAATCGTCTGATCGATGAACGCGGCCTTCAGGCCCAATGAAGGACGAACCACGACGGACTGGCCGACGGCGATCGAACGCCCCAACTCGAAATCAACCGTGTGATACGTGACGCTCCAGTTCATCGCCGCGTTGTCGAAAGCCCATAAATCACCGCTGACAAAGCCGCTGAAGAACTCGGGCGCCGCGTTGTGAGCCCCGATGGGGATCGCGGCGTTTTCCGAAGAGCGGAAGTAGGTCCAGTAGAGTCGGGTGTCCCACGAACGCGAGTCGGGCTCGTGCGACAGCCCCACCCGAAAACCGGGGCTCCAGCCGAATCGGACGTTGGACGCGGAAAAGGTGTTGGGATCAGCGGCCGTCGTGACGGCGCTCGACCAGATGGAAGAAGTCTCTTCCGAAGCATGCCACAGAAGCACATTGCCGAACGGAGTGACGCCCCCGGCGATTGCATTGGAGCAATCGAGGAAAAAGAGAATCAGGAATAGATTACGAATCAATCGCGTCATCGGGATTCGCGTTAGTAGTCGATGCACAACTTCACGGTGCCGCCGTGCAAAGACGTCAGGTTGTTGAGCCGGCCCATGTTGTAGGAATAGAACTGCATCTGATTCAGCCACACTTGGGCTTCGTAGCCCACGCGCACGACGACGGTCGCTTTTGAGAGCTGCTGGGTCCACTCGATGCCCATAGCCCCGCCCACCATCGTCGCGGCGCTGGTGATCGGGCGCATGTTGATGGCGAGTGTCGTCGTGGTCGGCACGGTTGTCGAAGTCAGACCGTCATTGGCGTACACGTCCCTGAACGTCCAGCGGCCGTACATGAGCGATGCCGAAGGCGTGCCGAAGAGTCGCAGAGTATATCGGGGTCGAACATACAAGGGGATTTCCAAGGTCACCCCCACGGACGGACCGATTCCCCAGAAATGCTGCTCCAGATTCTCCGTCGCCGATAGGAAGAGATAAGTATGGTCTTCCGTGTCGATCGGCAGATTCCAGCGGGAACTCAGCGATTGGTTAATGATCGCGGCCTTGAGCCCCAGGAAAGGACGCACCACCAGGTTCGGCGCGATCGTGTACGCGCGTCGGACCTCGAGGTCGATCGTGTGATAGTCGAAGTCCCATTGAATGCTCGCGCTGCGGTAATGGGGGCCGAAGGATTCCCCGTCCGCATTGTCGACGAAGAAGTTGCCCAGGAACGCGGAATAGACTTCGCCGGCGGTGTGGCTCGTTGCCCGTGTGGTGAAGTTCGTGTAATTCAGATTTGTCTCCAGGTCGTCGCCGGACCGCTGGTTTCCAACACCGACTCGAAAGCCGGCGTTCCAGTCGAAGGGCGCGCCCACGAGCGTGGCGGCGCCCGAATAGTTCACCAAGGCGCCATGGGGTGTGATGACCTGGGCCCAATTGTCCGCGCTCCCCTCGCGAACGGTCCAGAAAAGCGCGTCGGCAAACGAATACAGACCCCGTTTTGATCCGTCCGGGGACGGGCACGACGCAGCGCAGTCCACATGCAGACTGTCCTCGTGCGGGACTTCGACGTCTGGGAGGTCGAATACGGCCGACTCCCCACTCGATGGATAGGGGGGGCCAGAAAAAGACGATGCACGCGCGGACGACGCCAATGTGGCCACAAGAAGGAGCACGCACCACGGCAAGCCGCGTCCCCAGCCCCAGGCGGTGCTAGTCAGGCGGATCCAGGGGCGGATAGATCGACTCACCATGTTCGCGCGTCGGCCGAATGGAGCTGCGACGGTCCGAGCCCAAGAGACAAGAACACCTCCCCCGCAATGTCTGCGTTATCGGCATATTTTGCGCAAACAGTCTAGTTGAAATGGGGTTGAGAATGGCGAAGGTCGAGAGTCTGGGAAGACTTCAGGCGGCCATAATAGCCATATTTGCTGGGAAAATCCCCCTGCAAGAGCGGCTTTCAGCCATTCCCTACAGCCAATGGCACATCATCAGTTGACCAATGGACGGGGTGATGAGAAGAATTGGAGGGCGTCGAGGGAAGCGGACACGGCCAGTCTTCGTACCGCAGCCCTATTATTGATTCCTGCACAGTCAATGTTCGTGCTTTACCGCCGATGGGCCGCTTCGCGGCCTGATCGGCTCCCCCGGTTAGTAGGAACCGTTCATTGGCAATGCAGACCTCAATAAGGCCGGATCGGTTCCCGTGGGCCCGAGGGAGCCGGCCATTGGCAAGAGGGCCCTCTACCGCCTGGAAAGGAAGCGGATCATGACCATTGAACGAGGCCTGAGGTTGATGGCGGGAGTTGTCGTCCTGGCGAGTGTCGCGCTGGGATTCTATGTCCATTCGGCCTGGCTGCTGCTGACCGCCTTTGCAGGCTTGAATCTGCTGCAATCGGCCTTCACGAACTGGTGCCCGGCCATGTGGATTCTCGCCCGACTCGGCCTGCAACCCTGCTCGGCGCCGGAACGAACGGTAGTTAGTGGCTAGTGGTTAGTGGTTAGTGGCCAGTGACTGGAACCGCTGGACGTCATGACCAGACGACCGCTTTGGGAAAGTGAAGCGGCGCGAAGGCCGCTTTAGGCAAGTAGAAGCGGCGTCTCGCCGCTTTGTGGGACTTTTTGAACGCAGCGGGACACCGCGTCTACTAACAACATAACCGGAAGAAGAAACGACGTGTTTCATACACCAGAAGTCCCGTCAGGTACAGCCTGACCTGCGGAACAGTGCCGGCATCTATTAGGAAAGGGGCCGGGGGTGAGGGCTGGCGGAAACATGGTGGAGCGTCTGGAGCAGCGTGTCGCGCTGCCCAAGTCGTTCCAGCCTCCAACCCTCACGCCCCGGCCCATGGTTTTCATGCCGGTGCTAGCTCGGCCAATTCTTTTGCCAGCCGCTTTCGGGCGACGTGCAGCCGGCGTTTGATCGTGCCGACGGGCGAGTCGAACTCGTCGCTCATCTCGACCAGCGACCGACCGCGGAAGTAAAACGCCATGAGCGTCTCCCGGTCCAGCGAGCGGAGCCGGTCCAGGCCGAGGTGGACCTGGTGGCGCCGCTCTCGGGCAAGGGCCGCCCCGAGAGGCGTCTCCAGCTCGATGCAGTCAGCCGCCACCGCGGCCGGCTCGACCGTCACGACAGGCCCGGTGCGAACGGCCCGATTGATGGCCATCCGGACGGCGATCTGCCGAAGCCAACCGGCGAAGCACCGCGGGTCGTCCAACTGGTGGAGTTTCCGAAGCACTTGCATGAAGACTTCCTGGCAGAGTTCCTGGGCGTCGGCCAGGTTGCGCAACCGGCGCAGCGCGATCGCCCGAACCATCGGCTCGAACCGCTCGACCAGTTGGTCGAACGCCTCGCGATCACCCTGCTGGGCCGCCTCGACCAGCGACACCAGAACCTGCGAAGGATCCGGGGCCACGGCCGGAAAAGTCTGTTGTCTGGTGAAAGTGTCCATTCTGAAAGTCCTCATGCAAAAAGGGGAATCGAGCGGACCGGCGGGCCAACGGACGAAACGGAAGCGAAAAGCGACCGTTCGACCACCGGCACAAGCGGGAAGTCCGTCGAAGTGTCTTCGAGTGGGTCGGTTCAGGGCGTGTTAAGCGCTAGAACCAGCCAGAGACACGTTCGGACCTTGGCCCGCCGGCGGGCCGGACCGTCCGGACGGAGCGCGTAACGCCCACCCGGCTTTTCCAGCCGCGCTTCGTGCCCGGGGCCGCTGAGTGACAATGTGACGACACTGCCACGCGTTGGGCCGCCGCCTCGGGCGCGAGCCATCGCAAGAGGAACCGCGCATCAAGAAATAGATTGCGCAGATAGTCCGCCATGCGGGTGACCACGATCCGGGCGCCGCGAGCAATCATGCCGTCGAGCTTCTGGCCGGTAATCGTAATCATGTGACGCATCGAACTACCTCTGCGCATTCGCGCGGTTTGAAGAACAGAACTCCATCCAACCCCGTTGTGGGCGGAGGCAAGCGAACGACTCGTCGCCCTCGGCCGGAATGCACCCGGCGCGTGGCCAACCCGTCCGCTTCTCCCCTAACATCGACCCCGCGAACGACCCTTCACCAGGGCATCTTGCGGCCGACTCCCATCATCGGGGGACAAAAATCCAATCTGCAGGATGACAAAAACGGTGGCCGAAGTCAAGCACCCCTGCCCTCGACCGCCGGCGCCGCCTCGCGGCGCACAACATCACCCATTATACGCACGGACGCCACAAGCCGGTCGAAGGTTCGCGTGGGTGCGAAGAAAATTGACAGAAATCGAGCAAATGACCCAGGTGGGGGGGCTCATTCTTCCCTCTCCCTTTGGGAGAGGGTGGCGGCGCAGCCGCCGGGTGAGGGCGGGTGATGTTAAATACCGTTCAGCAACTTCCGTTGGTTACGCTGGGCCTGACAGCCGAATGAGTGGGGGATAATCTTTCGGATAAAGGCAAACCTGGGCCTTAGCTCTACGCCCCCTCACCCCCGGCCCCTCTCCCAAAGGGAGAGGGGAGCTGCGCACCGGCTGACATCGTCTGATGTGCCCCTCATCCCTCGCCTCCCGTCCCTCGCCCCCTATCCCCAACACAGCGGATCGCGCTCCTCGCGGCTGGCCCAGACGTCGAGGCCGGGGAATTGCTGGCTGAGTGTGTCGACGAGGGCTTCGACGGCGAAACGCTCGGTGGCGAAGTGGCCGGGCAGGACCAGGGCCAGGCCGAGGGCTTCGGCTTCGAGGCACGTGTGGAATCGGGCTTCGCCCAAGACCATGGTGTCGCAGCCGGCCTCGTGGGCCGCGGGCAGGAACTCGCCCGCCGCGCCGCAGGTCACGGCCACGGTTCGGACGGTCCGGTCGGCCGGGCCCACCCTTTGCAGGCTCTGGAGGCCCAGAAAGCCTTTGACGCGGTCGATCAGTTGGGCCAGCGTCAGCTCGTCGTCGAGCCAGCCGACCCGGCCGGCGCCGCCTCCGTCCGGTCCGGCCACTAAGGGGCTGATGCCGCGTAGGCCCAGCCCTTCGGCCAGACGCTGGTTGATGCCCCGTTGGGCCGAGTCGAACGCCGTGTGCGGGCTGTAAACGGCCACCCCGGCCGCGATCAAATCCAGAAGGAGCCTGCCAGTCGGCGACTCGTCGGTGACCCGCTTGAGCGAATGGAAGGGCATCGGGTGATGGGTGACAATCAGATCGGTCTCCCGAGCAATCGCCTCGGCGGCCGTCGGCGGCGTGACAGTCAGGCACGTCATCACCCGGCGGACCGTCCGGTCGCGTCGGCCCACCAGCAGCCCCACGTTGTCCCAATCCTCGGCCAGCCCGACCGGCGCGAACTGCTCCAGGAAATCAAGAATCGCCGCCAGAGGAAGCATGTCGAGTCCTTTTGTGCAGGGTGGAAGTTCACGGGTGGCACTGGCGTCTCGCCAGTGCTGAAATCCAGAGCACTGGCGAGACGCCAGTGCCACCCCTCGTCAGCCGAGCGATCCGGCTACTGCTCAACCACCAGGCGATAGTTCAGGCGTCGCGAGCCGCCGATCTCTTGGGCGTGGAGCCAGAGGGTCTTGCCTTTGAGTTCCTGGCCGTCGTCGAAACGGTAGGTCCGGACCCGGCTGCCGCGTGGCAGGTCGATAATCCGGGTTTCCTGACGCTGGCGGCCGGGAGCCGAAAGCTGGCAGCGGAAGCTGACCGGTTCATCCGTATTGTTGTAGAAAACCTGGGTGACTTCAAGCTGGCCGAACGGGGTCATAGCCATGCTCCACTCGATCTTCACGCCCCCGATGCCGATGTCGATCGCCCGGTAGACGCTGAACCGGTAGAGCCGATCGGCCTGGACCTCGAAATCGGCGCGGACCGGGTGCTGGCCGCTGCTGGCGTCGTAGGGCAACAACAACTCGAACGGTTGGCGGTGGGTCTCGCCGTCGGCCAGGCGGAAGGAGGCCCGTTTGGGATCGACTTCCCAAATCTCGGGCATGACCAGCTCGACCGAGCCGCTGGCTCCGAACGAGAAATGGTTGGTCATCTGATACGCGTTGCGGTGGCGTTTTCCGAAAATGCTGGGGATGTTCGATTTCTCGAAGGCGAAGCTCTGACGCCATCCGACCAGGGCCAGGTCGAGGCCCGTGACGAACGTCGGCACCGGGCCGGCTTCGATGACCTGACGATGATCCTGCATGGCCGGGCGCTTCGTCCGTCCCCAGATGTCGTTCTGGCGGATGTCGTCGCCCAGGCAGATGACTTCCTCGATCGGCTGGTTGTTCCAGATGATCATCACCGCGTCCTTCGATCGGGCGAAGATCTGGTTCGAGCTTCCGTTAGGCAGTTGGATGCTGCCGAGGTACTTGGCCCCGCTCAGCGCCATGGCCGTGGTCCGCCAGACGAGCAACAACTCGCTGGGCGTGCCGTCGGGATTGAGCAGCCCGGTCTTCGGGTCGAACGGGTCGGAGGCGAAGATGCCTTTGGCCCCGTTGAGTTTGGCCGCGATCATCCGCCGGACCAGGTCGTTCGCCCGGGTTTCCGTAGAATAAACCCCCTTGGGCAGCGGTTCGAGCGTGACCCAGTGCTGCATCGGCCGTTCGTAGCCAGCCGTTGGCGTCGGGTTCTCCGGTTGGATCGCCGTCAAGTAGGTGGCCAATTCGTGATGGGTCAGCGCCGGGGTCGACGAAAGGGTCAAGAATCGGAGCGGGCAAAACTGTTTTTGGAGTTCGGGCAACTCGTCGATCCAGTTCCAACTCACGCCCAGGTTGACGTCCTGACCGATGCGGTCCATCTCGGTCTTGATCTCGATCAACCGGTTGTTGAGGTTCAAGCAACCGACGAAGCTCGTGTCGCGGTCGCTGCCGAGTTGCCACCACCCGACGCGGGTCGAAAGCCGTGCGAGCACGGCTGCCAGCGACGGATACCAGACCTTGGGGCTGGCGGTGAAGATGTCGGCCGCCTCGAACAGGTTGCCGGCCCCAAACCGGGTGCGGATCTCCGGCGGCGGGTTGTCCAGGATGCCGATCAGCTCGATCCCTTCGGTCGAGAGCCGCTCGCTGAACTGCATCAGTTCGTCAACCGATTCTTCGCTGGACTGTTCGCCGAACCAGAGAGGATATTTGATCCAATTGATGCCCATCTCGCCCGCCAGACGCCCCAGCAGCGGCAAGGGGAGCGGCCCGGCGCCGTTGGGGATGCTCCAGCCGAACTCGCCACCGGGCGGCATGTTATGCGATTCGATCAGTGCGAGGGTCAGTTCCCGCGTGCAGGTCGGCCCCTCCGAACCGGCCAGCTTCGCGCGGACACGGTAGAAGCCCGGGTGCTGGATGGGCGGCCTCCAGCGGAGTTCGCCCGCCTGGCCGCTCGGGTCGTCCAGAAACTTGTCCATCGACCAGTTCTCACTGGCCGTGATCCGATGGGCGGGCAGCCGCCGGCGGCTCTTGGCCAACACGTGGCCCGTGGCGTCTTCGAGTTGGAACTCGATCTGGGGATTGCGCTGCGAAAACCCGGAGGCGTTGCAGACGACGTGGACTTTTTCGTCCTGCGTGAAGACGTTGTGGGCCTTGCTGGTCGAAAGCGACATTCGCGGCAATCGGCCCAGCCACAGGTCGCTGAACATGGCCGCGCCGCGCAGGTCGGGCCGTTTCTGCGGCTGGAGATGGAGCCCGATGATTACCGAGGTGACTTCCTTTTCCGGAGGTGTGACCGGCCCCAAGCGGAACTTGGCCCAGCCGTCGGTGTGGCGGACCGGCGTGGTGCGATAGCTGACCAGCCGGCGGCGTTTATCGTCCAAAAACGTCAGCGAGAAGTAGGCCCGATCGTTGTCGAGCCCCTCGGTCTTGATCGCCCCTTCGAGGACGTAGCTGTAGAGCCACTGCACGCTGATCGGCGGGCTGAAGGCCACGGCGCCGCCGCCGTCCAGGTCGATCCGCAGGCAGTGGTCGTCGACGGCCGACGGCTCCTTGCGGACCTTGATCGAGACGTAGTGCGGAAAGCCCGGCCCTCGCCGTCGCGTCCACCCATCGGGCCATTCGTCGAAGTTGTCGTCCCACGACGGGTTGAACGTGCATTCAAAGACCGTCTTCGCGCCCGGATAGCGGACGTCCAGCGGCACGTCTTGCACCTGCCCGATCGTCAGTAACATCAACAGCACGGGAATCATGGGCGTCTCTGTCGAGTGGATGTACTCAATTGATTCGGCATCTGGGCATGGTATCCGGCAGCAACCCACATTCTGTAGGGAACGCCCTCTGTGGCGTTCCGTTTTTTTAGGCAACAATCTCGCAAAACTGTAGGAACGCCACAGAGGGCGTTCCCTACAGTGTGTTGATTGGCTATTCGTGTCAGGCACAGCCTGACCAACAAAATGGCGGCCGGCTCTCGACACCTCCCCCACCAGGGCAGTCCGACCTCAAATACCCAACCTGGAATCTATCACTATTCAGTATCGACAACCCAGTTTGCCTACTCTAACCCAAAGGTATCACAAGACCTGATTCAGAAGCGGCCCAAGCCGCGTTCTTGTCCCAGGGCTACACTTCGGGGATGATGGCCGACATGGCCTGCCGGTCCTGGCCGTCACGAGCCGCAGATCCCGTACTTCCGGACTCCCGCCCATGGCCCGCGTTGGTCGCCTATCCCACGTTGCTCGAAAGGCCACGAGGTGGTTCATCTTGGGGGTAATTGTGGCGATCCTCGTGCGGACGTGGCTCGTCTCGGGCCTGGTCGCGCCGTGCGTGGTGGCGGGCGGGTCGATGGCGCCGACACTGCTGGGCGACCACCGGACGATCACCTGTGAGGAGTGCGGATTCACGTTCGCCTGCGAGGCGGACGACGCTCGGGCGTGGCCGGTGGCCCTGTGTCCTAACTGCGGTTACCAGAAGAACGACCGGTTGGCCCTGCCTGTGGTCG
>JAFGFF010000129.1 GCA_016931075.1 Pirellulales bacterium | reverse complement strand
GGGTTCGTGAAATCACCAAGCATTGTCCGGAGGCTCGCGTTACATAGATAGGGCAATCTGCCCGATAAAAAGTGCAAAAGTCGAACTCAGGGAAACCCCGTGAAACGGCACACTCGACTTGACGGCTTGGACGGGCTCCGCGCGATTGCGTGCCTGGCGGTGTTCGGGGTGCATTTTCAGCAGATCACGTTCGTCGGGCGCCGCTTCGGGCCGGTGGATCTTGGCCTGTTGCTCGAAAACGGCAACCGGGGAGTGTGCCTCTTCTTCGTGCTCACCGGCTTCTTGCTCAGCTTGCCGTTCTGGAAAACGGGCGAAAAGCCCGCGACAGGCGTCATGAGGCAGCCCGGTTGGCTCACGGTCTATGCGCGTCATCGCATGGCGCGGATCCTGCCGGCGTACTTGCTGTGTTTGACCGTGCTGGTGGTGAAAAACGCCGATTGGCGCGCAGCGCACGGTCCGGCGGACGTTATGCTCCATCTTTTGTTTTTGCAGAACTTCACCGAGTTCTCGATCTACAACATCTCCGCCCCCTTTTGGGCCTTGGCGGTGATTGTTCAGTTCTACGTCGTCTTTCCGATTCTCATTGTCGGATTGAGGCCGTTAATGCGGTCCAACGCCTTGGCCTTGGGGGCCGTGGCCATCGCGGTCGTTGCCGCCTATTTCGCACACGCGGCGCTCTTAAGCTGGGCCCAAACCTACGCGGGCGACTGGCCTCTGCCGACCACCTATGTCCGGCCTGACGGGTTCGTTCTCACGCATTCCCTGTTGGCCCACCTGCCGCACTTTCTGATTGGCGTGTTCGCCGCCGGGATATTTTTAGGAATGAGTCGGAGAAACACGACCGGCGCGGCGGCCTGGGGCTTCGACGCCGTCTTCTGGCTCGCCGCCGGAGCAATTCTGGTCATCCTCTGCGTTCCCGAGTTGAACGACAGGCTGACGATCCCGCATGGCCGGTACAACCTGCCTTACGTTCCCCTGCTCGTGGCCGTATTGATTGTTTGCACCCCGCAATCCCGATCCGCCCGAGCGGTTCTCGAACTCGCCCCCGTCCGGGCGCTTGGCCTGATTTCCTACGGCATCTACATCTACCACCTTCCTTGCCTGAAGCTGATCGCCCGCGTGATGAGGCGCGCAGACGCTCCCCCCGGCGACCACTGGCTCCTCTTCGCCACGGCCAGTCTGGCGCTGAGCATCGTCGTCGCCGGTGCGTCTTACATCCTTCTCGAACGCCCGGTCCTGCGTTGGGCAAAACGCAGACGATCAGAATAGCAACATGGAGGAAAACCGGTTCCTATCGTGCAAATCGGTCGACACTTTTTCGTTTTCCACAGTCAACCTAAAACACCCTCTGCCCCGGCTGCGTTCTGGAGTCGTGCGAAAGCAGAAAGACGTCCTTCCCGCCGGGGACGGAGGCGGCGACCATGCTTTTGCTGGTTTCGTGTATCATTTTTCGGGGGACCAGATTGGCGGCGCAAGCGTGCCACTGGCTCTGCCAGTGATGTCCTGGCCGGACAAGGACAATATGGTCTTCGGCTTAGAGACGCGATCCCGGACGGACGGCCTGGTACTTGTGAGACAACGAGCACCCGTCGTCCATTAAAAGCGCGGGCAAAGTCATTGGCACCCGATCATATCGAAAATCGTCCGTTCGGTGAGATGCTCGTTCAATGCGTCGGCATTTTCGGCATGGGTGGGCGCGGGATGTTCGGCGGCGTGATGTGTGTCGGCGGCATGGGAGTCGTCTCGGGGAAGACAGGTTCTTTCGGCGGTTGCAGCATGTGTGGTCGGGGAGTTTTTTTGAACGTGTTTTGAATTTCTTCCATGCGATTAAGCATCTGAGTATGTGATCGTGCCATTTTGGCCTCATCAATTCTCGCAGACGCTTTTCGCAGGGATGCGCTGTACTCCCGCTCCAATCTTTCCTTCTCCGCCTTGGTCACCATCACTTTGTCCAGAGCCTCTTCCGTTTCCTCCAACTTCTTGGCGAGTGCCTTGATTTCGTCTCTCGACGCTCCCGATTCAATCGCATCGGCCAGCTTGTTCATGAGCTGGATGTCTTCCTTGATCAACGATTCAGCCTTGTTTTCGAGATCACAGCCGGCAAAAAGCGCGATAAGGCCGAAACCCACGGCATAACAGGCGATTCTCATGGCTATCTCCACTAAAGAGAAATACATCGAGCCGATATTAATGCACTCGCTGCCCCGGCTGCGCCCCCGAGTCGGGCGAAAGCAAGAAGACGTCCTTCCCGCCGGGGCCAGAGGCGACGACCATGCCTTCGCTCGTGCCGAACTTCATCTTGCGGGGGGCCAGGTTGGCCACGCAGACGACCAGGCGGCCCACCAGGTCCTCGGGCTGGTAGGCTTCCTTGATGCCGGCGAAGACGTTCAGGCGCTTGTCGCCGCCCAGGCTCAACGTGAGTTGGACCAGCTTGTTCGCCTTGGGCACCGCCACGGCTTCGACGATGCGGGCAACCCGGAGGTCGACCTTCAAAAAGTCGTCGAATGAACAGGTCTCGGTCAAGGGCTCGGCCTCCAGCGGACCGGGGCCGTCGTTGTACGTCGCGGCCGGGCCGGAGGGGAGATCCGACTCGACGCTCGCGGCAACCATGGCCTCGACCTGGGCCGGCTCGACACGCGTGAGCATGTGCTTGAACCGGGCCACCGGCGTGCCGACCAGCGGCGACTGGGCTTCGTCCCATTGGGCGATCGGCTTGCCCAGTAGCTCGGCCGTCTGCTCGGCCAGGCGCGGCAGGACCGGGGCCAGGTAGACGGCAATCTGGCGGAACAGGTTCAGGATGACGGTGCAGACGTCTTGCAGCTCGGCCGCCTTGTCGGGATCCTTGCGAAGCACCCAGGGCTGGACCTGATCGACGTACTGGTTGGCCCGATCGGCGGCCGCCATGATGCGGCGCATGGCCTGGTTGAAGTCGCACTTTTCGTAGCACTCGGCGATAGCCTGGCCGTCCTCGGCCGCCTGCTGGAACAGCCCTCCGTCGTCGGGATAGACCTTCGCCAGGCCCGACTTCTCGACGAACTTGGCGGCCCGGCTGGCCAGGTTGACCACCTTCCCGACCAGGTCGGAATTGATCTTCGTGACGAACTCGTCCAGGTTCAGGTCCAGGTCGTCGACCCGGGCGGTCAGCTTCGAGGCGTAGTAGTAGCGCAGATAGGCCGGATTGAGGTGTTCGAGATAGGTCGACGCGCGGACGAACGTGCCTTTGGTCTTCGACATCTTCTCGCCGCCCACGGTCAGGAACCCGTGGATGTGGACCTTCGTCGGCAGGTTGAACCCGGCCGTCTTGAGCATGGCGGGCCAGAAGAGCGTGTGGAAGTAGGTGATGTCCTTGCCGATGAAGTGGTGGATTTCGGTTTGGTCGCTTCGCCACCAGGCGTCAAAATCCTCGCCCTGGCGGTTGCACCACTGCTTGGTCGAACCGATATAGCCGATCGGCGCGTCGAACCAGACGTACCAGTAGTTGCCTGGCGAGTCGGGAATCTCAAAGCCGAAATAAGGCGCCGGCCGTGAGACGTCCCAGTCGCGCAGCGGCTCGTGCAGGAAGTGGCCGGCCAGGTAGTTGGCCACCTCGGGCTGCAGGTGTCCACCGGAGCGGGTCCACTCGTTCAAGAACTCGTGCAGCCGCTCGATGTTGATGAACAGGTGGTCGGCCGTGCGGATCTCGGGCGTGGTGTCGGAAAGGGTGCTTTTCGGGTCGATCAGATCGACCGGGCTGTAATGTGCGCCGCACTTGTCGCAGCTATCGCCGTACTGGTTCGGCGCTTTGCACTTCGGGCAAGTCCCTTTGACGAACCGGTCGGCCAGGAACGTGCCCACCTCGGTGTCGAAGAGCTGCTCGACCTTCTCTTCGCTGACCAGGCCCGCCTTGCGAATGGACGCCCAGATCTCCTCGCAGATGGCCCGATTCTCGGGGCTGTTCGTGCTGCCGTAGTTGTCGAATTGGATGTCGAAGCCGGCGAAGTCGTCGACGTGGGCCTTTTGCATCCGGGCGATCAGGTCTTCCTCGGACGTGCCCTCCTGTCGGGCGCGGATCATGATGGCCGTGCCGTGGGTGTCGTCGGCGCAGATATAAATGCACCGGTGGCCCCGGAGCTTCTGGAACCGGACCCAGATGTCCGTCTGCAGGTACTCGACCAGATGGCCAATGTGGATATGCCCATTGGCATAGGGCAACGCACTGGTAACGAGAATCCGACGCTGGCTCATGACGACTCCAGACTGCTGGTTGAACTAGGGAAACCGCCATTGTATCCGGACCGGCCCGGTCCGACGAGGGTGGTTTGAGTGGCACGCAGCACGGTCGGGCAGCCCCGGGCGGGTGCCCCTGAAGAAGGACACGGGCGATCTAAGGCGGTTCACGTGGACCGTCGGGTGCCATGGTCCACGCTTGCGTGAATGTGTCCGGGAATTCGGGTGCCATGCCCAGACGCTGCTTCAGCAGCGGATGGGCATGTTGGCAAGGGTATCCAACTATCATGCCCATCCG
>JAFGFF010000128.1 GCA_016931075.1 Pirellulales bacterium | reverse complement strand
TCTCGCTCTCCTTGCGTGCAAAAAAGTGGCTGCCAACACACACGCAAGCATTTTACCCAAACCCCGCAGATCGCGCCAGTGAGAATTGTCACGCACCCGCCGGACTGGCCTACGGCTTGCTCTGCTGGTTGATCATGGCTTCGAGCTTGCGGACCTGGTCGGGCACGGTGCGGAAACGGTCGGGCCAGGGGTGTTCGCGGAGCCGGGCGAGGGTGGCGCGGGCGGCCGGCCAACGCTTCAGGTGGATTTGGGCTTCGGCCAGGTGCAACAGGCCGGTCGGCTCCAGGGAACGGATACGAGCGACTTCTTTCCAGTGGTCGACGGCCTCGGGCCAGCGGTCTTGCTTCTGGCGGAGCCTGGCCAGCCGGGAGTGACTGGCCGACTCGTTCGGCTGCGCCTCGACCATCGACGTGTAGGCCCGTTCGGCTTCGGCGGGCCGCTTAAGCGCCGCGTAGCGATCGCCCAGGTCCTGGTAGAGTTTCAAGTCGTCGCCGAACCGCCGGGTCATCTCCAGCAGGACGGCGGCCGCGGCCGGCTTGTCGTTCTGCTTGTCGTAACAGGACAACAGGGCTTTGTGGGTCTCCAGGTCGTTCGGCTCAAGCCTGATGGCCTTGCGGAGTTGAACGATCGCCTTGCCCGGCTTGTTCTTCTTCAAATAGACCTGGCCAAGGGCCTTGCGGACGATCGGTTTGTCGACGCCCGAACTGGCGGTTTCCTTGTCAAGCTGGGTGACGAAGGCGTCCAGGTTCTTAGCTTCGTACAACAAGTTCTGGAGCGTGTCGAGCGCATTGCGTCGTCGGTCTTGTTGGGGGCCCCAACAGACGATGGCCGCACAGGCTGCGTCGACCATTTTGTGGGTCTTGCCCAAATGGTTGTAGGCGCGGGCCTGATTCAAGAAGTATTCTGAAAGCATGTTATCGCCGAGGCGCCGGCCTCTCGTTCGGCGGCGGAGCGAAATGGCCTCGTCATAGTAGGCGATCGACTTGGCGTACCGATGGCAAACCAGGCACGCCCAGGCCAGTCCCCGAGCGGCCTCCTCATCCCACAGCCCGTCCTGGTGGAAATGGGCGTCCATTTCGGCCAGCACGCGGTCGACCGCCTTCGGCTGGCGGGTGTGGAAATAAGATTCCATCAGCCGCATGGGGTGGTGAATCTGGTCAGGCTGTTGCCGGACAAGCGATTCGAGCACCGGGATCGTCTCGCCGAAACGCCGCTTGTAGATCAGGCAATCGACCAGTTTCGACTGGCCGTCGGTGTCGAGGAAATTGCACCGGTGGGCGTCCAGGAGGATTTCGATCGCCCGATCGCGAGGGTTGGAAGCGATTCGCGAGGCCAAGGTGTCGTCGAGTAGTTTTTCGACGGCGCCTTTATCGCGTCCTAGGCCGTCCCAGAAATAGTCGGCGATTCGCCGGGCTATCCGATTCGAGTCGGGATGAGCGGCCAGGACCTCCTCGGCCGTTTTAGCAAAATCGCCGGCCTTTTCTTCCCAGAAGTATTTTCGTTGTTCGCGGTCCGAGGCTTGCCGGAAAATCCACTGCCCATCACTGTCGTAGCGATAGTTATAGTTGGTCGACAAGTTGTGCTCCAGGTCCCGCCGCAGCGCAGCTAGGGTGATCGGCAACAGCAGTGATTCCAGGTCGTTCAGCTCTGGATTGCTGAACCGGCTTTGGGCATTGAACCGCCACTTGGCCAGTCGTTGGCCGAAGAGGTCCCAGCCGTCCTGGCGTTGGAATCGCATCCAGCCAGGCTGATTTTCAATCCGCTCGATGAGGAAGCCCAAGCCCTTGAGAGGACCGGCCAGATCGTAAACCGTGTCGGCCACGCAGGAGACGACTTCCTGATACTCGCTCGTCTGGGTCTTCAGCATCTTGGGCAGTCGGTCGCCGGCAAACGCCAGGAGGTCCTCGGTGGGCCGGCCGATCTCGATCCGATCGGCCACGCGGAAGAGGCCGCAGAGCTGATCGACCACCCGTCGACGGTGTGCGTGATCGTCAGTGGCCAGACCGGCCAGGAGCTTGTCGCGCAAGGCTTGATAGAGCGTGACGCCCTCGCCCAGCGAGACCTTCCCCCGGTGTTCCAGGGCTGTCGTGTAGGTCTGATAGAGCCGCTCGACAAGCCAGCGGTGCTGTGCGTCGTTCAGCGGCCGGGTCATCTGTCGCTGGAGCACGTCCTCGGCCTGGGCGAAGTGGCGGCGGCTTTCCAGGTAGTGGATTAGCGTCTCAAACGGGCCGGTCTCGTCCGAAAGCAACACGCCGCCGGTGGCCTGCTGCCGTTCGGTCAGGGCGGCCGATAAGACGTCGATCGCCTGGTCGTGCCGGTTGTAGGCCCAGAGGGTGCTCGCCCATTGATGGGCCAGGTGGAACCGGTCGAGCGAACCTCGGGCGGCCCGGTCGTACAACAGCCGCAACTCGCGAAGCTGCTCTTCGGCCAACTTCGGATCGCTGATCTGGCCCATCGAACCGAGCAATTCGGCCATCGGGCGCGGCTCGCCCTCGGTCCACTTGTGCGCAAACGCCCGGCGCATCTCGGCCAGGGCCTTTTGGGCGTGTGGGCCGGGTTGGTCGGGCAACTCGGCCGCGCGACGCTCGACGAGCGACTCCAACAGGTCCAACGCCCGGCGGTCGACCGGTGTCTTGGCACGGGCGCGAAGCGTCTCGATCCGGGCGACCAACTGGTCGACGGTCGCCTCGTCGTGGATCTGATTCAACAGCTTGCCCGACTCTCGCAGGCATGGATAGACCTTGCCGGCCGTCTGCCCGACGACCGAATCGGCCAGGCATTCCAACAGGCGGAAGTCGCGGGTCGCTTGGTAGAAGTCCAGCAAGAGGCCCAAATGGTCGGCCGGGTTGTCCTTCTGGAAGACGATGCGAAAGACCATGGGCACGTCTTCGTGCATTTGCTGAGGTGGAGTTTCCCTGCTACCCTTCACCAGAGAAAGCTGCCCTTGGAGCCATCGCCGAGTGAGCATCCAGACGCCCTGAGCCTCGTACATCTTCCGCCGTGCGTCGGCCGACTTTTCGCGGTCGGCCAGGACCTGATACCAGCCGGCCATGGCTCGGTGGTCGTCGGATTGGAGGAGGTCCTTTTCGGCGAGCGTTTCGAAGAGCTTGACGGCCTCGTCGAGGCGTCCCTGTTCGGCCGCCAAGTAGCCGAGCATCCGCCGCCACGCGCCGTCGGGGTCGTCGGTGCGAATCCACTGGCCAAGGGCCTGTTCGAGCGGTTTCGGCCGGTCCAGGGCGATCAGCAGCCGGCCCTTCATCTGCTGGAACCGCTGCCGCCGCCCGGCCTGGGCTTCCAATGCGGCTTTGTCCAGCTCGGGTTTGCCGTTGCTGGCCGACACAGCCTTCTCGGAATAGATGGCCGCATTGAGATATTTTAGCAGGCGGTCGACCGAGGCCGGGTCCGCCGTCTTCCTGGCGGCCAGATTCGACAAGAGCGTCAGGCAGCGGTTTTGGCACATCGTGTCCAACACCCGCTGGAATCCTTTGCTCGTCGGCACGCCGGGCTTCTTCTCGTCCAACAGCTTCCAAGCGTCCGCCTCGACCTGCTTCAGGTCGCCGCCGGACAGCACGGTCAGGTGGAGCCGTTCGAGTTCGATCCATCGGGCCAACTCGTCGGTCCGGCCCGACTTCGCTTTCGCCAGCCGCTGGGCGAACTCAGCCCGGGCACGTTGTTGGTTCTCATACTGATTCTCGAGAAGCTCGGTCCGCGTCAGCTTGTGCTGATCCTTGACCTGCTCCATCAGGAACTCGAACCGCCGTTTCACCATCTCGTCGGTCAGCTTGTGCAACCGCACGATCCGTTCCGGAATGCTGAGGTGAAGGGTGCCAGCAAGAAGGGTGCCATGGGCAACTTGCTTCCCTCTCCCTTTGGGAGAGGGTGGCGGCGCAGCCGCCGGGTGAGGGCGGTTCGCACTTGTTACACCGTTTTCATCCTTCATGTCACCCGGTGCTGTCGCTTCCGGCAACAACAACTCGAACGCCAACTCTTCGTGCTCGGGCGTCCAGGCCATCTCGAGCAACCGGTCCCATAGAATCTCACTCCACTTCGAACGATATCGCTTCGCCGATTCGACGATCTGCCGGCGGAGGAAGTCTACTTGCTCCTCCTCGGGCCGAAGGTCGTACAGCAGGTCGCTGATCAGGCGGCGAAGGATCTGCTTCGAAGGCGGATTCTTTTCGGCCGCTAGACGTTTTTGGAGCCCGGCGAGGACCTGATTCCACGTCTCGTCGGGCAGCTCTGGCGCGGGGCCGGCGTCGATCCAGTCGACGAATCGCTTCACCTGGTTGGCCGGCAGATGGTCCATTTCGGCCAGCAGCCGGGCAAGCGCTTTTAGCCGGACGCCGTCGCAGGCGTCCGTGTCGCGGAAGTGACCATGGTCGACGATCCGATCGGCTAGCGAGGCCAACTCGATCGGGTATTGATCCGTGCGTCCGGCCAGGAGCCAAGCCGTCTTGGCCATCGGCCCGTACCATCGCGGGTCCATGTAGTTGGTGTACTGGTTCCAGCCGTCGGCCAGGGCATGGTCGATTGCCGCGGTCAACCGGGCCGCGGTCGCCGGTTCGAGCTCGCCCGGCGTCTGGGCGGCGGCCAGCCACTCGGTCGCGAGCCGGTTGGCTTCCTTCTCCCGGTCGTTGACGACCAGCGCGGACAGGTAGCAGGCGTACGGCTGCGCGTGGGGTGAGTTGCGTTTGACCCACTTGGCGGCGTATTCCTGCAACTCGGCGAACCGGCCTCGGTTCCAGAGCAACTGGGCACGTTCCTGACGCAGACTGTCCTCTTGAGCCCGAGTCCACTTGAACTCGGGTTTCAGCACCCGGTCAATCCAGTCGAGCGCGGCCTGGGACTCGCCCATCTCGACCAAGGCTTCAAAATACTGCTCCTGCGAAGAAGCGTCCCGCGGGTAGTCCTTGGCGATCTGTTTTCGCAGCCGCATCACCTGGTCGGTCTGTTTGGCTTCCTCGAGCAGTTCCAGTCGTTTGTAGAGCCAGTGTTTCATGACCTCCTTCGACCGCGTCTGTCGGGCGAAGACCGGCCGGAGGATGTCGAGGAGTTCGAGCTTCTCCTGGACGCTCAGCGACTCCTCGGCAAGGGCTAGGAGCTGGCTGGCGAAGAAGAGGTCGTTGCATTGCTCACCCGCTGCAAGTGCCCCTCGGGCCGAAGGCTCAGCCGTTGCGACCGCTGGATCTTTATCAACCGAAGGCCCAGCCGTTGCGACCGCAAGATGTCCTCGGGCCGAAGGCCCAGCCGTTCTCCCAGCCCAGGGCATCGCCCTGGGTGCGGGGGCCTCCGCAACCGCGTTTCGGGCCAACGGCCCAACAGTTCGGCTTCCGACCGGTTGGCCCGTTGGGCCGACAAGAACTCCTTGCGCCTCCGTATCCCCAGGGCGTTGCCCTGGGCTGGGTGAACCAGGCCCCTTCGGGGCGAAGCCCGTTTCCGGCGTTTGAACCAGCTTATTTGCGCGGTCAATGAGACGTTTTTTAAGCAACTGGTGATCGCGGCTCATTAGCAGCAGCGCGTCGCGCAGCCAGGCGAGGCCCGGCTTGGGACCGGCCGTTTTTTCGACATCGGCCAGATGGGTCTTAGCCTTGTCCCACTCCTGATTCGATACGGCCCGGAGCAGCAGGACAAAATGGTCCTCGAACCGGCCCTGGCCTTGGGCGATCCGGCGTCGGGCGTCGGTCAGTTTGGGAAGCGGCGATTGGAACAGCAGGACCCGGTCGCGCCCGGCGAGTTGCCGGTCGAACGCCATTTGGAAGGCGGCCTGGTCGACCTGCTCGAATTGGGTGGTTCCGACGCACACGCGCCGGCCCTTCGCATCGGTCACCGTCACGCGGCCGGGCCACCAGACGCCGGCCGCTTCGACGAACTGGTCGAACGTCGAGGTCGACACGAGCCGGCCCGCGGATCGGGTTTCGATCCGCAGGACGACGTTTCGGTGGGTGTCGATCAGGAACCGGACCTCTTGTTCCTGCCCGGGCAGGGCGTCCGGATCGCGCAGGATGAGTTCGGCCCGGTCCTTGCCCGGCGTCTGGACCGAGACGAGATGCTCGGGGTACAGCCGTTCGAGCGAGACTTGGGCGAAAAAATCCAAGGGCAGTGGGGCCCGGCGGAGATCCTCGGGCGTCGATTTGCGGACTTGCCCGATCTGGAACCCGCGCGACCAGACGCCGCGTTGGTTCTCGTCGCACCAGTGGACCGTCGCCGGCGAGCCTTGCCCACCGGTTCGGGCCAGCCATGCCCGGGCCGAGACCAGGGCCAGCGAGTCGGCCTGCCCAACCGGCTCGTCGTAGCGCCGGTCGAACCACTCCATCCGTTGCCGGACGATCAGACCGCCCTGGAGCTTGTCTTCGGCCTTGTCCATGACGTCCTTGCGAACCAGGCTCCCGGCCAACTCCCGGGCCTCGGCCGGCCACGCGTTGACCGGCGGCTTGGGCTTCTCGCCCGACGGGGCCGCTGGCAACGCCGGGAAGAGCCGCAACAGCCAGACAAGCGAGTCGGGCTCGTCCGGCAGCGCCTCGGAATCGAGGAATTCACGGGCACAGGGCTCGCAGCACATGGGAATATTGCCTGACCAGCACACGGGCTCAACGGTCGTCTGTATGAGAGAAATCAGGCTATTGAAATCGGCCGACACCCCCTCCCCGATTGTTTCTTCCTGCCGGATGACGAGGGAGAGGTTGGGTTCGAAGGAGTCAAGTCTCCGACGGTCGATGGATTGCCATTTATCGATATTGATGGACTTGTACGGCTCGGGGTCATCGAGTGATACACTCATAATCTCCGAGAAAAACGGTGTTGGGCGACCCGCGTCCCAGTTCGGCGTCTTATCCCAACCGGGCTTGCAGACAGTGGAGCAAGGCCCACGGCTGAACGGATTCGCCGGACTAAGCGGAGAGTCGATGTCAAAGTCGAAGTCCTCGCCGAGGGCTTCCAGGTCGAGGCTCAGCAGGGCATCGTCCGGCTCGCCAGCCATTCCGCCCATCGCTCCCATTCCTAGGCCCATGGGATTCTTGGCTGAAAGGGGAACAATCATATCGGCCACGGGAAAGACGGTCGTGTCGTCGGCCAGGTAGTAAGGGCTGGACAGGACATTGGTCCGCACGGTGGCCGCGCATAGGGTAAAGTCGTCCAAGTCGGCCGAGAACATGCCTGGTGCCGACATACCGACGGTAACCGGTCCACAGCAAGCCAAACGCCCGCTTTGCACTACAAACCTCTCGGTCCGTCGACTCATCTCCTCAAGCGGCTCGATATCTCGGCCCAGTTCGGCCAGGCCTTCGAGGGCCTTGCGGCGCAGGCCCGCGCGCCAGACGCCGGCGGCCAGCATTTGTTGGCGGACGAGTTCGAATCGGGCCGCGGCGCGTCCCTCGGCGAAGAAACGCTCGGCGTCGCGCATCTGGAACCGGCGTTTCACCTTGAACCGCTCGCGGTCGGCGTCGGTCTCCAGGACCAACAGCGACGTGTAGGGCGTGATGAT
>JAFGFF010000127.1 GCA_016931075.1 Pirellulales bacterium | reverse complement strand
GTGAAGGACGAAATCGTCGCGCCCGAAGGGTCTACAGGCCCCCAGATCACAACAGGTAAGGTCTGGAAATGGATGGCGATCGACAATGGCGTCCTCTACGCCCTGGTCGGCTCGGACGAGTACCGCGACAAGACGCTGCGCGGCCATAAGACGAGCGCCGGTTGGCCCTGGCGGCCGATGACCCAGGGCTACGACGGGCCCAACTACCCCTGGGGCTTCGGCCGAACGCTCTTCGCCATGGACCTGGCCACGCGGAAGGTGAAGTGGCTGCACGTCGAGGACAAACCGGTCGACGGGCGGGCGACCTGCTTGAGCGACAGGCGGATTTGCTTCTATTCGCATCCGAACTTCCTGGCCGCCCGGTCGGCCGACGACGGCAGTCTGCTCTGGCACAACGACGACCCGAAGTTCCTCGACGCGATCGGCCCACACGATCATGCCCAGATCCATCTCCGCGGCTACGCCTCGCAGCCGTATCTGTTCGGCGGTCGGGGGATGCTGTTTTTCGCCGGCCCGCAGCGGCCCCGGCTGGTGGCCGTGTCGGCCGAGACAGGCAAGATGGCCTGGCAATTCGCCGACGGCAACATGGGACTCGTGCTGCGGGACGAGGGCCTCTACGCCATGGGCTGCACCGGCCCAAGCTTCGTGTTCGAACCGACCACCGGCAAGATCCTGAGCAACCTGACCCGGCGACGGGGTAACTGCACCCGGGCGACCGGCACGTGCGACGCCATCTTCACCCGCGGTCAAGGCAACACGGGCACGCTGCGGCTGAGTGTGCCGGACCACGTCGACAAGCGCTACGCCCTGATGCGCCCCGGCTGCCACGGCGGAGTGATCGCCGCCGGCGGGATGTTCTACTGGGGCCCGTGGATGTGCGACTGCAACCTGACGCTGGTCGGCCACATCTGCCTCGCTCCGGCGGAAAAACTGCCAACGAATGAACCTCCGCAACTCGAGACGATCGCCTCCGAAGAAACCACGCTTCAACCGGTCAAGATCCGGCCCGGCGATTGGCCTACCTATCGGGCCGACAACCGGCGACGCGGGGCCAGCCCGGTGACAATTCCTGAAAAGGTCCGGACGGCCTGGGAGTACCGGCCTCGCTTGCCGCGCGATCCGGCCGCGCCGGTCACGGCCGGGGGGCTCGTCTTCGCCAGCGGAAGCGACGGCGTGGTCCGCGCGCTGAAGGCCGACGACGGCCAATGCGTCTGGCGGGCGTACACCGGCGGGCCGATCGTCTTCCCACCCGCCGTGGCCGACGGTCGGTTGCTGGTCGGCAGCGGCGACGGATCGGTCTATGCGTTCGAAGCCGCCTCGGGCAAGCCCCTTTGGAAATACCGCGTGGGCCCGGCGCGGAGGAAGATCGACGTCCACGGCCGCCTTACGTCGACCTGGCCCGTGGGCAGCGGCGTGCTCGTCCACGGCAACACGGTCTACGCCGGCGCCGGCTTGGCCAGCTTCGACGGCACCCACGTCTGCGCGCTCGATACGGCGACCGGCAAGCCGCGATGGCAAAACGACACGTCGGGCAACCTGGGCGGCGACGGTCGCATCACGGGCGTGAGCGTCCAGGGCCACCTGCTTCTGCACCACAATCTGCTCTTCATGGCCGGTGGCAACGTCGTCTCCCCAGCCATCTACCGTCTGAAGGATGGAAAGTGCCTGAACCTGATGCCCCGGGGCTGGGCCGTCCGCGCGCCGCGCGGCCGCGAGCTGTTCGTCGTCGCCGATCGCGTCGTCGCATTCGACCGGCTGCTCTACGGGCCCAAGGACTATTGGGCCAACCGCTTCTTTGGCAAGCACCTGATGCAGGCCGATTCGGACGACGCCGTGATCCGCACGCTCAACAACCGGATCCTCAAAATCGAACCACCCAAGGACCCGAAGGATAATAAGCTGAAGGCCCTTTGGGAATCGCCGCTCTTCAAAGAGCCAACAGCCCTGGCCCTGGGCGAGAACGCCGTCGTGATCGCCGGCATCACCACCGAAGGCAAACCGGCCGTTACGGCCCTCGCCCTCGACGACGGCCGCCCCCTCTGGACCCACCCCCTGCCCTCCAAACCGTCCCAATGGTCCCTGGCGCTGGACGCCGACGGCCACATCATCATCGCCCTGCAAGACGGGCGTTATGTGTGCCTGACGGGGGAATAGGAAAATGAAAAGGTAACGCAACTGGTTATGGACACAAACTAACTTCGTCCCCGTTTTTGTCCTGACATTTGCTCAACGACCGAAACCAGAGGCGAACGTGGCAGAACTACCCGAGGAATATGTAGCGGTCCTGGTGGATCTGGCGGAGGGACGATTCGAGCCCGAGCAGTGGCTAGCTTGGTGGGAAAAACATGCGGCTGATCTCAAACGCGTTTGCCTTCCCGGCTGGTTTCTTCGCTTAAAGCCTGGGCAGCCGGAAAACGGAATTGACCGTGCCGTGCTCATAAGTCAGACCGGCGCGAGTGAGGTGCTGACGAAACTGGGGGTGGAATGCTCGTTTTCTCTCCGCTACCAGAACGCATGGAATCAGGAATGTGAACGTACTCGGGAGGAAGAGGAAGCGGCCGCAGCGGCGAGGGCGATCGAGCTTGATCCAATTATCGATTCGCTGTCTTCGAACTTTCCGAAGTTCGCCCGGTTCCTTCGCCGGAATGCCTTGCGTGTTGAACATGTACAGCCGGGCATTTCCGACGCCGCTCTGGACGAAATGACTGTCCGCCTCGGGGTCGAATTGCCCGAAACGTACCGGATCTTCCTCAAGAGCGTTCGCGAGATCGTTTTTGGAGATACACTTCAGATGACGATGACGCACCCATTCATTTATGAGACCGACGGTGACTCGCCGGTCGAGAGCATGCTTTGCATTGCCGACTATTGGTTGCAGGGGGACGGCGACCAAGTGACATTCAACCTGCGGGAGCACGCCGGTGGGGACCCGCCCGTCTTCTACTACGCCCACGAACAGCGCCCGCCAACCGTCAAGCGTCTCTCCAAGCAGTTCACGTGCTGGATCGAATCGCTACCTCGAAAGCTGGTGGACTAGGCGACGATCTAGTTCCAGGTACGAAGCCCGGATACATCTCGTTTTTTCGAATATGGTTGCGTCCCCGTTTCTGTCCTGGCCGGCAGGCAAAACCCGGCCGGTTGCTGGAACCAGCACCGTTAGCATCTTGATCACGAAAACACGAAGAGAGGGTGGTTCTTGTCAAGGATCACCAGTCCGTCATCGCTCGCGTGTGGTTTCAGCCTTTCTGCTCCTTCCTTTTCGTGATTTCGTACTTTCGTGCTTTCGTGATGGTTTTGCCAGAAACCTTCTTTTCAAGTCAGCAAATCCGCGGCATTTGTTCGCCGGAGAGGAGGTCGACGATGCGGCTGCCGCCCAGGGGCATCTGGAGTTCGACCAAGCCGGGGTGCTCGGCCACGACGGCGCCGATCACGGCGGGCTCGGGCGCGGCCGGGTGGTCGGTCATGATCCCGAGGACCACGTCGGCCGATTCGGCCGGGACGAAGGCCACGAGCCGGCCCTCGTTGGCCACGTAGAGCGGATCGAGGCCCAGCAGTTCGCACGCGCTGGCCACCGGGGGGCTTATTGGGATCGACGTTTCATTCAACCGGATGCCCACGTTGGCGTCTTCGGCGATCTCGCACAGCGACGCGGCCAGTCCGCCGCGGGTCAGGTCGCGCAGGCAGTGCAGCTCGGCGCCCGCCTCGACCAGCGCGGCAACCAGCCCGGCCAGCGAGGCGCAGTCGCTCTCCAGCGCCCCTTCGAACGTCAGGCCCTCGCGGACCGACATGACGGCCACGCCGTGCCGGCCCAAGTCGCCGCTGACGAGCACGGCGTCGCCCGGCCGGACGCGAGCAGGGCTGACGTCGACGCCCGGGGGCACGACGCCGATCCCGGCCGTGTTGATGAACAGGCCATCGCCCTTACCCCGGTCGACGACCTTCGTGTCACCCGTGACGATGCGCACGCCCACCTCGTCGGCCGCCCGGCGCATCGAGTCGACCACCCGGCGGAGCATGTCCATCGAAAAACCCTCTTCGAGGATGAACCCGGTGCTCAGGGCCAAGGGCACGGCCCCGGCCATGGCCAGGTCGTTGACCGTGCCGTAGACGGCCAGGTGCCCGATGTCGCCGCCGGGGAACTCCAACGGGCTGACGACGAACGTGTCGGTCGTGAAGGCCAGCCGGCCTGACGGGGCTTCGAGAATCGCACTGTCATGCGCCGGGCCCCTTTCCTTCGACCCGAACGCCGGCATGAACAACTCCTCGATCAGCCGGCGCATCATCCGGCCTCCGCCGCCATGGGCCATCTGGACCGTGGCATGATCTTGATGCGGAATCGGGCAACTCCCAAACGGTGTGCCGGACATGAGGGCTCTCCGTGGTTTGTCAATAAGAATTAATTGACGATACAGAATCAACCAAGGGGTGCCACTGCTGGCTTGTCCAGCAGTGAATGCAATTGTCACGGAAGAAACACACTGCTGGACAAGCCAGCAGTGGCACCCGTGTAGCACCCTGCACCGCTCTTGTCCATCATAACGCTTTCACGACGGGGAGGGTAGGCAAGCGAATAGGCGAGGTTTGCCATGGATTTGTAGGAGGCGACTCCTGTCGCCGAAGATTCGCAGTACGATCCGCATTCGGCGACGGGAGTCGCCTCCTACAGGTGATCGCACGGTATATCCAAGGGGCCCTACCGCCGCCGGCGTTCGTAGACGTCGTAGAGGTCGAAGAGCGTTTCGCGGAGGTTGCCCTGGCGGCGGGCGAAAGCGGCGTCGATCTCGTCGGGCGAGAGGCTCGGGCCGTCCGGGGGGAGAAGGGAGGCGACCAGACGCCGGGCCAACGACAGGTCGGTCGTGGTCCGGAACAGCTCGGGCAGACCGACCGACGTGTGGGCCGTAACGATCAGGCCGACGCCCCGTCGGGCACAAAACCGGCGCGTCCGCCGACGCGAGCCCAGGCTCAACTGCTCGTAGCCGTCGACCATCAGCACGGCCGGCTCGTCGGCCGGGACGACCGAGGCAAGTTTGTCTGGCAGCCGGTGCTGTCGGTCGTGCAGCGTGAAAGTCACCACGCGCCGGCCCGACTGTTCGATCGCCGGAACGAGCGTGGCCAAGAGCGTCGACTTGCCCGAGCCGTGCGGACCGACAATTTGCCCTTGCCACCCGTTCTCATCGAGCCGATCCAACAGGGTTCGGACACCTATCCCGTCGGAGAAGACGTAGGTCATCGCTCCGGGCCGAACGCACCGGGTCGAAAACGGATTCAACGCGATCGCCTGTTGCGTGGGCGTGCTCATCACGAAACCTCCTCTGCCGGCTTGACGTCGCCCAGGAGAAAAGGTTCTTCGCCGATCAGGTCCTTGCCTCGGCGGACCGACACGCGCACCCGGACGCACCAGCGGATCTTGACGATCACCCCGTCGTAGCTCAACGGGCTGTTGGGCAGGACCGTTTGGAATCGGGTCGGGCGGCCCGGGTCGATCCAATCGCCCTCGTCGGCCGACACCCGCTCGAACTGATGCACGGCCAGGTCCTCGTCTCCCTTGCCCTCGGTGTGCCACAGGACCGACAGCTCGATCGCCGTGACGTCGTCCCGTTCGATTCCCTCGACGCGGTACTCGCCCGAGAGTGATTGTCCCGGCACGAAGCCCCGATCGGCGTGGTCGAGTTGGATGACGACCTGGGGGTAGTTCATGGGCCGTCCTCCCCAGGCGAGACAGGGCGGACGATCACCGGGAAGT
>JAFGFF010000126.1 GCA_016931075.1 Pirellulales bacterium | reverse complement strand
TTTCGAGCCAGAAGATGATCGGCCGCTTGGGCGGCGAGATCTTCGCCGTGGGATCGGCCTTTTGCAGGTCCCACCGGTTGACGTAGCGGACGAACTTGTCCAACTGGTCCTTTTTCGAATAGTCCTTCACGACGGTCAGGAAGTAGCCGATCCGGTCGTCGGCCAGACGGGGCTTATAGCCCGTCTGAGGCAGCCGGCTGATCGAGTAGTGGACATAGACGGTCAGGCCTCGGCTGTCGGGCACGGAGTCGATCCGGGCACTGCCGTTGGAGGCGTAGACCGCGGCGACTTGCAGCTCGACGTTGTCCTTGAATCCCTTGACGGTCGCCCAGGTGGACCGGTCGCGCGAAAACAAGAAACCCTTGAGGATGGCTCCGATCCGCGGCAGATCGCCCATGAAGACCGAATTGAGGTCGACGAGGTATCCGCCGCCGGGGGCTTTGGCGAGGATCGGGAGACTGAAGAGCACGCTGTCGGTGTAACCCAGTTCGACGGCCCGGGCGGTAGGGCTGCCCTTGGCGGCCGTGAAACGGACGTTCCGCCGCACGACTTGGATTCGATTATCGACCTTGCGGAACTGCCAGATCCAGTCGTCGCCGAAGCCCCAGCTATGGCCGCCCAACAGGGGCCGCTCGCCGATGCCTCGGGCGATGGTGATGGCGACGAGGAAATCCTTGTTCAGCACTGAGGACGAAATCTCGCCGAAGAGCCGGCCGTCCTTGCGGTGCATCGTGATCAGGCCGCGGATCGTCTGCGCGCCCTTGAGGACCTTGTCAGCCGGTGGATAGGACTCTTTCGCGCGCGAAGCGCTCGATGGCGACGAACCAGACGCGGGTGACGCCTCGCCGGCCGAAACGACCTCGGAGTCGGCCGTCGATTCGGTTTTCGAGGCGGTCGCCTTTGGAGGTTTCGCTTTCTTCTTGCTCGCCGGGTCGTCCGCCCGGGCCGAGCCCAACGTGGTCCAACAAACAACCAGAGCCAAACCGATGCAAAGCCAATGGGAGAGTCTCATCGTGGTCTTCTCGCGGGAGGAATCGAGGGGCAGAAAGTCGGCGTCCCCCAGGTGGGGTAATTCGGGGGCGCCAAGACGTTAAGAACATCTTACTCTGGGTGGTCCCCAAAGTTAAGGGTTTATCTTACCCAAACCGACCACCTTTGGGCCGTGAAGATTGGAGAATTGGTCCCCTCGGTTGGGCATTTGGCCAACTCGGCGAGGTGTCCAATCGGGCACGCAACCCGTTGGCCGGCAACGGAAAGCGGACGTTTGCACGCGAAAAGGCCCTTGGGGGGTGTGCGGCAGGGCGGTCGGCCGGCCAACTGGGATTGATAACTGGGCCCCCGGACAATAGAGTGCAATACTCGCGGAAAAGATGGGTGGCACTGGCGCGAGCGCCAGTGGCGTGACATCAACACTGGCGAGACGCCAGTGCCACCCGCTGAAAGAAGAGCATGAAAAGAGGCAAGCCAACACACTCGACAAGGAAAGGCCGAGCGATGCCGAGAATGAGTCGATGGATTTTGGGCGTGTTGTTGTTCGCGATGACCACCGTGGCGGGGACGGCCCTGGTCGTGGGCCAGGCCCCGCCCGAGATGCCGCCGGCCGATTTGCCGATCGACATTTCACTGGGCGAGGACATGGACGTGAACCCCGACGGGCTCTTTGGCCCGGGCGGCGGGATGGGCGGCTCGTCGAACGTCACGGTCTCGGCCGTCTTCACGGCCAATCCGCCCATGTTCTACATCACGGCCGATATCGCGTCCGGCTGGCACATCTACTCGATCACTCAACCGAAAGGCGGCCCCGTAGCCACGGTGATCAAGGTTCCGAAGACGGCGTCCTATGAGGTTCCCGGTCCGTTCGAGGCCAACCCGAAGCCGGACGTCAAACACGAGGCCGTTTGGGGTAATCTCAACATTGAAACCCACGAAGGCCAAGTCACCTGGCGTGCCCCGCTCAAGCTGACCCCGGGCGTCGACCCGAGCAAATTGACGATTCAGGGCACGGTGGCTGCCCAGCCTTGTTCGGATAGCGCTTGCCAACCGCCGACCGACTATTCATTCACGGCCCGGCTGGGACCCGCACCGAAGATGGCGGAGACAACGACGCCCGCGCCGCAAAAAAAAGAACCGGCCGCGAAGGCGGTCGTGAAAAGTGTGGAGTGGAACGAGTTCGGTTTCAAGTTGATCGCGGCGTTTATCGGTGGTTTGATCTTGAATCTGATGCCGTGTGTCTTGCCGGTCATTAGCCTGAAGCTCATGGCGTTTTTCGAGCAGGCCGGCGAAAGCCGTGGCCGGATCTTCGCCCTGAACCTGTGGTATTCGCTGGGCTTGATGTCCGTATTCATGGTTCTGGCAGCGCTGGCTTCCGGGATTGCGTTGGCCTCGGGCAGGCAGATGTCTTGGGGCGAACAGTTTTCCTTACCTCAGGTAAAGATCCCTATCACGGCGTTGGTGTTCGTCATGGCACTGAGTTTTCTGGGGGTGTGGGAGATTCCCATTCCCGGTTTCATGGGCAGCGGCAAGATCGGCAAACTCCAGAACAAGGAAGGCGTGCTTGGGGCGTTTTTGAAGGGGGCTTTTGCCACCGTGCTGGCCACACCGTGCAGCGGACCGTTTCTCGCGCCGGTTTTCGCGTTTCTGTTGGGAAGGCCGCCCTACGTCACGTTCATGCTCTTCGGGGCGATGGGGCTCGGAATGGCCTTGCCCTATTTGGTGATTGGAGCGTTTCCGCGATTGATCAGGTTGCTTCCCAAACCCGGTCCATGGATGGAAACACTCAAGCAGGTGATGGCGTTTTTGCTGTTGGGCACCGTTGTTTACTTGCTCCAAGCGATGATACCTCGCCATGTGCTTTCGACGTCGGCCTTGATGGTGGGCCTTTGGTTCTGCTGCTGGTGGATCGGTCGTACTCCGATGACCGCGTCGCCGGCCGCGAAATGGACGGCCCGGATTGGCGGCGTCTCGGTGGCCGCGCTAGTCGGCGTGTTGGCTTTTACGGTCTTTTTTGGCCCCCCCAAGCTCCCATGGAAGCCCTTTTCTCCCCAATCGCTCAAGGCGGCGCGAGAAGTGGAAAAGACTGTCATGGTCGACTATACGGCCAATTGGTGCCCCAACTGCAAATTGAACTCGTTCCGCGCGATTGAAACAGAGGCGGTGGCCGACTTGGTCAAGAAGAACGGTGTCGTTCCGCTTCTGGCCGACTGGACGGATCGGACGGGCACGCCGAACGCGGAAATGATCAAGCAGTCGCTCAACGAGTTGGGCTATAATTCGATTCCCATCCTGGCCATCTGGCCTGCCGGGGCCGAGAAACCGATCGTTCTGCCCGACCTGATCAACGAGGACCAAGTCCTGGAAGCCCTGCGCAAGGCCGGCCCTTCGCACGGCGTTGAATTGTCGCCTGGGAAAGAGCCGTGGACCGTTCGGTAGAGACAGGTGTGTCCCACCCTACTTCTGCAATCGGAAAACGCGAGCCCCCGGCGAAGGGCAGGGTAGGGGGCAATTTCCGCCCAGCATGGCGCTCCGGCGTGAGGTACGTTTGAAGATCATCGAAAGGGCCTTGCGGAGCGCGCTGACGGGAGTCCGGTTGTGTGGATTGTCTCGATTGGCGCCACGACGACCGGAGGTTTCTCGAGAGGCTATTAGGGGGTCTCATAGCAAACCCGTGCGGCGAATTCTTCAACCGATGCAACGAGGAGTCGATCCAATGAAACCGCGTTTTATGGCGATCACGACGGTGTGGTTCATGTTGTTTGTGGCGACGGTCGGCGGTTTCCAAACGAGTCACGCCGCCGACGTGCCCACGATCAAGCAGACGAAGCTGGGGCTCTATGTGACGGCGCCCCAGGCCTACGCGAAATGGGCGGCCGATCCGGAGCATGTCACATTGTTGGACGTCCGGACGCCGGATGAGTACTACTGGATCGGCCACGCGCCGGCGGCGGTCAACATTCCCTTTTCCTTCTGGCGGACGGATACGAAGCAGGAAGGCCCGAAGCCGCCGCTGAAACCCAACCCCGAGTTCGTCGACCGTGTGAAGCGGATCGCCAAGCCGGACAGCGTGGTGTTGGTCTACTGCCGCTCGGGCGAGCGGAGCGCCAAGGCGTCCAATGCGCTGGCCGAAGCTGGATTCACCAAGGTCTACAGCATCGTCGACGGCTTCGAAGGGGACACGGTCACCGAGCCCGGCAGCGTCTTCCATGGCAAACGAATGAAAAACGGCTGGCGGAACTCGGGCATACCGTGGACCCATGCATCGGACCCGAAGCAGGTCTACGACCCCAACGCCACGAGCGAGCCGGGGAAATGAACTCCGTCCGGCGCGGCCAAGCTCCCCCGTCACGGGGCCTTCTCGCCCGGCGGGCTTCATGGTACGGTGGAGCGTTTGTCAGCCAGCTTCCTCTCCCTTTGAGAAAAGGTGGGAAGCTCGCCGTAGATCTGGCTGTGCCTGACAAGCGTCTGGGCATGACGCCCAGCGTAAGAGAGGGAAAGTAGAAGCGGCGTCTCGCCGCTTAATAGAACTTTCTGGAACGCGGCGGGGACGCCGCGTCTACCTGTGAATCATGCAAAGCGTTAAAGTTGCGATCGTCGGATTGGGGACCATCGGGTCGGGCGTGGCTCGGCTGTTGCTCCAGCAGGGTGACCGGATTGCCCGTCATGCCGGCAGGCCGGTCGAGTTGGCCTACGTGGTCGACAAGGACACCCGACGCGAGCGCAACGTCACGCTGCCAGAGGGTCTGTTGATCGACGATTTGGATCGGGTGATCCATGATCCCGAGGTCAAGGCGGTCGTCCAGGTGATCGGCGGCGTCGAGCCAGCCCGATCGATCATGTTGCGGCTGCTGGAGGGCGGCAAGGACATCGTGACGGCCAACAAGGCCCTTTTGGCCGAATGCGGGCCGGAGCTGTTCGATCGGGCAAGGCAGCTCGGCCGGTCGATAGCGTTCGAGGCGTCGGTCGGCGGAGGCATTCCAATCATCACCGGCATTGGGCAGTGTCTTTCGGCCAACCAGATCGAATCGATCCACGCCATCCTGAACGGAACGAGCAACTTCATCCTGACGGAGATGGACCAGAAGGGCACGGAATACGCCAACGCCGTAGCCGAAGCCCAACACCGGGGCTATGCCGAGGCCGACCCGACCATGGACGTCGACGGAAGCGACGCCGCCCAGAAACTGTCGATCCTCGCCCAGTTGGCCTTCGGGGCCCGGGTGAACTGGAGGGCCATCCCGCGGATCGGGATCGACACGGTGCAAGTCGTCGACTTGCGGTTCGCACGGCAATTTGGCTATCACGTCAAGCTGCTGGCCGTGGCCGAGATGGTGCCCGAGGGGCTCGAACTGCACGTCGCGCCAACCCTGGTCCGCCACGGCACGCCCCTGGCCGAAGTTCGCGGTGCGTACAACGCCATTCGGGTCGTCGGCGATGCGGTGGGCAAGGTGTTCTTCCACGGCCTCGGCGCAGGGCAAAACCCAACCGCTTCGGCCGTCGTGGCTGACCTGATCGACACGATCGTCGGACGGACGGCCATCACGTTCAAGAACCTCGACCTCTGGTCCGATGTCCGCGAGGAGCAGGTCAGCCCTCGCGACCCGGCCAAGATCCCCGGTCGATTCTATCTCCGTTTCCACGTCGACGACTGCCTCGGGGCGATGGCCGAGATCGCCGGCGTGCTGGGCGGCTGTGGCATCTCGATCGCCTCGCTGATCCAACACGAAGCGCCCGAGCAGGGCAGCGATCCCAAACCCAACGGCGGCCCCAAATCCAACAGCGGCACCGTGCCCCTGGTCATCATGACCCACAACGCCCGGGAAGGCGACATCCGCCGCGCCGTCGAACAGATCGAAGCCCTCCCCTTCGTCCACCCCGGCAGCGTCCGCCTCCGGGTCCGGGATTGATGTCTAGTGACACGCGGGAAAATAGAAGCGGCGTCTCGCCGCTTTACAAAACGCGGCGGGGACGCCGCGTCTACGGGGATGTGGTCCCACTTGGAAGTTCGACGTATTGCTGCTAAAAAAGAGCGTCAAAGACTTCACGCAACCGCCCCTCACCACGCGGTCCAGCCACTAGCCACCAAATACTAGCCACCAACCTCTACATACCATGAAATACGCCATCATCATTCCCGACGGATGTGCCGACGACCCGCAGGAATCGCTCGGCGGCAAGACGCCGCTCGAGGCGGCCGACGTGCCGGAGATGGACGCAGTGGCGGCGGCGGGCGTAGTCGGCCGGGCAAGCCACGTGCCGGCCGAGCTGCCGCCCGGTTCCGACGTGGCCAACCTAAGCTTGTTCGGCTACGACCCGCTGGCCCACTACACGGGCCGGGCACCGCTGGAGGCCGTGGCCCAGGGCATCGAGCTAGGGCCCGAGGACTGGGCCGTCCGCTGTAATCTGGTCACGATCGAATACCAGACGATGCGCGACTTCACCGCCGGACACATCACCAACGAAGAAGCGGCTGAGTTGATGAAGGCCGCGCAAGCCGAACTGGGGTCCGAGCAGCTTCGATTCCATCCAGGCGTGAGCTACCGCAATCTGCTTGTCTGCCGCGCCGGTCAGACGCCGATTCCCTTCTCGTCTGACACGCGGACCACGCCGCCACACGACCTGACCGACAAACCGGTTACTGAGGACTATCCCCGCGGGCCGGGCAGCGACTTGTTGACCCAGTTGATGAGCCGAAGTGCCGACCTGTTCGCTGACCATCCGGTCAATCGGGCACGGATGGAAAAGGGCCTGTTGCCGGCCACGAACGTCTGGCTCTGGGGCCAAGGCAGCACGCCCCGGATGGAGCCCTTCGCCCAGCGCTACGGCTGCCAAGGGGCCATGATCACGGCGGTCGACCTGCTCAGGGGCCTGGCCACGTTGATGGGCTGGCGACGGATCGAGGTGCCTGGCGCCACCGGTTACACCGACACCGACTACGCCGCCAAGGGCCGGCATGCGGTCGAGGCCCTGAACCAGGTCGACCTGGTTTGTGTCCACGTAGAGGCGACCGATGAAGCCTCGCACGAGGGCGATACGGCGGCCAAGGTCGAGGCCCTGGGCCAGATCGACCGCCACATCGTCGGCCCGATGCACGAGGCCCTGAAGTCGCACGGCGAGTACCGGATCCTGATCACCCCCGACCATCCCACGCCCGTGCGGATCAAAACTCACAGCCACGGCCCCGTCCCGCTGGCAATGGCCGGCTCGGGCATCGCGCCCGACGCAGCCGCCGCCTACGACGACCCGACCGGCTTGGTTTCAGAGCTCGTTTTCGATCCCGGTTGGCGCCTGATGGGCCATTTTCTGGGCAAATCGTAGGGTAGGGTACCCTTGCCCCGCCGTGGGCGATCGGTATTATGTCCTGTTGGCTCGTTCCAACGGAGTATCATGACACCCGTAATAACAAACGATATTGAACGTTCTCGATAGCACGGAGCATCCATGTCCGTCATCGTTCAAAAATTCGGCGGCACGAGCGTGGCCGATAGCAGAAAGATCCTGGCGGCGGCGCGCAAGGCGATTCGCGCGCAGACCGAGGGCCATCAGGTGGTGATGGTCGTCAGCGCGATGGGCAAGAACACGGACCGGCTGGTCGAGTTGGCCAGACAGATCCACGAGTCGCCCCCGGCGCGCGAAATGGACATGCTGCTGGCCACCGGCGAACAGGTCAGCGTGGCCCTGATGGCCATGGCGATCAATTCGCTGGGCCACGAGGCGGTCAGCATGACGGGCGGCCAGTTGGGCATCGTCACCGACAGCTCGCACACGAAGGCCCGGATTCGCTCGATCTCGACCGACCGGATCCGCGAGGCCCTGGACGAAGGCAAGATCGTTATCGCCGCCGGGTTCCAGGGCGTCGACGCCCGATCGAATATCACCACGCTGGGCCGGGGCGGAAGCGACACGACGGCCGTGG
>JAFGFF010000125.1 GCA_016931075.1 Pirellulales bacterium | reverse complement strand
AGGAGGAGGCCCTGCTCAAGCACGCCAACCCAGCCTTGCGGATGGCGCTGCGGGTGTGCATTCGCACGGGCCTGCGCTACGGTATCGAGTTCGCCACGCTGACGAAGGACCAGGTTCACGACTTGGGCCATCGCATGGAGCTTCGAGTCACGCCCAAAAGCACGAAAACGACCCAGAAGTATCGAATCGTTCGCGTAACGGACCCGGAAGTCATTGCGATCACACGGAAGCAGATGGAAGAACATCCCACCGGCCCAATCTTCCGAAGCCTCAAAGACAAACCGTGGACTCCGAGTAATCTGTCGTCCGTTTTCAACCGCTTGCGACGGCGCGTGGAGAAGAAAGAAGAAATCCAGTTCGATTCTGATGCCTGCATGTACACTTGCCGACATACCTATGCGAAACGAACCTTGCAGGGCTACTGGACCGGCAAGCCGACCAATATCGAGACCCTGGCCAAGCTGCTTGGCAACACGCCCGAGGTCTGCTGGAAGCACTATGTCCAATGGTGCGACAGCTACAGCGAGCCGCTCTGGGAAGCATCGTAGCCGTATCCCATGCGATTGTCTGGGCCGTGAGATGCTTGGAGCGACCTTGAGAATAGCCCAGGCTGATGGAAACACCTGTTCGCGGGCCAAGGCCATTCGTCAGATGGCAAGCAGCGATGAACTAAACCCGCTGTTCGACGCGGCCCTCATTGCCGAACCCGGTCGCAGATTCTTGCCACGATCGCGCTTCGGTTTGGCGATAAGTGTCACCAACGGGGCCTTTTCTGGATCGCGCGTACAGGCGTCGATGAACTCCTGAATCCATTCCGGCCGGAACTTGATGTCATCTCCAGGCCGAGGCTGAAAGAACTTGATCGTCGGTCCGTTGACAGGGTAGCCCAGCAACCGTTTCTTGGAACGCTCGATGAGTTTCCGCATCCCTCGTTCCTTGTACCCGAGAAGAGACGCGGCCTGCTTCAAGTTCAGTAGAGGTTCATCGTTTGGCATGGCATTCGCTTCTCTTGGTCCGTTTGCGCTGCCATTTCGGATTCCCGCTTGACATTCTTGAAGCAGGAGAAGCAGCATCGAAATGGAATAGCACTTACAGAGGTTTGCGCACCTAAGGTCCAGACGCTGCGATGGGCGCGTACGTCGGGCCAGGCGTGGTGAGGAAGGTCGCCGAGATGGCTGACTGTAGAGTGTCGATCGCCGACCGATGGCGAGACTGGCTTCTGAAAGAGGCTGGCCGCCGGAACGCTGCCAGAGCAAAAACTATGCCTCTCTATAAATACTAAGGTGGAATTTTGTGACACCTTTTGGTCGGTCGTACCGCTTGTGCGGGAGAAAACGACAAGTCCTCACAACTCGCCTGCGGGCTGTGCGGGTTGTTCCGATCGGGGCAGGTGCCCCCGCCGATCTCGGGCTGTTATCAATCGCCTGCGCCCAAGGCATTGGGGCGGCGGGGCCGATGTTCTGGGTATGGCTACCGACGTCTCAATCCGCCGAAAGAACAAAGCATCTGGCGACTTCCGCCGGTGCGCCACGGCCATGCCCGTGGGCGACGACGCGAACGCCCCGCAACGAGATCAGTATGACCCTCGCTTCGGCTGGTGGTACGGCAAGCGAATCTTCCTCGGCAACGACACCCGAGTCGCTCGACTGTTCTGGTTGCTCGCCGAGCACCCTGGTCGTCCATACAGAATAGATGAGGTCCAACGAGCGGTTGACGGGCATGTGACCGCAGCCTACCTTGGGTTCTCCGACCGGGCGGTCACGAGGTCCGATCAACGACTGAGGCAAACGGTCTCTCGCCTTCGTAGCCGGATGCGCGAGGCCGGCGTGGACGACCATGCTTTCATCCTCCGGGAGAACACCGCCCGAGGTCCTGCCGTGACGATGTATCGACGTTTCCCGGGTTGACACCCTCACCAGCCATCGCTCGGCGGCGGCGCAAGTTTTAGGGCTACGCAAACAACGCGGCATGGAATGGCCGCGTCAGCTTGTAGCGTCATCTTGCAATCGCTGGCGTGGGTGCCCAATAACAGCGCTTTCGCGGTGATATTGGCCACTCGCTTCTATCGGCTGGCAGCCTCCCCGGCACCAAAGCCATGAGCGGGTCCGCTCCCGTGGCCATCACGTTTCAGGGAATCGCCGTGTCCACCTGCTGCGTTTCGACGCGGCAAACGAGTTAAGAATTAACGGTACTACCTATTGTGTATTATATTTATGAATATGATATATACTCTAAAGTATATATAGATGAAGAAGAGAAATAGCCAATAGATAGTAGCAGGGGCTGTTAATTAACTCGCTCCCTTTCTCCAACCGACGCGGTAATTCCATGAAGCTCAAGAAACGATATGGACGGCTGGAAGTCACCGGCCGGCCGGAGAGGGTTGGTAACAACTACCGCGTTTCGGTCCGTTGTGACTGTGGCACGGAAACATACGTCTGGGTCCACAACCTGAAGGCGGGGGCAACAAGGTCGTGTGGTTGCCTGAGGGCCGATTTGGCCGCTGAGCGTATGAAGGAACGAGACGCCGAACGCGCTCAGAAGATCACCGAGCGAGTTAACGAAGAGAAACGACTCAAACAGTTGAAACGCGATGCCAACCGGATTTCGTCAAGGCCGTCCCTGGTCAGCAAGATCGTCGCGTCTGTGCCTGGAGAGATCGACGAGATTGGTGAGGAAATCAAGAAGAAGACCGATCAGGAATCGGAACGCCAGTGGCGGCCGATGAAGGACCTTCTCGACAGCGGTTTCATGCCGGGGTACGTGTACAACAGCAAAGTACACCCGATATTCGAGGAATGCGAGAGGATCAGAAGGGAGGTTAATGAAGAAACGGAGCGGCTCAAGGACCTATTGGAGAAAGGCTATTCCCGGGCCGCTCGCCGAGGGAAGAAAGCTATGCTGAAGGCTGGCATTGCATCTGAGGCCCTTTTCACACGTGTGGCAGCAAGATCGTTCAGGGCGGCCCTGCGGAAGCTCATAGCCAAACCTGGCGGAGAAATCAGGAAGCAACTACTGTTCCCCGTCGAATCCGTTGAGATAGCCCTTCACTCTTGGCTGAAGAAGAACGGGAGGGAGCGAGCAAGGCACCAGGTGCCAAAACCCCTGGGCATCACGTTTGACGCGGCATTAGCACCTAGTGGCATTTCAGCGCCGGCGGAGTAATCTGTTTCTTGCAGCGCCGAGTTAGTCACTCACGCGTCTTCCTTGAAGCCGTGTCGCGGCGCGCGGTTTCACATTACTCGTCGCGTCATCGTCCTCGCGGTTAGCGGTATCGGCAATGAAGTTTGAGAGGTTTGCCGATCAAGGCCACAGAGTGCCCCTGTAAGCCCGCCATTTGCGCTGTAGTGCGTTCCTGTCGCCCAGCCAGCGAGGGGACGGTGGTTCGTAAGCGGACGCCCGGCGCTCTCTGTGGGCCTTGCAGGCGGATGTCTGTTTCGACGCGGTGATTCAGCACGGCTCACTCGCCAGCTTGCTCCGGGCACAATCGCTAGTATTGAGGCGACCAAATCTGCGGCGACACTGGCGGCCACGTCGGTTCATCAACTGGGTCCCCCCACTACGTCGAGAGGCGATCGGGCTTCTGTGGTGAGGCCACCTGCCCACTCGCGTTGGGATGCCGAAAGATGAGCACGAATGACCGGCGGCTTGGAGTTCCTTCTGCTCGGCACTCCCCAATTCCAATGGTTGCTCGCCGGAACGATCTGGAATTCTACTCGCCCGGCCCCTCGGTTATAGGAGAAAGTTCTGCCCACTTTCTCACCGGTTAGGGGCACGTCCGTGGCCCTTGCCCGAACTCGGGCCGCGCGGCGGGCGGCACGGACGAAACGTCGCTGCGCGTATCAGGGCGGAATACCGATCTTTTTTCGGGACCAGCGGCAGGACCGCCACGAAACGCCCTCTGCGCGTACACAGCCGACCGGCTGTGTACGATTGCCCATTGACATTGCTTGTCAGGAGACATACACTAGAAGCAGATACGCATCCTAGAACCCGGCCGACAAGGCTCCATGAAAGTCCTCCTGTACACGCGAGTTAGCACGACAGATCAGATCAATGGAATCAGCCTGGAGGCCCAGGAGGCGAAATTACGCTCCTACGCGGCCCTTTACGATCTGCAAGTGGTCGAGACGCTCGTGGACGCTGGAGAGTCGGCCAAAAGCCTTAAACGTGGTGGCCTACAGCGCGCATTGTACTTGCTCCGCGCCGGTCAGGCCGATGGGCTGGCCGTCGTGGCCCTCGACCGGTTGACACGGTCGATACGCGATTGGCAGATTCTGATCGACGACTACTTCGGCGAGAAGGCTGGCAAGCAACTCTTCAGTGTGGCTGATTCGATTGACACTCGCACGGCCGCCGGGCGGCTGGTCTTGAATATGCTTTTATGCGTTTCACAGTGGGAAAGAGAGATGGCAGGAGAACGCACACGCGCGGCGCTTAGGCACAAAATCCGCAACGGCAAGCGGGTCGGCAAGGTGCGCTTTGGGCATGATTTGGCCCCAGACGGCATATCGTTGGTGCCCAATCCGGCCGAACAACAGACCATCTCGCTGATCCGCGATTTGCGAGATGCCGGTCGAACGCTGCGTCAAATCGCCGCCACGCTCACGGAGAAGGGCATTCTGACGAAAGAAGGCCGCACGGCCTGGACCCATACGGCCGTCGCTCGTATCCTGGAACGCGAGCAGAAGGCCGCCTAACGGCCATTAAGGAGAAACCCGCCATGCCGAAGGGACGCACCACACGAAACGCAACGATCGTCGATCAACTCCGCAAGGCGATAGCCGATTGCAGCGAAACAGAATACGCCATCGCCAAGGGATCGGGCGTGAGCCAATCCGTGGTCAACCGCTTCGTCCACGGTGAACGTACCATCAACATCGAAACGGCCGCCAAGCTCTGCGCCTATCTCAAGCTCGACCTGAAACGCCGCCGTTGACCAGGCCCGGGTGGGGTCAAATCTCAGTCGGAAATCGGCTTCGCTCACCACGAAACGGCCTTGCCCTTGCGAAAGACCTTGCTCGTCAGAAAAAACCTCTGACGCGGCAATTCCTCATTCCGGCGCGCCGACTGTGTTTGGGTTGTTCTCCAATGTCAGGCAACGACAGGCTCACTGCAAGACACCAAGGACGCCGCCACGATGAGGTTGCAGGGCCGTTGGAGTGGATTGGCCAGGAGAAGAAACAGCAAAACGCGGCTCGGCCGTGTGGAGGCTATGCACGTATCAGGCAGGTCCTGATCGGCCCAGCTTCGACTGCCTGCGTGCCAGAGCCGCTTCGACCCGCATCACTGTGCGAACATGGGGCCGGTGTCGGCCGGACTCCAGCCGGGAAAGCGTTTCCTGGCGAATCCCCGCCATTTTGGCGAGTTCCTTTTGCGCCAACCCCAGCCGGCGTCGTTCCCGGACAATATCTTGTGCGATCGACGCGCGAACGAACGACAGTGCCTCGCAAGTGCCGTCCTCAGCGATCGGTGGAAAGTCCCTCCCCTCCAAGGCTGCAAGCTCAGCCTCGGGAATTAGAACATACCGAGTCCCGTCGATCTTAACGGTCCTTTTTGCCATGACACCGCTCCCGTGCTTGATACCAAGGGATTATGACACCGCATGACAAAAAAGTCAAACCTCCAGAGAGGGGTCGACGACCTTGTTCCCATCCTGGCCCCACGCGATCTGAAGAAGCCGCCCAGGGCCGGCTCGAAGTTCATTTGGGGCGACGCCCTATCGCACTTCTCAAGCCATATCCGCGATCCGTTGCTCGCAAATCCGCCTCGTCAACTCCTGGAGCTTCTGCACCCGCGCGGCCAGGTAATCGAGTTCCTCTTTGGTGATCGCGTAATCACGTTTGTACCGAGCGTCGATGTACGCCTTCTTGAGAAGATCGAAGCATCGCTTCTGCCACTCGTTTGCGCGAGGAAATACCGTGAAGAAATCAGCACACAAATTGCTTGCCCGACGGTCGAGCCTCTCGATGTCGTGGGTCTTCGGTTTGTACCGACTAAAAGTCAGGACGACGGCGTTAAAGAATCGTTCGGTGGCTTGGTGAAGCTGGAAAGCAGCGTTGTTGTGGTGTGGGATTGCAAGCATCGCTTCGTAGGCGGTGTAGAAACCACATGCGCTCTCGTACCAGTGCTCAAAATCATCTCGGGCGTGCTTTTGGATTTCGACCGGGTCAACTGGGCCAGCTTCGGCCAGGGTGTGCCGACCGCTGTCAAAAAGCAACACGCCTTCCTTCTTGATGTCGGTGTAGAAGTAGCTGCCTCGTCGAAGGTCCTTGTTCAGATTCTCAATATCCTCCACGATGATCGTCGAGCTAGGCGTGTCGAGTCCAAGCTGCCGCAGACGCCGCCCAATCGCATCGCTCAGCCGAAACTCGCCATCCACCGTGGCATTGGCGCGATCCTCTGTTACCACGAGCAAATCGAAATCACTCTGATAGCTGTAAACCACGTCGTCTTCGACATACCGATCGTCAACCCAATCCCCTCGGGCATACGACCCGAACAAGATCACCATGGCCAGATCGCCACCAACCAACTCCTGGATCACGCCAGTAATCGCGGCCAGTTGCTCGGTTACGTGCTCGGATTGTTGGGGGAGCGAGGTTTTCATGGGACATTTCTCTGATTGAAGGTGCCATTCTCCCGCCGTCATGGACAATGTGCAAGAGGGCCACGTTACAGGCGTGACCTGCCCCCATTTTCTGTACCAGGGGCTATGAGAGTATTGGTTGGGTAACAGGTAACGCTGAGTCTTCTAGGCTTCGGCCGTGCCGCCGCGGCTGGAGCGGAGGCGCAGCCGGAGCGGAAGTCGCGGCGGCACGGCCGGCGGCGAACTCCGCGGGGGTCTGGTAGTTCAACGAGCTGTGTGGCCGGTGGTGGTTGTATTCCAACTGCCAAACAGCCGCCAGATGCTTCGCTTCGGCCAGGCTCGTGAACATCTCGCGGTTGAGCAGCTCGTCGCGAAGACGGCTGTGGAACGACTCGGCATAGCCGTTCTCCCAAGGCGAGCCTGGCTCGACATAGAGCGTCTCGACCGAAGCGGCGGCCAGCCAACTCCGCAACGCCTTGGCGATGAACTCCGGGCCGTTGTCGCTGCGAATGCACTTCGGAACGCCGCGAATGGCAAATAGATCCGCCAGTGCGTCGATCACCTTCTCCGACGTGATGCTCCGATCCACCTCCAACGTCAGGCACTCCCGCGTGTACTCGTCGATGATCGACAGCCACTTCAACGGCCGTCCGTCCTCGGTCCGATCGTGAATGAAATCCCACGTCCACACATGGTCCTTGTGCTCGGCCTTGCGACGAACGCAACTGTTCTCGCTCGTGCCCAACCGCCGCTTTTTCCGCTGTTTCTTCGGCACTTTGAGTCCTTCGCGTCGCCACAGTCGATAGATTCGCTTGCGGTTCACTTTCCAGCCGTCTTGTCGCAACGACGCCCAAATCATCCGGTAGCCGTAGCGCGGATGCTTCGCCACTAGGGCCAACATCGCCGCGACCAATCGCTTCTCCTCCCGGTCGTCGCGCGGCGCGTACCGCTGGCTCGATCGCGGTTGTCCGAGCGCCCTGCACGCGCGACGTTCCGACACGCCCAACTTCCGTTGGACCTGTCGGACCGCCGTCCGCCGACGCGCAGGGCTCAGAAGTTTCCCTCCGCCACTTCCTTCAAAATCTGGATATCCAACGCCTGATCGGCTACCAGCCTCTTCAGTCGGGCGTTCTCGATCTCCATTTCCTTCAGCCGCTTGGCCTCCTCGGCCTTCATCCCGCCGTACTGGTTCCGCCAGCGATGGAACGTTGCTTCCGTGACCTCCAGCTTCTGGCACGCCTGTCCGATCGTCAGCCCAGCGGCCAAATCCGCCTCCGCCTGACGCAGCTTCCGAATAATCTGCTCCGGCGTATGTCGCTTCCGTTTCATCAAGAGTCTCCTTCCGCCCCTCACGGGGCTCTGGATACTCTCATAACATATGGATCAGGTTTTGGGGAGCACGCCAGGCGTGGCGCCGACCACTAGCATCTGAAGGGCCTTCCTCCGAGATTCCGTGTTCCGACGATTCCTCGGCTTTGCCATCCTCCTCGTGCGACAATCCCCGCCGCAGCATTCCAATCAGGTAGCGGTTCCAAACACCCGTCCACCACGATCTTCTCGGCAGCCAACTGATCCCAGAAGATCGTTCAGGATAACACCTTCTCTCCGAGAACTCGTGGCCGAAGGGATGTGTACATTGAACGACGCCGTCCGCCAGAAAGTCCCCTCGATCGGCTGGTGTCAATATAGCCGGCATGGCTGCTTCCGCTGAGTGGCCCTTAGATAAGGCGGCCTGACCGGGTCGCAGCCTTTACAATCATGCCGACATTGACATCTTGGCTATTGACATTGTAAAATGCAGGCCGATAATGAAGATAGAGGTTGGACTGTGCCAAGATCGCTGGCTTCAGCCCTCCAGACACGGAGGAACACCAATGGCCGAGAACGAATCTCTTGATCTCAGCAATCCCTACGGACGACGGTGGGCCATTCTGGCCGACCTAATCCGCAATGGAAGATCATTTGATGAGGTATCTCAAGGAGTTCGCAAAGCCCTGTACAAGGGACTTCGCAACGCCTTGAAGCAGTTTGCAGAGCACGGTATCACGCTTGAAATGCTCATAGAGAATCGCCATTCTCCACAACTGCTTCAGCAACTGGTGAGGAAAGCCGCAGGGCACGACTATCTTCAACTCTTCAGTGACGTGGCCATCGTCAGCACTCAGTTAGAAACGCAGGGCCTCATGGAAGCCTTTCTAACCGGGATTTGGGAGACCGTCGAAGACGGGATGACGTACCGAATCGTGGGGGGGGCAGGGCAGGCAAGTTTCGCAGATGTGCGCGATTACTTGGATCAAGTTCGGGAGCAAGTGATGCCGGACGTTGAGTATATTGCCCGGCGCTTGACTGAAAACTCGGCGTGGACACCGAGAATGCCAAGCGGCACCAATGGGCAGAAAATCGACACTACGGTGGAAATGCTGTCTATGTCGTTATTAGGGAGTCCGACGTGATGAAGTACTTGCCGCCATTCACAATCTCGTTTTCAGAGACTTCCGACTCTCCTTGCCGCGAGCTTGTTGCGGGCAGGCATTTCCGTTTGGGCTTCGATTCATGGGAACGAATGTTCTGGACCAATCCGTCTCCACGATTGCTTGATCTTCTTCGCATCGCCATGTCGGTCTATACGGTTGATCGTCTGGTAAGACGAGAGCGACAATCCCAGAAGCACCGGTGGTTTCGCTCATTGAGGCTGACTGTTGCTGTGAACGAGCCTGAGTTCTGGGTGCAAAAAGACGTCTTGGGCACTCTGACGGAGTGTTTAGAGTTCCTTAGCGGGGATAGTTGGGAGTTGACATTCATTAGAGAGGCGAGAGATGTGCCGTATCCTGCCACGCTGTTCCGGCCCTTCGACGAACCTCCTCTGGTGTGTCTCTACAGTGGTGGTCTTGATTCTGCTGCGGGGCTGGGTATTCGGACCGGAGAGAATTCAAGCCGCCCCGTGATTCCAGTGACGGTTTGGCACCAGCCGCACCAACAGGTACCGATTCGCCAGCAGTTCGAGTGCCTGAAACAACGATACGGCGTGTCAATTTCCCCGCTCGTTGTCAAGGCGGCAATAGTCTGGTCTTCGGAATTGGCAGAAAGGAAAAGGAAACAAGAATCAAGCCAACGCTGCCGATCCTTCTTGTTTGCTGCGGTTGGCGCGGTAGCCGCCGCAATCAGTGAGGTTTCGACAATCGAGGTCTTTGAATCAGGCGTCGGGGCGATAAACCTGCCACTCATGGCTGGGATGGTGGGATCGAAGGCCACCAGAGGTAGCCATCCACACTTTCTCCGCTTGATGTCCCGCTTGGCTTCACTGGTTGCAGAACGCGAAGTGTCGTTCTGTCTTCCATTCGCAGGCAAGACCAAAGGAGAGATGGTTGCGCAATTGGCAAGAGTTGGCTTGGGGGAACTGGCCCGCTCTACCGTTTCTTGCGTTCACTATCCGCTCCATGACAGGCCCCACAAGCAATGTGGTGTATGCCCGGCGTGCATCTTTCGCCGCCAAGCAATGATGGTTGCAGGTATCGAGGAGCCACAAGGAACCTATAAGTACGATTTGTTCAGCCAAGACTACGAAAGCAGCGGTATTGAAGAGCGGCACTTGGAGTATCTCAAAGCCTTCTTGTTGCAGGTGGCGAATCTGGGGCCACTCGAACCCGGTGTTCGTGTTCCACTTCGTGTTCAACGTCATCTGCTTGGAACAAATGTTGTGCCACCAGGCGAGTCGACTACCGCAGTTCTTAACCTACTTTCGCGTTACCGCGATGAATGGCTGAATCTGGCTGCCCACGGTATGGTGGACCACGATTGGGAATGGACAAACCTAATGGCTCCTATTGGAGCCACACTGATTGGGAGAGAGAATTATGCTTCAGCTTGAAACGATTGATCCTCGCGTCCTGGGTCAACGTGTTGCGGAAGCTCGCAAAGCCCGGGGCATCACGCAGGAGGATGTGGCTAACTACCTGGGGTGTAGTCGCCCAACCTATATCGCAATCGAAAAGGGAGAACGTCAGACCAAGCCCGAGGAAATTGTCAAATTGGCTTCGTACTTCGGGCGGCGAGTGTCTGAACTTGTCCGATCGGGCGAGCAAGTGGTTGATTTCCAGCCACATCTTCGCGCCGTTGTCGAGAAGATGAAGGACGAGAATCAACGTGAACTTGTCGAGGCGATCGGCGATCTTCAGCGTCTCGCGGCGGACTATCAGGAATTGGAACAATTGAATAGTGATCGACTTCGCTACAACTACCCACCCTTGGTGAATCTCGACACGCCTCTGGACGTTGTTGAGTTGGCCGAGTCGGTGGCGAGTGGGGAGCGTCGCCGGTTGGGACTGGGCGAACAACCCGTTCATGCACTGCGTCGCCTGCTCGAATGGGAAGTCGGTCTTCGTATCTTCTATTGGCCGTTGCCTTCGGCCATCGCTGGCATGTTCGCTTATGCCGATGATCTCGGTGGCTGCATTATGGTCAACCGCAAACATCCCGCCGAGCGTCGGCGAGTGTCGATGCTGCACGAGTATGGTCATCTAATTGTGAATCGCTACCAGCCAGGCATCGACTACCTGAACATACCAGGACGCAAGCCGACCAATGAGCGATTTGCGGAGGCATTCGCCATTAGTTTCCTCATGCCCGCGAATGCAGTCAGACAACGCTTCCATGAAGTCGTGGCCATCACGAATGACTTCCAGGTTGCAGACCTCTGCCGATTGAGTCACTTTTTCTTCGCATCTGTTGAAGCAATGGCAATCCGGCTTGAGCAGATTGGACTGGTCCCAAAGGGAACCTGGGCACTGATTAAGGAGTCGCGGTTTGCCCCGCGCCAAGCGGCAACGCTCCTTGATCTTCCTGCGCACGAGGAAACGCTGGATTACTACCCGGAGCGGTATAAGTACTTGGCTGTCCATGCCTTTGAGCAGGAGAAGATCAGCGAGGAACAACTCGCGCGGTTCCTTCGTTGCGATCCTGTTACGGCGAGGGAAATTGTGATGGAATGCCTCACGAGGAAGGTTATGGAAGACGACGGTAGCGAGCATCCGATCCAGTTTGAGTTCCAACGCTCGTTATTGAACCAGTCGTGAGGAGACGGATAGCCCATGCGAGACGTTGCTCTGGATGCCTGCTGCCTCATCAATCTCTGCGCGGCCGGGAGGATTCTAGGTTCAGACCCTCCTTCGCCTCCCCCTCCGCGCCGCAGTCGAGGCGACGAAGGTGCCTCGCCAAAAGGTGGCTCTGGCTTCGGGTTGACGCTTCATGTCCCAAACAGGGTGGCCGAGGAGACACTCTACATCCTGCAACCCGACCAGGAAGATGCCAGCAAGCTCGTCAAAGTCCCGATTGATCTGGGCCGCTATACCGCCGCCGGCTTGCTTCACGAGTGCGACTTTGATGGCCATCAAGAAATCGAGCTATTCGTTCACATGGCCGCCCAGATCGGCGATGGGGAAGCAGCGTGTCTCGCCATCTCAGCGAAACGCGGCTGGACACTGGCTACGGACGATCGACGTGCGCGGCGATTCGCGGCCGAATCCGGTGTGACGGTCATCACGACGCCCGAGTTGGTCAAACTCTGGGCAGAGAAGACCCAGGCCAGTGACGAAGAGATTGTGATGGTGTTGCGGAACATCCAGAGGTTTGCCTACTTCACCCCACGGCAAAACGCTCCAGAGTATGCGTGGTGGACGGACTGCTTGGGCAAGTATCAGAAGTGATCTGCTGTCTACCACATTGGAGCGTCTGTAACTTCACCTTCCCGTTCACCCCGTCTCTATGTCTGCCTGAATGCCTCGCTGCCCCAGAGACTCCTTAACTCCCAACTCAATCGTATTCTCTCGGATGGCGGCGTCGCCCTTAGCGATGATGGTGACGTCGCAGTGAACTTCGGCTCCTTCTTGGGCGAGTGGGTCGATGACTTCGTTGTAGATGTCGTTCCAGTTCTCCCAGGGGAGGTTCTTCAGGTCGATGCGGACCCGGTTCAACCGGCGTTCGCCTTCGACGATGGTGACGCCGCCGCCCTTGCTGTCCCATCCTGGGCCATGTTCGCCATCGATCTCGGAAGGGCTTTCAGCCGAAGGAGCGCCGACAATGGGCGAAGTGCCATCGCCACCACTTGGCAACGTGGCTGTTGCCTCTGGCTCCGGCATGAGCGACTCGGCCAGCGTCGGACGTAGCAGCCATGCGGAGTCGATGATTTCACAATCCGTGGCCGTGACGGACTTGTCTTTGTAGTGAATCGTGTCGAACTGCCGCTTTTCCCCGTCGCCGAGGGCATAGCCGAACAGCCCGCGATTCACTCCTTTTGCCAGGCAGGCGGGCAGCACATCCGGCCCGAGCAATCTGGGTAGGTGCGTTAATTGAGCAAAATAGTCCGCTAGCGTTTGGGCATTGACAACCTCCTGATCGGCTGGCCACAGCGCGAAACGTGGCCCGATCAAGATCGCTGGGTCCAATGCCTTCAGAATCTGTTGCTCCTCAACGAGTTTATCCAAGACCTTGTTGCTCAGCGTCGTTCGCCCGGCGTAGTTGGCGACGCCCATGTCAAACGTGCGTAATGTCTTCTTCTCGGCCGGCACCAGAATAAGCCGGTAGGCCGTCATCAGGGCGGCCGGCAGACGTGCCTCGGCCTCCTTCAAACGCTGCGTTAGGTCCTTGACCTGTTCTTCCGTCAGTTGCTTCTTGGTGGACTTGTCTTCGTCAATACTTCGCAGCGCCAGAAGTGCTCGGGCGGCATCGGTTACTTCTGATGCCCGGTGCTGGTCGGGAGCCAGGAAGACCAGGGTGTTCGCGTGCTTGCGGAAACCCTTGCCGTGTTGCTTCAGGATGCCAGTGACAAACTCTTCCGTCGCTTTCGGCATCTCGTCTTCCGACGCCACCTGATCCAGGTTGAGTACGACCAGGCTCAATCGAGCGTCGTCGGCCACGTCACGGCTCTCCTCGGGATAGCGATACACTCGGAAGGTCGCGTCACCGATCAAGTCGTTCAGCGTCGCCCGGGCGAAGTCCTTCACCTTATCCGGCTCCGAGCGGACCATCTCCTCCCGATCCACGAGGATGCGGTTCAAGTTCGGACGCGAGTCAAATCGGTACAACCCGCTGTCGTGATAGAGGTACCAAAGCCGCCTCGTCATTCGGTCGAGCGAATCGGACACAAACGGCGGAGCCATCTCGGGGTTCAACACCGCCACGCGCAACTGGGGCAGTGTTGCCCCCCGTTGTTGACCGCCGCTAAAGGAGTACATGAAGGTTGACCGAGCGAGTTTCTCCGAAACACTCTCCTTTGCGTATTCGCTGCCCAGTTGGCGGTCGATCTCGGGTGCTTTGGCGTGGTTGCCGGCGACATCGCTGTCAATGACACCGTGGAACACGTTGCCGAAGCCCGTGTGTTTGACGAGTTCGCTTCTCACGGCCGATGCGCCCAGGTTCACCGATCCGCTTTGGATTAGAGGGTCGTTGTCTTTGCCCTGGTAGAGATTGCTGATAACGTCAGCCAACAGCCGCAACACGCCTCGGGTTCGTTGGAACTCGGGAATGGTACCCCAACGTTCGTACAGTACGGTAATCAACTCGGGATGGAAGGGATAAGCCCGAACCATCTCGTCGCGGTACGACGGCTCGCGGCAGCCCGACGGCACGTCCTCGCCCAGGTTCCGGTAGACCTGCCAGTAAGCCTCGGCTGCGGCCTGATGGTCGGCCGGATCGCCCAGGTTCTCGAACAGACGGCGGCGGATCACTTCATAAATCTCGGCCCCCTCGACGGTCTGTCGCACCTTCTCCACTCGCCCCAAGACCTTTTCGAGCGATTGGTAGGCGCGCTCGCCGCTTTCGTCCAGATACTCGGCAAGCTGACTGGTAAGCGTCGCAATCATGCAGGCGGTTGGGCAATTGGATACGGCGATGCTCAATTCCTGCAAGAACGTGAGCGTGTTGCCCCGCAGCGTGCTGTCCTCGACCTTGATCCCACCTGCCTTGAGAAGATAGGCCAACACTTCGTCGAGCAGGATCAGGCACGGCCCTGCCTCGGCCAGCAATTCACCCAACACATTAGTGCCGGGCGAAATCTTCTGCTGGTCGCTCTCGGCCACCTTGTTGTAGAGCCGCTCGCCGCCAAGCTGCCAGGCCATCTCGCCCCACAGGGTCCGATTGGCGATCGGGTCCAAAGCGGTGCCCACCATGCAGACCACCCGCGCCGGGGGAACCTGTTTCAGGCCGGCCGCGTGAACCAGGGCCTGAATCTCCGGCACCTTGGCCGCCGTCTTGGTGTTGGTCAGCAGGTGATAGAGTGCCAGCAACGTGTGCGTCTTGCCGCCTCCGAAGGCCGTTTGGAGTTGGATGACCGCCTCGGTCTTGCCCGAGCCGGCCAGCCGCTGCATCACGTCGATCAGCAGTTGGGTTAGTCCTTCGGTCAAGTAGGTTTTCGAGAAGAACGTGCCCGGGTCACGATAATCCACGGCCCCACGTCCGGCGAGCACTTCGCCCAGGTCGGCGGCGAAGACCGACGTGTCGAATTTCCCCTGGCGGATGTCGGCGTGTGGTGTTGCGACTTGACGCCACGGTTTCAAGATGCCCATGCTCGGTTTCCTTTCAGCCACTTGATTGCCAAGTCCGGTCCTGCGGCGACACGCAATCGGCGGACGGTAGATTCATCGAGTTTTCGCGGCCCCTGCAAATACCGGCCAATCGACACCGCTTTGCTGCTATGCGCCGGCCGGAGAATGTGATCCACGAGGATCGGCTCATTCAAGGTGATGCACTCCACGCCGTCGGGCACGACACGGAAGCGGTATTGGTCCCTCGGATAGGCCGGCTCATCGCCCGGGTTCTCAATGGCCTCGGCCACCTGCCACACGGCCACCAGGAACCCGGCTTGCTCCGCTTCGTGTCCCAGGCTCTTGCCCGACGTAACCAACCACAGCCGATCGCCGGGCTGGAGCCTGCCCAGCAGCGCAGAGTTGGAGTGCCAGCCGGCGTAGTCGCCAGTGACGTTCTTGCGGTAGTCTCGCCAATAAAGCAGTACGTTAGTCATTGCGGTATCATCACGGATTGTTTCACGATTCGATGTAAGAACTCAATCCATGTTTGGAACTTCGTGTCTGAAGAAAGTTCACAGGCCTTGTTGCCATCATCCACAGCCTTCTCCGCGTCCTCTTTCTGGAGGGCAATTCTATATCGTCGGTAGTACGTCTTCGACCGCTCATAGAAGGCGACTGCGCGGTAATCTCGATCAACATGCCCGGTAGCATTCGATAGGCTCTCCGCCGATGCATCGAGCAGCACCATTGATTCATCCATGAGTTCTGAGCCTAGCCTCGCAGCCTTCTCTCGCTGGGCGAAGCCAAGCCGGAGCCAACCGACATGGTAATTCGGCCTCTGTTGCACGAGTCGCTCAAAAAATGGGATAGCTAGGTCGTAGTCACCGGATCGCACTGCTTCCAGTGCTTCACCGAATGAACTTACAGGTCGCTTCGGTAGGCCTTCTTCATCTCTCTTGTCGTCACTGAATGTCTGAGTTGCCGGATCGCACGTCGTCGTCGTTGTCGTGTCTGCCGGTGGCGTTGTTGTAGTTATTGCCGCCACAGCCTCCGCCTCAGTTTCAGCATCCTCTGGCTGTCGATACTCCGATTCCGTGGGCGCGGGTATCCAACCGAGCATGTCCTCCAGATCATCACTGACCACGGAGTTCGCCTCGGCACGATAACGAGTGTACTCCCAGGTTCCCGTATCTCGATCCTTCAATCTGGTAAGCACGTAAGGACGCTTGTTCGGATCAATGTAGACGAAGGGACCGGCAGGCCACTGTATGGTCGGTTGATGGGCGGGGAAGACGAAGAGTGTGTCATCCTGAGTCGGCTCTCGCCAGCGTGTGTGTAGTCCGCCTCGCCACAACGTATCCCGGCGGACCAATGCGCCGCAAAGAACACTCTGGTGAGAGTAAGGGCGAGGTTCAATGGAAAATAGGGCCTCGGTGAGATTCTCTAAAGCATCTGCAAGGGGGGCAACAGGATCATACGGAAAAGGAACATGGGCATATCGGTTTCGGAAGACATTGACAAGCGCAATCGTTTGAATGGCCGTCGGCGAACTTCGGCTCACATTGGTGGGTACGTCACACACTCTTTTCCAAACGTCGATCAAGCAGTCGCACGCTTCGCTCAGGAGGCTGGCATCCACGTGTTCCGTGTTCTCACCATCATCACCTTCAATGTGCGCGGTATTGGGCCATTCCAGGAAGGTGCGTAACTGCTGCAAGAACTCGCACGGCAGGTCTTCCGCCTGCGCGATTGCCCGCAGAACCTCGATGCGTTTGTCGTTGCTGCCGTCCAGTGCTCCCTGGCCCGCTTTCATGCTGTGATCAATCTTGTCGTACGTCACTCCATAGAGATGTTCACGCACTTTGAGATAGACTGGCGCGACTTCCTGGTCACAATTTCGCAAACGCGCAGCACTTGCACCGGAAAGCACTGTAGTGATTGATTCCCAAATATGAATCAGTCTCCATATGCGCTCGTATGCATCTGCGGCTTCCCGACGACGCATGAACGTGTCAACGGCGTCGGCAATCGAAGGCCACAAGCAATTGCATTCGTTTGCCTTCTCGATATTTCGCAGTTCATTCATGTCGTACACCTATTGGTAAGAACAGCCGCCTTTCGATCGGTTGCGAATATGGTTCATTCTCGGCTCGCCGTTGGACAGGTGGATTAGCTGAAACGGTACAACTTGAGAGCGCGGAATTGCAGTAACATCCTCGTGGCTAGTGAACCAGTCCTGAAGCGATGTGGCCACCACATACATGGTATCCTCTGTCTCTTCTAGCACATAGACTTCTTTCGGCCATGCCGGGGGCGATGTTTGTGACGGCCTCAATACTACTTTGGTCGTCGGATACCTTCCTCCACGGCTCACGGGAATGTTGTTATACACTACGTAGCTGTAGGCAATAGCGCAGAAGTAATACGAAGAAAGTAATAGAGGAATCCCAACGACCCACACGGCGGCTCTTCTGCCTGTCTCCCGATAAATGTCCGTCAAATATCGCACAAGATGTACGGTGCCGACAAGGAACAGAACGGTCAGGACGTAGTAGAGTCCCATTATCAGAAATCCAGCCAACCAAGGAATGGCTACAAGAAGTAGGCAATCGAACGCGACTGTAATCAGCAATGCGAGCACTCGCATAATCTGAACGATCACGTTGATTGGTCGTGATGTCAATGTGTTATCAATCTCCGACGAAAGTCGAGGAAGGAAAAGAAATCCCCTTTGGGAACAATCGGCCATACGGATGATCGGCAAGGCCGGGAGAAGAACGAACATAGCAACAATGTAGGCTGGAAACGCTACCTTAACGGGAATGTCGACACCAAACACGGTTGCGTGCGACGCCCACTCGAATTCCGTTACAAAAACGGCCCAAAAGAGAAAGACGAGGAGGAAGTTTGTTGTTACCAGAACGGGAATAGCAACCGTTGGCGTAACTCGCTGCTTATGTTTCACACGCCCATAGACCGCCATGTTGACAATCAGCATGGGGATGGCTGCGATAAGTCCCGTGATTATCAGAAAGACCAAGCCGGTCTCAATATACTGGGCCTTTAGAAGCGGGAGTGTAGCAATGCCCCGACTTCTGACATAAAAGGCACTCACGAGGTATCCCGAGATGTAGACTACACCAAAGAAGACAGAGCCAAGTTGCGCGATTGAGATGCCGTCGGCAAGTTCCTTCAGTTTCAGTTGCATTACCCTTCCTCCCCTTTGAATGTCCGGGTTCTGTTAAACCCGATTTGTGAAAATCTTATTCAAGGCACTGCCCTTGATAAAACAACAAGGATTGCCTTTAGGGTATCCTTGTCCCTAAGAAGCAGGCCGTCGCCTCACGCCTACAAAGAACTCGTTCTCTTTCAGAGACATCACTTGGTCCTCAAGGTAATTCTGCCCATCAAAACAACCTTCCCTCCCGTCCCGCCTCTTCCACCTTCTCTTTCTGATTCAACAGCCCTTGCATCAACTGCTTTTCCTTCTCCCCGTCGGGCAGAATTTCGCTGATGGCTTGGGCGACGATCCAGAGGGACGGGTTGTTCGATTGGCCGCTTTGGGCGAGGAACTCGATCATGCCCTCGGTGTCGCCCTTCTCGCGGAAGACGCACAGGCGGTGCAGGACGTCGATCAGGCTGGCAGGGCTGCCGTCGGGGGCCGGGTCGCCCAGGTCCTTGAGCTTCATCCGCTTGGCGATCGGCATCGCCTGGACGTTCTCGCCCGACTTCTCCAGCGTGCCCGTCCGGTCCCACATCCGTTCGGTCGGAAGCCCCAGGGCCTGCGAGAGCTTGAACGCCTCGTCGGCGGGCACCTTGGCCGTGCCATACGACCACCGCCAGACGACGTAGAACTGGCTCTCCGCGTCGATGCTGCCCGTCTGACTCGTCTTGAGAATCTTGGTCAGGGCGTAGTTGCTCACCAGGCTGCGGACCTCGTCGAGGAACTGGCCGACCGAGACCTCGTCGCCCGAGAGCATGGTCACCCGTTCGTACTTTCCGAACACCGACAGCGCCGGCCCGATCGCCGAGATAAAGAAGTCGGCCCCGCGAATCCCCTGCGACCAGAAGAAGTCGAGCCGCTCCTGGGCAACCGAGCGGAGTTCTTGACGGACGTCGTCCCAGAGACCAGCGTCTGGATCAATACGCCTAGGCCGACAGACCAGTGTTACGCTACTCGCTAAAGCTGCTGACTCTTGTCCTCGGAGGCGAGTTTTCATTTCAGTGTGAATTGGCCAACTTGAAGTCACAACGAGACCGGCTTTGAGCAGGCTTGCAATGATTGACTCCCAAGCACCCGTAGTCTTGTGGGCAAACATCACAGTTGCAATACCGTCCGCTGTCAAAACTCGTCTTGTTTCGGAGAACGCAGTGGCCATTCCTGCCTCGTAGTCCTGCGCGGTCTTGCGTTTTCCGGGGTAATTAGTGCCAAGATGGCTAACAAGTTCCTGTGCCTTTGGCGTCAAAGGAGTGCGCATCACATCGGGGTATATGTCAGCAAGGGATCGTCTCAACCAGACGTAGAAGTAGTCACTCAGTTCAGAATATGGAACAGCATCATAGTACGGCGGATCAGTGACAACTGCGTGAATTCCAATCTCAAACGGCAGCGCTCCGGCATGGCCTCTGACAACGGACGCGGGTCGGTCCACAATCCTGAGTGGTTGAAGACTAGCTAACATCACAGACAGCAGGCTCTCCCAGGAACCACTGCTGCCGGCAAGGGGGCAGCTTTCCGCATAGTCCCAGACCATGGGCAAAGCCTGCCGATTGAACACATGTCCTGGACACTGAACGTGTGGTTGCCATGATGTGAGATTGCTGATCCAATCTGTCATCTTGCTTATCAGCAGCCCAAGGTAAGTAGAGACAGCTTTTGCGTACTCTCGATCATGGCAACTCGCAATGTGACAAGTTGCCTTCTTAAGAGACACTTGAAACAGAGCGAGCGCCAAGAGTTGTCTTTGATTAAACAGATCACGCCAACGGTTCAGCCCAAAAAGTGGGGCGTTGAATACACCTGACCACACCATCAGCGTTTCAGTTGGCACAACATCTTTGCCGTATTCCTTTAGGAAGTCGGCCAATTCTCGCGATGCTGCCTCATAAACATCGAGATCAGTATCACTCGCTGCGCGGTACTGTCTGCCCGAACGAGAACTGCTGATAGTCACTACTGCCATCAGTTGGTGACCGATCCTGCCAGCATTGCCCTCTGCCTGTAAGTATCTACTGTTGGCAACTGCGTGTGTAAAAGGACACTCGGCCTGCCCCCGCTTCATCGTTCCTTTGTCTGGATCGAAGTCAATATCACGCCCTTCCGCCACATCAAAGAGACATTTTCCTTTTTCCGGATCGGGAGTCATTCGTAAGGCCACCTTGCGATTTGATTTCCTGCAAACCCACAGTTGTCGCACAAGTGGAATAGACACGTCGGCTGTTGGATCGGGTGATCGAACAGTCCGTGCCCATAGATATGCGATGGGCTTCCTCCCATCTTGATCGACGGGATAGAACCGAGAAAGCGGGCTCCTCGTTGAGGCAAGGACCCAATACCCCCAATACTTCACATCCGCTGCCAGCGGGTTCTTCCGGTACTCGGCTTCGGTGATCTCGACGTCGGGGATGATCTCGTCGTCGGCCGGGGGTGGTTCGTCGGCCTCTTGGGCGTCGAAGAGCGGTCGGCCTTGGCCCTTCTCCTTCTTCTTCGCCCGATTGTGGGCCACCAGACGCTTGATGTAGTCGGGCACGGGCCGGCTGTCGGGCTGGCCATACTTCTGCGGATAGACCAGCGTGCAAAGCTCGATCAGGTGGGCCACCGGGTTGATGTCGATCGCGTGGGCCTCGCAACCCAACCGCAACGCCTCCAGCGGAATCGCCCCGCCCCCGGCAAACGGGTCCAACACCTTCGGCGCGTCGCCCTGGGCGTCCGGGTGCAGGAACTTGTGCGCCGCCGCGATCAGCGCCCGCGCCGGCACGATGTATTCCGGGTTGTTCGAGTTCTCCCAGCGGACCAGATGCTTGATGAACTCCAGACACCGCCCTCGCGGCGTATCCTCCACCGGGGGCGCGGGTCGCGGGGCGGGGGACGAGGGATCGGCCTCCGGCGACTTGGGGCGGAATTGCTCCGACTTGAGCGTTTCCATGACCAGCTTGCGGAAGCCGTCCGGGCACTCGGGATCGTCCGGGTCGGGGATCAGCGACGCGAACACGGCCGCCCGACACGCCGCCAACGGCCGTCTTGCCCACCAGATATGCAATGTCGAGATATGTCCATGCCGAATCGACTTCTCCCGCGCCGACTGCTCGGAGACTTCCTTCAACGGTAGGGCAACTTCAATGAGGCGTTTGAGCATCAAGTATTATTCCTTCACAACTTCCGCTTTGCCATCCTCAACCTTTAGCCACCCCGACTCGTTGAGAAATGTCGTGCGGAACTCTTCCTTGGTAAGCGTGCCCCCTTCGACTGCATCTGCGTATCGCAGCAGGTCGAGCGTTCGGATCAGAAGCACCCGATCAGTAACCGCTTTCTTAACGATGTCCGGGTGGGGAGCCTGATCCTTCTCTTGAAGTGAATCCACCCCCCTGAATGTATTCATTACGAGAACACCGGGGATGGTCGCGGGCAGCTCCAGTCGTTCACGGTGAGAATCGACCTGATTGACATTTTTCCTGATGAAATTGTTCTTGACTCCCTTGACCTCGACAACGGCCTGAATCGTCCCGTCGTCATCTTGGAGTGTGGCATCCTCGATGCACTTGTCGTCGACGGTCAACTGGATATTGAAGAAGTGATCCAGGATTTCGCGGACCACACCAACAAGCGGGTCGGACTGATAACATAGAGCGCCCTTGAATGAGATGTAGGTGTCGATCGTGCCTTCCAATTCAGCAACCTGCCCTCGCAACTCACCTACCTTCTCACGGAGGGTTGACTCTTCCGAGAATACGAAGTTAGCGGCCCACTCGGGCATCTCGCGTGAAGTTCGCTTGCGATAGGCAATTACGGCCTCCACGGCAGCCTTTGCCATTTGTGCCGCCTGAGCAGCCGACTGGGGCGTAGCGCAAGGAAGAAGGAAGACTTTCCGATACAGTTCAATCCCAAAAGTCATCTTGGAACCGGAACAGAGTCGTTGTACGACTCCTTTCCTTTCACGGTCCCACCTAAACGCGACATAGCCACTCCCAAACTGGTTTACATATTGCTGGAACTCCGCAACCAAGCTCTCAACAGCCGGGAACGACGTCTTTTGTGTTGCCCACTCCACCCCCAGCCATTCAGTTATGCGGCGGAAGAGGTCGGTTTGAGAATCGACAGGCCAACCTTCGAGTCTGTGAGGTATTTCTGGCACCAGGATGACCAGAGGTCTGTCCTTCTGCGCCATGGTGAAGACTTCTCTCTCCCGGAGATCGAGGTCACCAGGTGCATGGCAGGCAAAATGTCTGCTCATCAACTGTTTTCGGATGGTTTCAAAAACACCTGCGAAAACAATAACGCCATCGAAATCCAGGAACGAAACCGACGATCCGAGCGGGTCGTGTTGAAGCAAAAACCCGTTTCCGTGGTCCAGAAATGAATCAGTGTTTTTCTTCGTGTGTGGGAGAGCATAGGCGAGAAAACGAGGCCCCTTTGCATCGTCCCTCTTCTTCGCCGCATTTCGTGAATCGTCGCGTGCCACAGAACACCTTTTTTCAGAACCATTTTCTTCGCCAGGAGTGACTTGCTTCGAGGCCAGCTACCACTTTGTCACATCCTGTGTTCCGCCGCGTTTCTCCAATCACCCTGCCCCACCATATACCGCACCACGCTAACCTCTTCCTTCGGTGATAACTTCGACGCCGGGTCTTGAATCACGTGAAGCTCGGGCGTGGTCTTGCAGTTGACCACGACGTAGAGCCAGTAGTCGTTGCCGAACCGCTGGGCCTTGATCCATTCGTTGGGCGTGAGGGCGACGCCGCCGACGCCGGCGCGGCCTTTGACTTCGATGTAGCGGGCGACCTGGCCGTCGGACAGCGACGTGATGTCCCAGCCGCAGTTCTCCTCTTCGACCGAGACCGGCTTGCGGCCCTGGCTGGTTTCGTACTGCTTCGTCGTCTCGATGGCGATCGCCTCGACCTCGGGGTCGCTCTCCATGCCCTCGACCGAGGCCACGACGTCGCGCGGCGACGGCAGAATGACAGCGACGCCCAGGATTTCGGGCGGCTTCTGCGACAGGTGCCGCTCTTGCTCGATCTGGGCCAGCCGATCCTTGAGCCGGGCCGATAGCTCGTCGCGCCGGGCTTCCTCCTGGGCACGGTTGCCCTGGACGCTCAGCCGGGTTTGATCGTCGTCGGGCCGCATCTGACGCAACTGGCTGTCGTACTTGGCGATCTTCTTGTTCGACTGGCTGATGAGGAATTGGAGCGATTTTCGGACGTATTTCTCCCGGATACCCAACTCGCGTGCCCGACGGTCCTTGATCTCGCCGAAGTAGTCGGGCGTGACCTCGTCCAACGACCAGTCGATGACGCTGTCCTGGTCGGTTGCCGTCTGTCGGACCTTTGGGGCGATTTCCTGGCCGCCCTCGGGCGGTTTGAGGTCGAGCAGGGCGTAGGGCTGGCTCTTGCGGAACCGCCCGGCCGACGAGTGCAGGGCGAAGAGACGCTCGCCGGCGATCTGCCCTCGACCGTCTTCGACACCGCATTTCAGCAGCCAGAGCACGGTCGGCTCGGTTGCGTCGGCATTGAAGAAGCAGGCCCCCTGCCGGAGCGACGGGCCGTATTGGGTGAGCACCCGCTCGACGATGCCCTCGAACAGCGGATGGCCAGGACCTATGAACTCCATGTCGGAGTAGCCGACGAGCAGTTCCTTGTCGAACGTGATCTGTGGGTAGCTGTTGCCGATCTTGCCGCAACGTCGTTCGACATGGCCAGGCAGCTTGCGCAGGTCGGGCGGCACCCGACCGATCGACCAGACGCCCTTCTTATCCTTGGTGGGCGTGATCGTTCCGCCGAACGAGCGATATGCTTCAACGAAGAACCGCTCGATGTACTCCGGCATGAGCCGGTGTTCCTTGCTTTGCTGTTGGTCGGCCAGCAACCGCGTCATGTCGATGTAGCGCGAGCCGAGCGATTGGTCTTCCATGTCGGCCCGAATCCGGGCAACCTGCTCCTCGTCGGTAGACAGGTCAATCTCGGCGAGGATTTCGTCCATGGTCCTGCGCCGAGCAAGCCAGTCTTTCATCAGCGAATCGAGCGTCGAGGCGGACACGATCTCGCCGATCACGTCGTAAACCCGGTCGCTGCCCAGGGCACGGCGCATGTCCTCCAACTTTCGCAGCAGGCGGTGCATGACCTCGCCCTCGCGGGTGTTGTCGGCCACGAGGTTGAAGATCATCGCCTCCTGTTGCTGCTTATAGCGGTGGATACGGCCCATGCGCTGTTCGAGCCGGTTGGGGTTCCACGGGATGTCGTAGTTGACCATCAGCGAGCAGAATTGAAGGTTGATGCCTTCGCCCGCCGCTTCGGTGGCCACCATGACCGAGGGGCACCGCTCGAAGAACTCACGTTCGGCATCGACTCGCTTCGGCAACGGCATTCCGCCGTGAATCGTGCAACAATGGAACCCCAGATTGGTGAGCTTGCCGACGAGGAAGTCGAGCGTGTCCTTGTGTTCGGTGAAGATCAGGAGCCGCTTGGCTTGGCCTGACAGGTTCTCGGAGATGACGCTGCGAAGCTCCTCGAACTTCGTTTCGCTGACGTTACGCTCGGTGTGCTTTGCCTGACGAACGAGCTGATCGAGTTCCTCGATTTCGGCTTCGAGTTCGGCCATGTTCTCGGCCATCGTGAACCGTTCGACTACTTCGTCCTCGAAGTGCCACCGGTCGGTTTCGGCGAGATCGTCGAGGTCCTCGGGAATCTCGCCGTACTCCTGCTTGAGTTTGCCCAACTTGCGGAGGTCCCGGAGGCGTTTGAGACGCCGTTCGAGCGATAGGCGGATGGCTGCCACGCTGGAGGCGAGGCGACGTTGCAAGACCGTCAGGGCGAGACCCACGTTTCGGTTTTCGGCCGCCATCGCCCGCTGGAAGTTATTCTGGACGTAGTCGGTGACGGCATCGTAGAGTTCGAGTTCCTCGCTGCTGAGACGGTAGGTCAACGTCTTGACGTGGCGAGGCGGGAAGCAGGGCGAGCCGTCGAACTTCTTCATGTCCTCCTTGAGCCGGCGGACCATGATGCGGTTTTCCTGATGGGCCGTCGCGTCGGCCAGGATGTCGCCCGTCACGTAGAGATCGCGGTCGAGGAGTTGCAGCAGCAGGGCGAAGTTCTCCGGGTCGCCCTTGTGCGGCGTCGCGGTCAGGAACAGGTAGTGGTCGGTTTGATCTCGCAGGAATTCGCCCAGTTCGTATCGCTGGGTCTTGTTGATCTTGGCACCGTACTTGTAGGCGGCCATCTTGTGGGCCTCGTCCACGATCACGAGGTCCCAATGCACGTCGCGCATGAGGTTGAGGATGTCGTCCTGCCGGGCCAGGAAGTCAACGGACGTGATACACTGCGGATTGTCTTCCCAGTCGTTACGACCATAGGCAGCATTGACGGTGGCGCGATTGACGACCGAGAAACTCTCGCCAAACTTGTCGTGGAGTTCTCGCCGCCATTGGTCGGTGAGGTTGGCGGGCGTGACGATGAGAATTCGTTCGACCAGGGTTCGGAACTTGAGTTCCTTGATCGTCAGCCCACCCATGATCGTCTTGCCGGCTCCGGGGTCGTCGGCAATCAGAAACCGAATCCGGGCTTGCGTGAGGAGATGCCCGTAGACAGCATCCATCTGATGCGGCAGGGGATCGACCTGGGAAACCGAGACGCCGAAATGCGGGTCGTATTGATAGGCCAACCGAATCCGGTGTGCCTCGGCGGCCAGTCGGAAGTGGGTTGGATCGCCATCGAGCGCCGCCAATTGGCCGGCCTGGGTGATTTTGATGGTCCTATCGAACTCGTCGGCTTCCAGCAGCTTGGTCCAGAGCCGTTTCGTATTCAGCCCAACCGCCTGGACTTCGATGCGAGTACCACGGGCCTTGGCATTCAGCACTTTGACCGACTCGCTCCAATGTGGCCCTTCAAGGATTGTCCCCTCTACGAGCTGGCTCAAAATGTCATCAGGCGTCATTTCCAGGCCCCGAATGTGGCGTGAAACTACAGTCAGTGTTGATACGGTCGCCCGGGCAATCCCCGCCGAAAGGTGCTACGCTGGCCCCAACGGCTAACGCAGCGCATTGCAGGTAACGGGTATGCCGAGGGGCGCGCACGGCGGACGCCCCCCATGATAAGGATTGTTGGGCGACTTGGAAACCCAGGCCAGCCAAGGGTTTGGCCACATTCCGGTCGTCTGCTGGGGGGGGTGTCTAACGCGGGAGTCTCACCGGATGGCTTGCCGTGCTCCAGACGCGAGACCGGAGAGACTTGTGACGACTCCAATCGGACGAAAACGCCACGAGGCAGAGCGGGCCGCTGACCTTGTCTTGTCGCGGCCACTGCCTGGTGTAGTTCATTCGTCGTCCGATAGCCGCTTCGTTTCGACGATCTTCTGTAGCTCGGCGAGGATTTCCCCGTGATGTTGGGATAGATAGCGGACGACCCTTGCGTTGTCCAGCAGCTTCTTCAAGTAACCTACGACCAGAACAAGATTGAGCACGTTCCGGCCGTGGGATTCTTCGATCAATCGGAAATCCTGACTGAGGTTTTCCATTTCCCGTTCCATCCGCGAGATGTCCTCGGGATTCAAGCCCTGGACGGCTTTGGGAGTCTCAGGCTCCAGCAATTGTTCTTGGGGTGTCGCCGCGAAGAGGCACTCGGCGTATCTCCGGGAATAGTTGCCGGCGGCAACCATGAGTTCCACCATTTCGATCTGGCGCATGGGCTTGACTTTCCGCAGTTCGCGGAAGACGGCGGCGCAGGCTCGTTTGTCCTTGAGCAGTTGCACGGCTTCGGGACAGATGCCATCCAGAAGATCGCGTTTTCGACGAATGGCCGCCACGTCCACGTTCAGCGTCTTGGCGATTCGCTCTTCGGAAAGCCCACGCCGGATCGCCTCCATAATCATAAAATGCTCTTGAATCGTGGACACTTGGTTGACCGCATGATTATAGGTGAATCCCTCATCATCTGTCGCCACTAGGCAGTTCACATTTGCCTGCCCCAGACCCTTGAGAATCTCAAGGCGGATGTGCCCATCCAGAAGGATGTACTGGTCGGTGCCGCTGGCCTGGGGGTAGACCACCAGAGGTTCAATGATCCCGATTTCCTGGACGGAGGCCGCTATCCGTAGGTACTTCGTGGTCCTGCTGGTTCCGGGGCAGAGCTTCTTGACCGGCAGGATGTTCGGGACAGGAACCGAAATGATGTTGCGATTGCACGCCAATCGGACACGGCTTGCCATGGTCAGCGGCCCTCTCCATGAATCTGTATTGCCAAGTAATGCGGCAGGGAATCGAGGGATTCGGCCCGCAGCAGGGTCACAAAGTTGTCGTCCTGGAATATCTGCTTGAGTGCCGATACAGCGAACAGCAGTTTCGTTTCGCAGAGCTTCGCCTTCTTGACCAAAGCTCTCTGGCGGGCTGTCTCTTCTTTGTATGCCTTGAGTAGGTTCTTGGAGGACACCTTTCCCTCGGCGCGGCTGCGAACTCCCCTGCGAAGGCCCTTGCCGAGACTGCGACGTTGCTCGATCAGACGCCGTGCTGCAAGAAGCGCCCTGCCTCGAAGCTCTTTCTTCTCGTAGGCTTCCGCCATTGCACGCTGCACGCTTTTGTCGCTGGACGTGGCGATAGTCACCGCCACGCTCAGCGGAATCTTGCGTTTTTCGACAGCCTGCAACAGCCGCTCCTCGCCTTTGTTCAAGAGCTTCACGATGCCGTTGATGTAGGTGGCGTCAAGCCCCGTCTTCTGGGCGATGTCGGCACAGGAATAGCCTCGCTCCTTGAGCGAGCCGATTTCCTTAGCCAGTTCGACGGTGGTGTGTTGCCGGCGGGCGAGATTCTCCACCAGGCTCATCAGCAACAGGTCTTCCTTGGGAGCCTCGATGACGATCGCCGGGATTTCGGTTTGTCCCAGTGCCTGGTACGCCTCAAGGCGGCCCTGTCCGCAGGCAAGACTGTAACGAGGCTGGCCGTTCCCATTGGCATCAAGCGCCACGGTGATGGGTTTCTTCAAGCCCAACTGGCCGATGTTGGCCACGATGCCCTGGAACTTCTTCTTGCCTCGTTGGCGGGGATTGAGCACCGTGATCTGGTCGATCGGGATCATCCGTACTGTCGAGTCTTGTCTCGGATTCATGCCATGACCTCAAGCTTGTTGCGTCTTGCCATCGTGGTGAAGTAGTCCAGCGTGTCGAACTGGTATGTGTCCAAGTGGGCACCGTTGGTCTCACAGAGGATCAGCTTCGGCACTGCGATGTCCATGATGGGTAGAAGATAGTAATCGGCCGGCTGCTGGTTGGTCGGGTCCATGCGGGCAAGGATCGTGATGTCCGGCACGAGCGTCTGGTTAATCTTCACCAGCCAGCGTAATAGTCCAGTGGTAGTCTGCCGGCAACGGGAAAGCACCATTGACGCCGTGTATTCTCCGTTTATCAGCAGCAGGTCCGTCGCCAGGTCCCGTGTGACGTGGGCACCAGCCGCGTTGAGTTCCCGAAGCATGTCGTCGAGGAGCCGAGGGTGGAGTCGGCCGAGTGCGCGGTTGATTTCCACGTAACGATAATCCCGGTCCGGCCGGTACCCGGCCAGTTGGTAGGCCCGCAACAAGCTGCCGAACCGCGTCCGGTAAGCCGAACTCGCCGGCATGTTTTCGGTGGAGTCGATCAGGAAGCTGGAAAGCATGTCGTGCCTGGCCAAAAGTGCGCGAAGGCGTTCGAGCATCTCCTCGTCGGTGAATCGCCGGTTACGAGCCAGGAACACCCCCCGAGCGACATAGAACCATTCCGGGCTAACGATCGGATCAAAAGCCCCCTCGCGGCGTACCCAAATGTCCGGCCCATTGACCACTCGCTTCTTCTTGAGCTTGAACGAACGCCGGTTGTACACGTTGTTTCCGATGTATTTCTCATTGGTTAGAACCTCACGCACGGTGCCTCGGGTCCAGGGGCGTCCCAGATCGGTCAGGATTCCGCGAGTATTGAGGATGTCGGCGATTTCTCGTTCACAACGACCGTCCTCGATGAACATCTTGTACATCTCTTGTACCGTGCGGACCTCTTCCTCAGGCCCACGGACCAGGATGACTCGATCGGTTTGCAGGCTCTTGTGCTCGCCGCGAGCCAATATCGCTTTCCGCTGGTGTGCCTGGTCGATCAGCATTCGCCGTAGGCCGAATCCCGCCGGGCCGCCCTGGCGATAGCCCAACTCGATCAGCCGGCACTGCCCCTGGAATACCTTGGTGGAGAGTTCCCGGCTATACTCAGCCGCCATTGCCCGCTTGACGCTCTTGATGATCGTGGCGGCTGGGCCGCCGTCGTTCTCAAAATGCTCAGCGCAGTAGTGAAGCTCGATGCCAGACTTCTTGCACAGGTATTCGTAGTAGGCGCTCTCGTCCGTATCCTGAAATCGTCCCCAACGGCTGACGTCGTAGACCAGGATTACCTGAAAATCGGCCCGACCGTTCTGAACGTCGTCAATCAGTGCGCGCAGCGAATCGCGTCCCTCCATTTTCAGCCCGCTTTTGCCATCGTCCGCATAGGTACGGACAATCTCAAAACCTCGCTTCATCGCATAATCACGTATGACATCGCCTTGGTTTTCGGTCGAATACTGTTGATGTTCCGTGGACATGCGGACGTACTGTGCGGCACGAACTCGCGCAAGCCCTGGGTGAGAGCCTTCCTGAATATAAGTGGGGGTTTCCATAATGCACGGACAGTCTGTGTGAAAACGGTGATTCCGGGATGTCTTTCTGGGTCCATTATGGATGCGTGCTGTGTGATTGCACGGTGATAGCCTGTGGGATTTCAGTGGGAAACGCCTACAAGCGGCCATTGAGAATCAGGCCGTAATGACGAGCGGTCGTACCGTCGATGGCCTTGGCCAAATCCACCATCCCCGCGCGGCTGAGTTTTTGCCGTAAGACCTTGACCACGCTTCGCATGGCTTCTCTGGAGCGGCAACACTGCCACACGTCATCGAGCAGTTGATCGCAGGGAATGAGTTGGTTGGGACGACGAGCCAGCCGCTCAAAGAACCTAAAAGGCAACGTATTGCCAAGGTAGCATGATTTGCCGTGCCAATGGACTGCAAAGGTTGTACGATCGGCGATTGGGTAATAATCCGAATCTTGCTTGACAGTACCAAAGGGATGGAATGTCTGCGGCGCACTCCCAAGATTTGCAGTAACGTCGTCAATGATCTCTGCGGTCAAGTGGGCTACTTCGTCAAGACGGTTCGCAAGCTGGGCCAGTCGTTCAACAATCCGACTGGCGTGGTTGACGATAGGCATGGTATCTCCTTCGCGCCGGGACGCAAATGAAAACAACAGTCATGCCCAAGCAAATGCCACAAGCCATTGACGTTAGAGGAAGGGATGGAACTGTCGGAATTTGGGGTGTGTTTGTCAAACGGCGTGGCCGTACATCGTACCCACCGCAAACTTGCACGGTGTTTAGCGTTTCCGCTCCTGAAATATGCCCTATTGCACAGTTTTTTTACGGATTCCCCACTCAGCGGCCTTCAATGGCGTCCGCCACCGGCCCGTCGCCAAGGTCGGGGCAGGGAACCGAGGCAACTAAGGCCGGGGCAGACGCTGTTTCGTTAGAGGCAGAGAGTCGGGAAGGATGAGGCTCGCTGGGTTATGTAGCTGATCGTCTCGACAACCCAAGGGACTTCTTGGACGGCGGCAGCTTCGTCTCGTCGGGCGGGCGCACGGGACGCCACTTGTTGCGGCGGAGTTCTTCGACGGCGCTCTTGTAGAGGCGGACTTGCCTGCCGTCAGACTCGCCGTCGAGTTGGCCCCAACGGAACCAGGTGCGGACGGTTTCGGCTGAGATTTTTCCGCAGGACATGGCAGCAACCTCGGATGGCTCGTACCAATCGTCCTCAAGGGGGCGAATGGCTTTCAATTCTGATCTCACGACGTCGCGTACCATTGGAATCATGGCCTCAAGAATAACGGCCACGCCTTCAACGCCAACGTGGTCGGTGCCGGTCGTCTCCAGATACTTTTCGGATAGGCGTTTCATTTCATCGCGCATGGTGGATTCTCCTAGTCGGCTTCGTCCCAGCGGACATCTGGCCAAGTGGGACGCTCGGGGGCATCGTCCAGCGGTGGATCGCCCGGAAGCGTGAAGTGATCGGGCAATTGGCGCTCGATCTGAACGAGACGTCGGTCAATGTGCTCGGTCTGGACGTTCAATTCGTGGAGGCGTCTCTTGAGCTGCTCGTACTCACCAATCAGTTCTTCTTCGCTCTTGGCCATGCCGCCCGCTCCTAATGAAAAAGGGAACGCCGCACCAAGGCTGCTCCCACGACCTCCGCGAAGAGGTACAGTAGATCAGCACAAGGCCGGCGTTCCCCTGTTTTGGGAACGGGCTTGCACTGCTTCTACTGTTCAAGGGCCTTGCAGCCCAGGTTCGCGGTTTCGTGGGAAGCAGTTTTTCGACGCCAGTGGCGTCAATTCAATTTCTCATCGCTATTTTACCATGTTCCACCCCTCCCAGTAAAGGTGGCAGGCAGAAACATTCGGGGTAAGTCGAAAACATAGCATCGGAATTGCCTGTTTTGGATGGTGTTCTGGGGGCCTAGGCTAGTTTATTTTCCTTTTCGCCCGAAGGGTCGCGGCCAGTTCCAGGGATACCGCATGGATGTTTCGGAGCGGCGGTTGTGATGGCGAGTTTCCGCAGGTGGTTTCGTGTGAGAGGCTGT
>JAFGFF010000124.1 GCA_016931075.1 Pirellulales bacterium | reverse complement strand
CGGACCGTCGTACTCCGTGACGCCTGCACCACGCCCGCCCCTTCGACCGGCGACTGCGCTCGCGCCGACAGGGCCAACGGGGTTCGTGCCGGCGCGAGCAGGCCGGTGGTTTCGAGCCGTCGGGGGCCAACCATTTTCGTCCGCTCGATAATCACCGGCGTCTGGGCTTGCTCAGTCCCGCTGCCCTCCGTCACACTACTGCCCCAATTCGCCGCCATGATCGACGCATCCAAATCGTCCACCCGGCCGTCACCGTTGAAGTCGCCGTCGTCCCAGGAGACGTCTTCGTCACTCAACCAATGACTGGCCAACACGGCCGCGTCGGCGGGCCCCACCTGATAATCCTCACTCGCATCGCCCGGCAGGCCGTATTCATAAGCCCCGATATCCACCGTCCCATAAATCACCCTCTGCCGGCCACTGGCATCGACCAACAGCGGGTTGCCCTGCCCGTCCACCGCCAAGGCGTTGCTGCCGGCATTGATCGCCGGGCTGCCCGATAGGGGCTCGCCCCAGGCAGCCAGCATCGGGTCGATCGGCGAAGACGTCGTGCCGACCTGGTTGCCATTGACCCCATTAACCAACGATGACTGGCCCGAGCCGTTTCCGATGAGGTTGTGGGAACCGGAGAGCGTGCCCGATTTGCGATAGACGTCCGGACTAGTGCTCCCCCCATTTGCGGCCACGATGGTGTTATTCAGAGTAGCAACGCCGGAACTGTCGATGTAGATCCCGATGGTGGAGTTGTTCAACATGGTGCAATTCGTGACTGTTAGCGTGCTAGAGAAGTTCCAAATCCCGCCGCCGTTATAGTCGGTCGAGTTGTTTGAGATCGTCGAGTTAGTGGCGACTACCGTAGCAGACACCATGCTGCAGATCCCGCCGCCTGCACCGACGCTGGAATTGCCCATGATCGTGGAATCGGTGAGTATCAGCGTGCCGGAACCATTGTAGATCCCGCCGCCACCTCCACTGGACGAGTTATCGGAAATCGTGGAATTCACAACATTCAACGTGGTAGAGTAAATCCAAATCCCACCGCCATTTCCGTTGCCCGTGTTGGCAATATTATTGGATATCGTACTGTCTGTGATTGTCAGTGCGCCATAGCTCAGGATCCCACCACCGTTGCTGGCCAAATTGCCCAAGACAATGGAGTTCGTGACTGTCAAAGCGCTCGAATCAAGATTGTATATGCCACCGCCGTAGCCGTCGCCGGCCGAGTTGCTCGAAATAGTGCAGTCGTTGACGGTCAGAGCGCCAGCATTGAGAATCCCGCCACCTGAATCGTCCAGCCCGCCGGTGATGGTCATTCCCTGAAGGACGGCCGAGACGCTTGGCCACACGGAGAACACACGGTTCTGACCGTTCGCATCGAAGGTTACAAGCTCCGCTCCGGGTGCTTCGATGATCAGGTTTCCCATAATCGCAAGTTCGCCGTCGTCCACCAGGACTGTGCCAGTCAATCCTTCGGCAAACTCGATGACATCCTGTTCGGCAAACGACCCGGCCGGCGCATCGCCTACGGGCTGGTTGCGGTTGGCTGCCTCGAAAGCTTCGACAAAAGTCACAACTCCGTCGTTGGCAATAGTGCGTTCGAGACTCGTGACTAGGTAGCTCTGGGCTGGGCCACCGGCTGTTGCTCCTTCCAAGGCGCCTATGTCGACCGTGCCATTTTGGATGCGTGTATTTCCCCAGACGTCCTCGGTCAGCGCTATACCCGACGCGTCGACCGCCAGACTGTTGTCGCCCGCGTCCAGCGCCGGACTCCCTGGCAAGAGGCGGCAGCCCCACTGCCCATTGTCGGACTGAGTCCAATCGCTCAGCAATGGATCGATCGGCGCTGACGAGGTCCCCACCTGATTGCCGTTGACGCCGTCGACCAAGGCGGACTGGCCCGAACCATCGCCAATAATGTTGCATGTTCCCGACAATGATACTCCCAAGTATTTAATGTCATTGCCTTCTGCTGCCCAATTATTAGCTACGATTGTGTTGTAAAGCCGCACGGATCCGGAGGTATTAGTACAAATGATCCCGCCGCCGGATCGGGCCCAGTTGCCCGTAATCGTGCAGTTAGTAACGGTCAGTGAGCCGATACCATTGTAGATTCCACCACCACCAAGAAAGGCACGGTTGCCACAAATCGTGGAGTTCGTAACCGATACCGTGCCGGAGTTGTTGAAAATTCCACCTATGCCATTATCGGAGTGGTTTCCCGAGATAATACAGTTCGTGACCGTGAGCTCGCCGTCGTATGTGCCCGTTCCACCCCTGCGATTGTCTGAGATCATGCAATTCGTGACGGTGAGTGTACCATAATAACTATAAACTCCACCGCCACTGTTGGATGTGAGCATACAGTCCGTAACGGTACTGGTGCCAGTATAGACGTAGATCCCACCACCGTCGTTGTTCGAGAGCAAGCAGTCCGCAACAGTCAGTGTGCCATCACGGCTGGAAATCACACCTGGGCCGGAGAACGCGTTGCCCGAGAACACTGAATCGGTAACCGTCAGTGAGCCAGTGTAATTTTGAATCCCGCTTCCCTCGGAGGCCGAGTTGTCCGAGAACGTGCAGTTCGTGACTGCCAACATGCCTTCACTGTAGACTCCACCGCCGACTTTTCTTTCTTTATGGTCTGACGTGTACTCGCCGTCGGCGTTTCCGCCGATAATCGAAAGGCCATCGACAGCCGCTTCGATGGTTGCACCGCAATTGACGACGGTGTAGGCATTGTCGGAATTGTCATCCAGTGTGCCAATGTCGCCAGAGAGGGTGACGGGGTGGGCGGTCCAGTCGCGTTGTTCAAGAGCGGTCTCGGTGCCGGCAAAGCCACCGTAGAGGGTGACACCGTCGACAAACGAGAACGAAGCAGAGCGAGGCAGACTAGGTTCAAGAAGGGCCGAGTGTTTATAGGTGCCTTCGGCGATCCAGATGGAGTCGATGTTGTTGGCCGGGTCGGCGTCGGCGTTCAGTGTGGACGCTTGTTCGAGGGCCGGTTGGAGGTCGTTGTAGGCGGTCGTCCAGGTGAGGCCGTCGCCGCCCGTGGGTGCGTCGGCGTCGACCATTAAGACGGAGAGCATTCGGCGGTCTTCCAGCGGTTCGCAGCGCAACCGGCGGTGGAAGGGATCGCGGCGGATGGGATTAACTATGCCTGAGGCGCGAGACGTTCGGCGACGGGAGTCGCCTCCTACAGGGGCGAGATTGAGGCCGTGGGAATGGTGGCTCCGGTGCAATCGAATG
>JAFGFF010000123.1 GCA_016931075.1 Pirellulales bacterium | reverse complement strand
GTTCACTCTCGTTCCCGGGCGGCGCCGAGCGTGAACTTCTGAATCCGCTTGTTGTTCCCCTCGGCGACGTAGAGATTCTTGTCGGCGTCCAAGGCGATCGAGTGGGGAACGTCGAACTGGCCGGGTGCCATGCCCAGACGTCGTGTCAACGATCGATGGGCATGCCTTCGGGACAACCTCACCAGCATGCCTATCCGCTGCCAAGGCGGTCGCCTGGGCATGGCACCCAGCTTGGTTTGCAGTATGACCGGAGTCCCATCACACTCGTTCAACGCGGCGCGGGTTCCAGAATCAACAGCCAACCCCGCCCGGGTTCGATGGGGATCTTGTCGGTGGGCTTAAACACAGCGGCTGGCTGGAAGGCATCGACGGCCGGCGCACGGAGTCGGGTTTTCGAGGCGTCCATGCCCAGCGACTTCCAGTCGATCTTCAGCTTGACCTCCGCCCTTTCGGGCGCCCAACTGGCCACGGCCACGAGTGCGCGGTCGGGACGCCGATAGACGGTGGCCAGGACGTCTTTCTGATCGGTGGCGACAGGACAGCGGGGCGACCAGTAGCCGATCATTTGGCTGCCCTGCAGACCGAACTCGTCCCAGAGTGTCCAGATCGCGCGTGGGTCGCCGCCCCAGCCCCAGCGGTTGGTCATTCCGAAGACCATGCCTCGCCAGGGATTCCCGCCGGATTGGAGCATGTCGCCCATTACGCCGAACGGGATGCCCGAAATCTCGATCAGCCAGTAGTCGGGCGGCAGGCTGTAATCGCGCGATTCGCCGATGAAGACGCGATCGATGTACGGGAGATGTTCCATGTACATGTTCAGACAACAAGCGAAACCGGCTTCCGGACAGAAATGATTCCACGAGTGGAAGTCGATCAATCCGTCGGGCCGGCTGCGCTTGAGGACTTTGCGAACGCGTTTCATGACCGTCCGATCGTAGGCGATTTCATCGAGGTACAGCCCGTCGATTTGCACGTTTCGCACCAGCCAGTCGAGCCCTTCGAGGTAGAAGTTGTGCAGTCGCGACATGCCTCGCGTCAAGATCGAGGCGTCGCTGACCGGCGCGTCGTACCAGGCAGGACGATAGTCGTCGACCAGGTGTTCCTGGAGCCACGGGGCGCCGCCGCCCTTGCCCGCGGCCAAGAGTTCGTGGCCCAAGCTCCGAAAGGCCCACAGCTCCGGCAGGTGCGTTGTGATCTCGCGCACCGTGTAGTAAAGCTTCACCTGAATGCCCGACTCGTGGGCACGGCGAACGAACTGCGTGAGCGGGGCGACGGTCAGGAACGGATAGTTGATGTACGGATTCAGGCCGTTTCCCTGATGGATGTTCAGCACGTTCGCGCCGCCGTCGGCAACAGGCCGAAGATCGTCTTCGCCACGGCTGGGCCAGCGATAGCGATGATGGTAGCGCCGTGCCCAATGGCCGTCAGTGTCGATCGGATGAAACGGAGTCAGCAGCAGATTGAAGTAGAAATGCAGGATCTGGCCCGGTCGGAAAGTGCGTGTGCCGGTGTCGGCCTGAAGCATCACGCACCGATCGTCCTGCTCGCCGATCGTGACCGATCCCTGGCCGCCATTGTGCCACGCCGGCGGCATGTTCAGCGGTCGCTCGGCATAATAAGGGCCCACCACCGGCCGGACGTAGTTTTCGCCGTACCACCGGCATTGCAGGCCTGCGTTCACGTCTCCGACCCAAACGCGATCCTGGTGCTTGCTCGGGTCCCACTTCCATTGGAACTGCGCCGGCCGAAACCCGCCAGGACGTCCCAGGCCCATCATGTACCGGGCCACATCCTCTCGCATTGGGATGAGCAAACGGAGGTCTTTGACGTCGATCAGCCGGTTGGTCGTCAGTCGTAGGCGGAACTCGACATACCCGTCGGGTTCTATGCGGCCGCCGCAGGCGAGCGTCAGGCCGCCCGCCGTGCTCGTCGATCGCCATGCCACGACGCCGTCCGTCCGTTGAGTGAACTCGACATTGCCGCCGGAAAACGGCAACGTTTTGCGGTCGGGGAACTCGACGACAAATTGGATCGGCGCGGCGAGGATCTCACGCCCGCGCTCGGTCAGGCGTGTCACTTCTGGAACGAAGAAGCTTTGAATCGACTTCGGCAATCCACTTGCACCGAGTGTAATTTGCCGACCGAGGCAGCGAATCGTGTTGCCTTCGACTTCCAACGGCGTGTAGGGCGTGACCGGTTCGTCGTCCAAGCCGATCGTTGAATCGAGCCATCGCAACCGCGAGTGACGCCACGGCTCACTGTCGCCGGCGTCTTCCAACACGTCCCCGGCCACCTCCAGGCACAGGCGAACCTTGGTCGCTGCCAAGCCCTTGGGCGTAAGCGTCACGTTGCCTTCGTATCGGCCCGGGGGCAGGTCCCTCGGGACGGCCGCGCCAAACCACAACGCCCGAACCTTGCCTCGATCGACGACAAACGACTGTGTGAAACGGTTTCCCCGCCAGTCGACACCGCCCTTGTTGAAACAGCGGATAGCCGATGCAGGAATGATTGCAGAGGAACCTGACGTGCTGCGCAGGTCCTCAAATGCCACCTCCATGTCTTCGATCGCGTGGCGAGCCGAAAAGACGCCGATCTGCCACGTGAAGAACTCGCCCGGTCGGGCCTTGTCCTCGAACGTGTCATCTGGACCTCGCTCCATCCAGCACTGGGGCAAGTCGTCCGCCATGCGGATCGGCCGGCGGCGGCTTTCGGGAAAGAGCAAGTACGTCGCGGCGGGGTACTTGCCCAACAGGGCCTGCGTCTCCGCCCGGGTGGCGATTCGCTCCATCTCGACGAATTGATCGAACGAGCTGCGGGCCTGGAATTCGACCAGCCGCGCCTCGGGCAACGCGCGCCAACGCCCCTGCTTCAAGGCGGCAGAGGAAAGGCCATTGCGCTCGCGCCACTGCTTGTCGGCCGTCTGTCGCGGTTTCGCATAGGCGACCTTGCGGAAATTGCCCGTGCGGACCGGCTGGGCAGGCAGATAGTAGACGTGGTACGTGCCCGGGCCGCTGACCGGCTGAAAGGCCAGGTCGCCGTACTCACGGTTGACCGCGATCGTCACGACATTGTCGATCTGCTTGCCCGTCGCCGCGTCGACGACAACGACCGCCTTTTTCTCGGGGTCGCGATCGGGCCGCCGCCACGGCAAATGAACGCGAACGGCGTCAGCGGGAGCCTCGACCTTCACGACGGCACGATGGTTGCCTAACTCGGCCGGCCATTGACCGACGCCGCGCGGCGCCGATTCGTTGCCCTTGGCCGAGACAATGACCGCGAAGACAAGAGACAACGCGAGATGTGCGGCGAGAAAACGCATCATGGCCCTCCGTCTTGACATGACCGGTCTATTACGGCTTCAGCGTCAGGGCTATTCAAACACAAGCGTCCCGAACCGGTCGATCTCGTGGAAACTCGAACCGGTCGGCTTCCAGGACCAGTGGACGGCGCGATTGAAGTCGTAGTCGCAGCGGTAGACGTTGGCCCGCCAGCGGGTGCCCGAGGTGGGCGGGACGTTTTGCAGCGGCTTGAGCAGGTCGTAGGGGACGAAGACCTCGGCCGTCCAGCCGGTCATCGCGCGGGTCGGGCCTCGCAAGGCGACCTTCTTCTCGATCTTCCGTTTGCCCTCGTAGTGCCACGGACGCCAACCGTGCAGCTTGTCGCGGCCGCCGAAGTTGGGCACAAGTAGGACCAGTTCGTGGCCCTTGGGAGAAATCTCGTACTCGAAATAGACCGGCCAACGCTCGTCCGGCCAGAGAAAGAACTCGAAGACGTCCTCGGTCCACAGATCCTCGAAATCGGCCTTCTTCGTCGACGTGATGTCGGCATCGTCCCCGTCCATCAACACGTACAGCCCTCGGTCGGAATAGAGCATCTTGAAACGCGAAACACGCTTGTCGGCTTTCCGGGCGGGCATCATCGCCCACTCGGCCGCCGCCCAGGCCGCGTTGTCGCCCATGCCGGTGATCTTGAAATCCTTCGTCTTCCGCACGCGATACGGCTCGCCCGCCGCCGCATCGATCGGCTTGGGCGAAAGCGTTTTGGCCCCGCCGCCCAGTTGATTGTGCGAGTCGGTCGCCGGGCGCTTCGTCCGGTCGACCTTCGTCATCTCTATCTTGAGCATCGACCGCGGTCGCCCGTCGCGAAGCTCTGGTTGACGAATGTCCGAAGGCTCGTCGGCCGTGGTGGCGTGAACGCTCAGCCCCAACATACCCAGACCGATCGCCGCGACGAGAAAGGAGGCTTTCATGGTTGCACCGTCCTATTACGGAGAGTTGTTCGAGAGGAAGGAGGAGCCGTGAGCACGCCCCGGCGTCTTGCCTGAATGGTATGCGGAATCCGTCACCCAGGCAATCGACGACGCACCGCCACTCCAATCTTCCGGCACCCCCGCGGTGCTGTCAAGATCCGGCCTGCCCCCAAGACGACTCTGGAATCCTCTTGTTGCGGATCCCTCGAGCCTTATGCTTCTTTCGCTTTCGCCCGCGAGGCGCGGCGGCGGTCGGTTTCTTTGAGGAGGATTTTGCGGAGCCGGATTTGGGTCGGGGTGATCTCGACGAGTTCGTCGGACTCGATGAACTCGAGGGCTTCTTCCAACGAGAGGCGGCGGGCCGGCTTCAAGAGGATGTTGCGGTCGCTGCCCGAGGCGCGCATGTTGGTGAGCTTCTTCTCCTTGGTCGGGTTGACGTCCATGTCGCCGCCGCGGCTGTTTTCGCCGACGATCATGCCTTCGTAGACGACGTCGCCCGGCGCGACGTGCAACTCGGAGCGTTGTTGGAGCGTATCCAGGGCGAACGCGACGACCCTGCCCGCGACCATTGACACGAGCACGCCGGTCGCGCGGCCGGGGATGGCCTGTTCGCGCGGTTTGTAGGCCTCGAACCGGTGATGGATCACGGCCGTGCCTTGCGTGGCGTTCAGGAGTCGGGTGCGGAGCCCGATCAGCCCTCGGGCGGGGATCGAAAAGGTCATGTGCGTGTAGTCGCCTCGGCCGGCCATGGTCAGAAGCTGACCCCGCCGGGCGCCGACCATTTCCATGACCGGGCCGGTTTGCGTGTCGGGCACTTCGACCACCAGCGTCTCGAACGGCTCTTCGACCTGGCCGTTATTGGTTCGGAAAATGACCTCCGGCTTGCCGACCGACAGCTCGTACGATTCGCGCCGCATGGTCTCGATCAGCACGGAGAGGTGCAGCACGCCGCGGCCCGAAACGGAAAACTGGTCGGTGCCGAAGATCGGCTCGACCCGCAGGGCGACGTTGCGTTCCAGCTCGCGCATCAGGCGTTCGCGGAGGTGGCGGCTGGTCACGTACTTGCCCTCGCGTCCGGCCAGGGGCGAGCTGTTGATGCTGAACGTCATCCGCAAGGTCGGCTCGTCGACCCGCAGACGCGGCAACGCCCGGGGCGCTTGCGGCGAGCAGATCGTATCGCCGATTTCGACCTCGCCCAGCCCGACCACGGCGACGATGTCGCCCGCGTCGGCTTCGTGGACCTCTTGCCGGCCGAGTTTGTCGAACGTGTAGACCGAGGCGATCTTGGTCTGTTCCTCGCGGCCGTTGTCCTGCAAGAGCACGACGCCTTGTCCCTTGCGGATCGTGCCCGCCTGGACGCGGCCGATGGCGATCCGGCCGACGTAGTCGGACCAGTCGAGCGTGGTGACGAGCATTTGCATCGGCTCGCCGATGTCGACCATCGGGCCGGGGATTTCCTTGAGGATCAAGTCCATCAGCGGCCGAATCGTGTCGCTGGGCACGTCGGGATCGGTGGTGGCGAAACCTTCCTTCGAGCTGGCGAACAGGTAGGGAAAATCGGCCGCCGCGTCGTCGGCCCCGAGCTGCAGGAACAGTTCGAGCACCTCGTCGACCACCTGGTGCGGCCGGGCGTCGCTCCGGTCGATCTTGTTGATGACGACGATCGGCCGCAGTCCCTCTGCCAGCGCCTTGCCCAGGACGAACCGCGTCTGCGGCATGGGCCCTTCGGCCGCATCGACCAGCACCAGACACCCGTCGGCCATCCCCAGCACCCGTTCGACCTCGCCGCCGAAATCGGCGTGGCCCGGCGTGTCGATGATGTTGATTTTCACGCCCCGGTACGGGATGGCGATGTTCTTGGCCAGGATCGTGATGCCCCGCTCGCGTTCCAGGTCGTTCGTGTCGAGGATCTGCTCGCCGGCAAGCTGCGACGCGCGAAACTGCCCGCTCTCGCGCAACATGCAGTCGACCAGCGTCGTCTTTCCATGATCGACGTGGGCAATAATGGCGATATTCCGCAGGTCGTTGCGTCGTTCGGGCATAACAGGAACAGGCAGACTCGGTGAGGTGGGATCTGGAGCATGGGAACCCATCATGATACGCTGTCCTTGGACGCCCGGTCAAGGGCAGCCAAGAGGGATCCGTTCCAAGCCCGGGCAAACGGACCTTTTTTATTCGGGGCATCTGTCTCGGCCGGCCACGTCGTTGGCCTGTTCATCACGAAAGGACGAAAGTACGAAAGACAAGAATGCGATTCTGGTAGAAGGCTATCAGCTCATCGCGGCTCGTGTTCCGCCCCACCTCGTTTTTTCCTTCTTTTCGTGGTTTCGCGATCATTTTGCCAGATATCCCTGTTTCAAAAAAAACGCGATGTTTGGCCTAATTTTTTTTCTTGAAATTGGGCCACCGGGTGTGCTAGGGTGAGGGCGTCATGCGGGTAACCGAGTGTGGCCCCGCGGATGACCCCGGTTGCTCGGTTCTTTTGCAGGCTGTTTGGTCTGCGATGGATCGGGTGATCGCTGGCGGGCCGGTTGACGCCTTCCGGCATTGAGGCGTGCTCGCGGCAGTTGCGCGCCGCGCGGCACGGATGGCCGGACGATCGACGACGGCGAGGTGCACCGCTTTCATGACGCCCTCGTTCGATCGATAAGCGTCGATCGCGATTCCACGCCGGGCTCCGCGTCGGCCGCCGGTCGTGCGGCTGCCGACGGGTGACACTGGTTTGAGTGCTTGTACGAGTGGATTAACGCTGGCGAAACGCCAGGGCCACGCAGTACCGGCGCTCACACCGGTGTCACCCGATCGCCGGGCCTTGGGTCCGGACAGGGTCGTATCGACTAACTGACTGGCCGAATGGTGCTTTTTGTCATGGAACTATGGTTTGGCAACATGAAAGACAAACGGTCCTCGAGGACGCGGGCGCCCGAATTTCGCGACGTCCTCGTGCGAACGACCGCACCAGCTCGCAGCCCTTGGTTGGCGGCCCCGAAGACAACCCCGACACGCCCTCCCGGCAGGGCGGCACGAGCTCAAAAAACTCGTGCCGCCCGTCGGGGTGTGATAAGCGTTTACGATTAGACAGTAAGTCTCGACAAACGACCTCGACCGATAGTCTGAGCCAGCCCGCACGGGTTTGGATCAAGAACCCGACTTGGCCGAGCGCTCTTTCGGTCGTATGGGATCCTTCTTGTCCTCGCCCTTTTCGGTCAGGTTCCATGAGATGGCCGCCGGGTGGCCGGTGAACTGAAGGGTTTTCGGATTTGTCTGGCCCAACAGAGCGATTGTGACAACGCGAGTGCCGTCTGGGCGGACGAAGAGCGACGGTGGGGGACGGTTCGGCGGCCGGCCGATGAGTATCGCTATGCTTGCGGTCCGAAACCTAGCCATATCCTTGCGAGGCCCTTGAAGGGAAGCGAGTTCCTTGCCGTATTCGGTGGAGTACAGACGGACGCCATCGTTTTTGGTCGCCACGGCCAGAAAGTCGCCGTCTGGCGACAGGACGGCTTCCGAATGGAACGGGTTTGCGTCCGGCAGATGCAAATCTATCGTTTTGGCAATCCGGCCGGACGCCAGGTCCGCTTTCTCGACGACCAAACGATCCGAATCGCGTCGGAGGCCCCAAAGCGTCTTCCCGTCGATGGCGAATCGTAGTGTCTCGTTCGCCCACATAGCAAGAAGCTGCTTCTGCCCGCCGTTTTCCATGTCGCGCAGACAAACCTGGTTTAATTTCGGCCGATCGGCCTTGTCCGACGCGTCGGTCGCCTGATGGGCAAGCAGACGCCCGTCCGTCGAGAAGGTCAAATCGCCCGTGGAGACGGACTTCGTTCCCTTCAACTTGATTTCGGCCATCTTCCGGCCGCCCTTCATCTCCCAGAGGAAAAGCACTTCGTCGTATGCGGGATTTTTTCTGATCAGGGTCGACATTCCATTTCGAACGACGCTCTTGGGGCAACCGATCGCGGCGAGCCGTTGCCCGTCGGGCGAGAAGCGGATCGAAACGAAAGTGGTCCCGGTCTCGCGAAGGATACCCGGGCTTTTGCCCGTCTTTGGATCCCAGAGATGGATGACGTCGGAGCTGGTGTAGTCAACTGCCGCGAGCCATTTGTTGTTGGGCGCGAACACGATTTGACCGAACATGAACGGCGCCATTCCGGGCGAGCCGGTCTGGTCGGCCACTGCTCCAGCACGGAGGGTGCGGACCACCGTGCCGCGTCGCGTCTCGCGGAGTTGGACCTGCGCGCCAACGCGACTCGATCTGACGGGATAGGCCAGGAGCGTCTTATCCGGTGACAAGACGAAGTCCGCGGAAGGATGCGTCATGGTTGTGATTGGGTCAGACGGCGTATTCGAAACATGAGGAACCGTCTGGGTCCAGAGCGCGCGGCCCGTGCCCGTGTCCCATGCCGTCAGTTCCACGCCATTTGTTTCCCAGGCCTGATAGACGAGCAATTCGGCATCGTCCGAGACCACGGGAGCCCCCATATCGCTGCTCGACAAGGGCCACGTCCGCCCCTTGTCCCACTCGGCCGCCTCGCCGATGGCCACTCCCCATGCCACGACCACCACGGCCCCCACGCCGCACCACCCCCCCGATCGCCTTTTTCGCGCGCTCATGTCCGACCTCCTCTTCGTTCACTGGGTGGAATGATAAGCCCCCCCGCCTGACCCCAACGCCAGCCTGGGTTCCCGCGACCCTGTTGCCCGATCGACCCTCCCCGTCTTTGCACACCCTCCCCAGGATCAAGACCCCGAGCCTTCTCGATTTTTTGGACCCAATTGGCCCATGAGCAGGAAAAGAGCAGCCCAGGTTCTCAAACCACATATCGCACGGCGGCAAGAGGTTATTCCCCAACACCCCGTCGGGTTGAGACACCTCCTCTTCAACGGGCTGCTAGCAGCTCTCGTCCAGGTGAGCGCGAAGTAGCCGGAACTCGCCGGCGTCTTCCGATTCCAGACGGTAGGCGCCGTCGCCCCACATTGGATTGGCGACAAGGCCGATGCACTGTTCGTCGGCGTCATGGATCAACACGATGTTGGCGCCCGACTTGCCCGTCGCGTTCCTGGCGGCCTTCGTCACCGCGCCGCTGGTTCGGTGATCGGTCAGCGTCACGTCGGCCTGAGCGAACATGTCGGCACAGCAGAAGACTATTTGGCCGGAGTCAATGACGAGGACGTGTCGAGTCAGCCCGGCCTCTGTTGGGGCGGCTTCATGCCCAAGAGTCAACGTCTTGAGTCCGTCCTGCGTTTGGGCCAGGTCCAGAAATCCTCGCCGGCCTGTGACCTGGCCCATTTCCAAAGCGTCTTTCGTCAGAAATGCGCCATCCGTGACGACCCAGCGGCCCATAGCCAGGACCAACTCGGTATGCACGTCGTTGGTCGCCCGAAACGTCCAGCCTGGCAGTTCGAACTTCGGCCGGCGCGAAAAGAATCCCATGGCCATGCCTCCCTTTTTGATGCCGACTGGCGGCTATCTCTTGTTCACCTCCTCGATCAGTACCACGTCGCCGTTTTGATACGCGAACCGGTAGCGCTTGCCGGCTTCCAGGGTGGCGGTGAGTTTGAGCGTCTCGGGCTTCGATTTGTCGGCGTGTGGCTTGCGCTGCAACGTGAGTTCTCGCTTGCCCTGCGGAACCAGGGCAAACGGCACCAACGTGACGATCCGCCCGCTTGCCCTCCGGACCGGTTTGCCGTCCACCCGAACGACCTAATAGCCCGTGTCCTCCTGGGCCTTCACCGCCACGTCGTTGATATACGCCACCTCCGGCTTGCTGCTGGCTCCCAAACATGCCGCTAACAGCACGACAACCGCCAACGTCCACGTCCAGGTTCGCATGATCGGATATCCTCTGAACTGAGCAGAAAGGGAGTGTTTCCACCCATTGTACGGCGGAATTCGCCGGTTGGCTCGGGCCGCTTTATTTCACTGGGTAGCCCAGGTTTTCGAACCTGGGCCGCGTAGCGGCAATAGGTTTTTCCCCGCCGCTCTGAACTCTTGCGGCTTTACCACATCAGTTCAAGAACCGGTGTAACGGGCTTAATTTACCCTTTCGAGACTAGTGCCTCGAGCGCTCCTGGTTGTTTAAGAACATGTTCAACCAAGTCAATTGAAGCTGCAGCGGCAAATTCCTGGTGGTCGTCGGTCTTTGAACCATCTCCCCAGTCACAAATTGCCTTCACTACAATCCATTCACACTTCTTTCTCTCTGCCGCAGCCGCCACGCCCGCACCCTCCATTTCACCGCCAATTGCAGTGGGATGCCTTTGGAAGAGACTCTGTTTGAACTCAGGATCATCTACCAGCTTTTCCCCCGAGAGGATTTTACCCACCTGGAAACCACATTGGCGTTTGTCAGGGGCTGAAAAGCTCCATTTAACGACGTTCCTAAAGCGATTGAGCAATACAGTTCCTGCCAATATTGGTATTCCACGTTCCTCGCTTGAATTCTCGCTAACTCGTTGAGGCTCGTACGGGACAATCTGTTCTGCCACAAGTACGTTTCCGATGGCCTGTTTGTCCGGATCTTTACCGAACGCAATCCCGGTTGCAATGACGGCTGAAAGCTTCCACTGCTCAATCAACTCACTTGTGACAATGCCTGATGAGTCCCGGCTGGTTGAACCCACAGCAGTCATGCATAGCACAATGTCGATTACCCCAAGACGTCCGATGAAGCAAGTATTGTTTCCAGAGTACACCTGAAGCACACTGTCGCTTCCCTCTGGAGGGTACATGCGTTTTAAGACGCCCGTTTTTTCAGTTTTCGTTGCGACAAGTATGCCCACTAGTGGTTTTCGATTTTTCGCCCTTTTAGCCTCTTCGGGAGTTGCTGTACGAATACTGGGCAACGGACGGTTTTTCCATTTTTCTCGCGAGTAGTCTGTGGAAGGTTCTACCCGACTTGGAGCTTGTGAGATTTCAGGTGATAGATCAGCCAGTAGCAGTTGAATTGCAAAAGCTGAAGCAAGGCAAATATCGAGCGGTGCGTCTTTCGTTCCCAAGAGTGAGTAGTAAGAGTCCCTGGAAATGTGTTCAAACTGCTTCAGGAGACCTTCCGGACAAGTCGAGTAATCCGTAGAGAACATCTCGAACGCCACTTCGACATTCTCGTGCCAAGCGAATCGCTCAGCATGCAAGCCACTTCCAGGGAGCCGAAACCAACCTAACCGATGAAGCATAAGCAGCCATTGCCCCACACCTGTCGCCATCTCCGCAACCGGGACATCGATTAGAACACCGTTCTTGAAGCTTAGCACTCCGGCATCCCAGCCACATGCGATGGAATGATTGGGAACTACAGAAACATCTCCAAACGTGTAACGTACAACTCCGTGTGGGGTAGTAAAAATGTCGGTGAGTTCACCGGCAAACATGTGCTCGTGAAGATCGCTAGCTCCCGCGAGAGCCATTGCCGCCGCATTGGCAAGTGATTTGAAACCAGACAGATTGCCTGTTGGTTGTCCGCAGAAATATCCCACACGAATCTTCATGGGTACTGCGATGGCGCGAACAACACCGGAAGTATCACGAATCATACCCTCGGTATTGACGTCCCCGAGAGTCTCGTGTGGTTCAGGTGCTCGAAATCCCGGGCCCACGCCAGGCAGTCCATCTGATGCGAAGGCATCCCAAGGATCGAATTGCGGTTCCCCATTACGATCCGGGATCTTTCCCACAAGCGGTTTGAACCATGCGGGCCCAGACATTTTGTCTCGTTCTTTGTCTGTGACCTCAACAAAGAGGTGGTGCAGACCGCACGATCTTGCTGCATGAGCTTCAAACTGCGTCGCCAGAGTCCTGAGTGTCTGCCGCCAATCGACGGACATGCGGGGTTCCCTCCTCGTAGTGAGAAACTCGTGAATGGTATGATTCTACTAGGCGCGGGATAGCACCTGTTATTCTTGGCACCACGCCTGAGGACCAACCGATTCTGATAGAGTCGGCTTGGGTCATGCTACCCCATCGGGGTACGCGGTGCAAGGCTGGCGGAGGTGGTGAACCTTGTTATCCGCGGTGATCTCTCTCGGGTGTGGGGTGCACTGCGCACTTTACTGTCGTGCTTGCTTGGCATTCCGTCTCCCTTCAGGCTAGACAACGCCCCGAAGGGGCAGCCGTTCTCCCAGCCCAGGGCATTCGCCCTGGGAAAAGGGACCGGGAAGGTGTTTTAATAAGAATTCGGCCCAACGGGCCAACAGTTCCGCCAGCAGAACGGTTGGCCCGTTGGGCCGGATATGCCGAGGTTTTGCCCGCTGGGTCCCCAGGGCGGATGCCCTGGGCTGGGAGAACCGCAGGGCCTTCGGCCCAGTAGGGATTCCAATTGAATGGCGTTCTCCATAGTGCATAGTGCGGAATGCACCCCTCGGGTGTGGACGGCTAAACGCTCGGCTTGCCACCACCGGCGGATCGTGGTTTACTACTAGTTTTGTTTGGTTTGAGGTTTTTCCTCGGAGGATGGAGGGCCACGCTCTGAGCGTGGCCAAGCGGACCGGATTCGGGGAACGCCGCGGAGGGCGTTCCCTACAGGTTTATTGTCGAACCGAGGCCAGGAACGCCGCGGAGGGCGTTCCCTACAGATCAGGAATGGTCTCCGTGACTACTGTAGGGAACGGCCTCCGTGCCGTTCCGGGTCATGGAGAAACGCCACCACCGAGGAACGCCACAGAGGGCGTTCCCTACAGATAAGCTTTGCACTGAGAGATTCTTTAACCCCCACGCCCGCCATGTTTCAACCTATTGAAGGCTCGGTTTCGTTCCCCGAACTCGAAAAACGGATCATCCAGTTCTGGAACGAGAACCGGATTTACGAAAAATCGCTCGACGCCCGGGCTGACGCGCCGGAGTTCGTCTTCTACGAGGGGCCGCCGACGGCCAACGGGTTGCCGCACCCGGGCCATTGCCTCACCCGGGCGATCAAGGACCTGTTCCCGCGGTACCGGACGATGCGAGGGCAGCTCTGCCGGCGCAAGGCGGGCTGGGACACGCATGGGCTGCCCGTCGAGGTCGAGGTCTGCAAGGGGCTGGGCATCCACAGCAAGGACGAAATCGAGGACTACGGCGTCGAGCCGTTCATCCACAAGTGCATCGAAAGCGTTTTTCGCTACACCAAGCAGTGGGAAGAACTGACTGAGCGGCTGGGGTTCTGGATCCACCTGGATGAAGCCTACGTGACCTATCACCAGAGCTACGTCGAGAGCGTCTGGTGGGCGCTCAAGAACCTGTTCGACCGAGGGCTGTTGTACCAGGGCCACAAAATCGTCTGGTGGTGGGCCCAAGGCGGCACGGCCCTCTCGAGCGGCGAGGTGGGCCAAGGCTACCGCGAAGTGGCCGACCCGAGCGTCTATGTGCGGTTCCCGCTGGTCGATCCGCCCAAGGAGTTGGCCGACACGGACCTGCTGGTCTGGACGACCACGCCTTGGACGCTGCCGAGCAACCAGTTCGCCGCGGTCAAGCCGGAGTTGGACTATGCGATCGTCTCGGTCGAGGACGAAGCCCGCCGGCTGGTCATGGCCTCGGCCCTGGTCGACGCGATCGCCGAGAAGGTCAAACGCACGTTCACCGTCGAGGCGACCGTCAAAGGCGAGCAACTACTGGGCCTGTGCTACGTGCCGCCGTTCGATTTTTATTACAAGCGGGACGGCCAAAAGCAGGGCAAGCTCAAGAAGGGCGGCAGCCAACCGATCGCGTGGCGAGTGGTGCCGGCCGAGTTCGTCACGACCGACAGCGGCACCGGCCTGGTCCACCAGGCCCCGGCGTTCGGCGAGGTCGACTACGACCTGTTGACCGAAGAGCAGGCCCGATTCGTTGAAGGGCAGGGGCCCGAGCTGATCTGCTCGGTCGGGCCCGACGGCAAGTTCACCGACGAGACGCCCGACTACAAGGGCCGTTGGGTCAAGGAGGCCGACAAGGACATCTGCCGGCAGCTTCGCGCCGAGGGCAAGCTGTTCCACCTGGACCAGTACCTGCACGACTACCCGTTCTGCTGGCGGGCCGAGGAAGACCCGCTGATCCAGTATCCACGCCGAAGCTGGTTCATCCGGACGACCCAGTTCAAGGACCGGATGCTGGCCAACAACGCGAAGATCAACTGGCTGCCCGAGCACATTCGCGACGGCCGGATGGGCAATTTTCTTGAGACGAACGTCGATTGGGCCCTGTCACGCGAGCGTTACTGGGGCACGCCGCTGCCGATTTGGGTTTGCGAGAAGACGGGCCACATGGAAGCCGTGGCCAACTACGCCGAGTTGCTGGCCAAGCCGGGCGTTCAGGGGACCGAGGCCTGGGAGAAAGCGAAAAAAGCCAAGCCGGATTTGCCCGACGATTTGAAAGTTCACAAGCCGTACATCGACGCGATCACGTACGACTCGCCCAAGGCCAAAGGCGCGCGGATGCGGCGTGTATCTGAGGTGATCGACTGCTGGTTTGACTCCGGCGCGATGCCGTTCGCCCAATGGGGCTACCCAGCCACCAAGGGCTCCCAAGAACAGTTCGCCAACCAATTTCCGGCCGACTTCATCAGCGAGGCGTTGGACCAGACGCGGGGTTGGTTTTATAGCATGTTGGCGATCAGTACGCTGTTGTTTGGAGAAGAGGCGAATGAGGAAGAGAGCGTGGCGGTGGACAACGCACCCTCACCCCAGCCCTCTCCCAAGGGGAGAGGGAGCGTGGAGTTCCCGCACCCGTATAAGACGTGCATCGTCCTGGGGCTGATGTTGGCCGAGTGGTGGGAGACGGCCGGGTCGAAGGAGATCTATCTGAGCGAGGAGGAGTCCCGGGAGGCCAAAGGCAAGACGACCCATCGCGTCGGCAAGATGTCCAAAAGCCTGCGGAACTACCGCGAGCCGGACGAGATCTTCCGCCGCTACGGGGCCGACGCCCTGCGATGGTACTTCTTCTCGAACCAGCCGCCCTGGACGTCGATCCAGTACAGCGAAAGGGCGATCAAGGAAGCCATCCCCGAATTCTTGCTGACGCTGTGGAACTGCTACAGCTTCTTCGTCATCTACGCCAACATCGACGGGTTCGATCCGGCCGCGCTTTTGAAGGACAACGCCGGCCAGCTTGACGCATCGGTTTTAGCCAAGGCCGAAGGATACCGCCCGGTCGAGAAGCGGAGCGAGTTGGACCGGTGGATCTTGAGCGAGTTGCACCGGACGGCCCGGGCCGTGACCGAGCGGATGGACGCCTATGACAACTACAACGCGTGCGCCCGGCTGACCGAGTTTTCCGACGCGTTGTCAAACTGGTACGTCCGCCGCAGCCGCGACCGTTTTTGGAGCGGCGAGCAGACGGCCGACAAGCAGGACGCCTATTGGACGCTCTACGAGTGTCTGTTGACCACGTGCAAATTGATCGCTCCGTTCGTGCCGTTTTTGGCCGAGGCCATGTGGCAAAACCTGGCCGTCGCGCCTTTTGGAGCCCGGGCGACCGAAAGCGTCCACCTGTGCGACTATCCGACCGGCGAGACGTCGGCCGTCGACCGGCAGCTTTCCGAGCGGATGGGCTTGTGCCGCGAATTGGTCTCGCTGGGGCGAAGTGCCCGAATGGGGGCCAAGCTCAAGGTCCGCCAGCCGTTGGGCCTGGTCGAGGTGATTTTGACCGACCGGCATGTCGACCACCGCAAGTGGCTCGAAGCCCACGCCGGGCTGATCTGCGACGAACTGAACGTCAAGCGGATGGAGTTCGCCAAGCAGGCCGAGCAGTACGTCAGCTACACGGTCCTGCCGGAGTTGAAGAAGCTGGGGCCCAAGCTGGGCAAACGCTTGCCGATGTTAAAGAAAGCCCTGGCTGGGGCCGACGGGGCCGCGCTCTTGGTCGAGATGGAAGCCAACGGCGAGTTAAAGATCGACCTGCCCGACGGACCGGTCGCGCTTGCACCCGACGAGGTCCAGATCCGCCTGCAAGCCAAAGAGGGTTGGACAGCCGCACAGGGCAAGCACAGCGTCGTCGTCCTGTCGACCGAGTTGACCGACGAGTTGATCGCCGAGGGCCTCGCCCGAGAGGTCGTGCGGTTGGTTCAAGACCGGCGCAAGGACCTGAATTGCGAGTATACCGACCGGATCCAAGTCGGCCTGGTGACCGAGTCGAGCGAACTTCGCGCGGCGGCCAAACAGTTCGCCGAGTACATCCAAGGCGAAACGCTGGCCGTGGAACTCGCCTTCCAATCGATCTCCGGGGCTGACGCGGTCGAAGCCCAGATCGCCGGGGATTCGGTGACGTTGTACGTCAGCGTGGCCAAAACCAAATAATCCGTAGACGCGGCGTCCTCGCCGCGTTCCTAAAAGTTTCGAAAAGTACCGTAAAACATCACAAAGCGGCGGGACGCCGCTTCTACTTCTGGCCACTAGTCCGCCCACCCTCTCCCCAAGGGAAAGGAATGAGGAGGAGTTGATGATGCAAGCTGACGCCAATCCCAAGCGGCCCTTGCCCGTGGCCGTGTTGATCTCGGGCGGGGGGACGACGTTGCGGAATCTGCTGGAGCGGATCACGGCCGGCCGGTTGAACGTGGAGGTTCGGCTGGTCATCTCAAGCAGTCCGACGGCCGGAGGATTGCGGTTTGCCGAGGAGGCGTCCATTCCGGCCGAGGTCATCCGTCGGGCCAATTTCGCCGATCAGGACGCGTTCAGCCAGGCCCTTTTCGACCGGTGCCGGGCGGCGGGCGTCGAGTTGATCGTGATGGGCGGGTTTTTGAAACGGGTGACCATCCCGAAGGATTTCGCCAACCGTGTGATCAACATTCACCCGGCCTTGATCCCGTCGTTTTGTGGCGAGGGTTTTTATGGGCATCGGGTGCATGAGGCCGTGTTGGACTACGGGGCCAAGCTCAGCGGCTGCACGGTCCATTTCGCCGACAACGAGTACGACCATGGGCCGGTGATTCTCCAACGGGCCGTGCCCGTGCTCGACGGCGACACGCCCGACACGCTGGCCGCCCGGGTGTTCGAGGCCGAATGCGAGGCCTACCCCGAGGCCCTGGCCCTGTTGGCCGCCGGCCGGGTGCGAGTCGAAGGCCGCTGCGTGCGGATCGACGAGGCCGGGTGAAGCGGGCACATGGGGGAATGACCCCAAGTCGGGCAGAATGCATGATCCTGGGTCAAGCCCTGGGTGGTTTTTCCCCGGTTTTCAGCCGCAATTTCATGCCACCTCAGCGGGAGGCCAACCAGAGGGGTTTCTGTTGC